>JAPKZX010000089.1 GCA_026393575.1 Actinomycetota bacterium
AGGTGAGTTTGCAAAAATTCTTCTAGCAATTTTCTTTGCCTCGTACCTTGGCCAACACCGCACACAAATTGCGCGTGGCGACAAAAAGATTCTTGGCTACACGCTTCCCGCACTTGAACACCTAGCTCCCATCTTGTTGGCGTGGGCCGTGAGCGTTGTGGTGATGGTGGGAGAAAAAGATCTTGGTTCTTCCCTCTTGTTCTTCACGTTGTTTGTAGTGATGCTGTGGATAGCAACAGAGCGCACCAGTTTTCTTGTGGTTGGTGTGGGGCTCTTTGCTGGCGGTGCGTTCATTGCCTACAAACTGTTTGCACACGTGCAAACACGCGTAGATATTTGGCTAAACCCATGGGACCAATACACCGGACGCGGTTACCAACCCATTCAAGGATTATTTGCGTTAGCCAATGGCGGCATGGGTGGCACTGGCCTTGGCTTGGGTGACCCAGCAGCAATACCAGCAGCACACAACGACTTCATCTTTGCTGCATTAGGTGAAGAACTTGGGTTGCTTGGCACTACAGCAGTGCTCGCTGCTTTTGTGTTGCTAATTGGTGCAGGTATGCGCACTGCACTGCGCGCACAAAAAGATTTCGACAAACTGTTAGCAACTGGCCTCACCACCATTATGGCTGTGCAGACATTCATCATCATTGGTGGCGTGTTGCGCGTGGTGCCACTCACGGGTGTCACGCTTCCGTTCATGAGTTACGGCGGATCATCACTTGTTGCAAACTATGTACTGTTAGCCATCCTTGTTCGCATTAGCGACACCACTGCACGTGGCTTACACGAAGTACCCGACGAAGCCAGTCTGTCTGAACGTTTTGCAGCGTGGCGCACGCGTAAGGCAGAAGTAAAGGCAGACGCGTCATGAATCAGCGCATTCGTCATCTTACGGTAGCACTCATTGCTTTGTTTGGCATTTTGTTTGTGCAGCTCACCAACTGGCAAGTTTTACAACGCGACACTTTGGTGGCTGACGCGCGCAATAACCGCATCACTGTTCGCGAGTTCGACAAAATGCGTGGCACCATCGTGACTGCAGACGGCACAGTGATTGCAGCAACCGAACCCATAGACCCCGCACTTCGACCAAACAGTCGTTTTGATTTTCAACGTGTGTACCCCACTAAAGATTTGTACGCCAACATCAGTGGCTATTACACACTTGGTTTTGGCAGCACACAATTAGAACGCACCCATAACGACGTGTTGGCTGGCACTACAGCGCAACAACAATTGGAATCAACTGGTGGTTTGTTTTCGAAAGAAGATCTCTCTGGCACTGTGCAGCTGACGCTGAATAACGACATTCAAAAGGCTGCCAAGCGCGCACTGGGAAACAGAGAAGGTTCTGTTGTGGTGATGGACCCAATCACTGGTGCTGTATTGGCCATGTATTCAAACCCCACGTTTGACCCGAACGATGTAGTGGCACAAACCGGCTCTGTGGGCCAGACACTTACTGCTCTACAAGACGACCCGCGTAAGCCATTGTTGGCAAATGCGTACCAAGAGCGTTACATGCCAGGTTCTACATTCAAGATTGTCACCACTACTGCAGGCCTGGAAACAGGGACGATTGATCTCATGAGCGTGTTCAAGAACTCACGTTCATGGACACCACCAAACACCAAGAAGCCCATTCGTAACTACGGCAAGAAAGTATGTGGTGGAGACTTGGCTGAAGTGTTCCGTCGCAGTTGCAACATTCCGTTTGCACAAACCGCAGTCAACGTTGGCCCAGTAGCCATGGTGGATGCCACTACGCGTTTCGGTTTCGACGAGAAAGTTCCGTTTGATCTTCCCGGTGCTGCCGCCAGCACGTTCGGCGGCACAGCAGAAGATTTCACCGATTCACTGGCGCTACTGGCCATTCACGGTTTCGGCCAGGGCCAAGTGCAAGTGACTCCATTACATATGGCCATGATCACTTCTTCGGTTGCTAATGCCGGCGTGATGATGAAGCCATTCGTGGTGCAACAGACTCTTACTCACAACCGCAATGTGATTCGCCGTACCAACCCTGAAGCATGGAAGACCACCATGTCTGCCACAACAGCAGCAACCATGACGCAACTGATGATTGGTGTTGCGCAATCGGGAACCGCAGCATGTTGCTTGCAACTCAACGGTGGTATTTCGGTAGCTGCAAAGACAGGTACTGCCCAATTGAACCCCGAGGGTGAGAAGCAACGGTCTCACGCATGGATCACTGCATTTGCCCCTGCACAAGCACCGCGATATGCAATTTCAGTTTTTATCAAGGGCGTGAATGATGCCGTGAGCGCCAGTACTGGTGGGCGTTTAGCAGGCCCCATAGCCAAACAAGTTCTTGATGTTGCGCTTGCCTTGCCCCCAAGCAAATAGTCCACACAGGTAGCCTCTATAGAGCCTTATGTCGAATCCGCAAAACATCATCATTAACGATCGATACGAACTCCACGAGCGCATTGGCCGCGGTGGAATGGCTGACGTGTTCATGGCGCGCGACTTGTTGCTCGACCGCGATGTGGCCGTCAAGATTCTTTTCCCCGAGCACGCCGTAGACCCGAACTTTGTAGAGCGTTTTCGCCGCGAGGCCCAAAGCGTTGCTGGCTTGAACCACCCAAACATTGTGGGCGTGTACGACTGGGGCCAAACGGGCAACACATACTTCATGGCTATGGAGTTTGTGAAAGGTCGCACGCTTGCAGAAGTGTTGCGCCGCCAAGGTCGCCTCACTGCGCGTTCAGCAGCATCAGTTGGCGGAAGCATTGCCAATGCACTTGCATACGCACATCGCAACAATGTGGTGCACCGCGACATTAAGCCAGCAAACATTCTGGTGGCGTCAAACGGCGACATCAAAGTGGTGGACTTCGGTATCGCTCGCGCGCTCGACTCTGCACACGATGGTGGCCTCACACAAGACGGCGCTGTTATGGGCACCGCTACATACTTCTCGCCAGAGCAAGCAAAAGGCGACGGACTCGATCTTCGTTCAGACCTGTATTCATTAGGCATTGTTCTGTATGAATTAGTCACCGGAAAGCCACCGTTTAGTGGTGAATCTGCGTTGGCAACGGCATACAAGCAAGTGCACGACGTACCGACGCGCATGAAAGACCATGTTGCCGATGTGCCACCAGCATTAGAAGCAATCGTTTCGAAATGTATGGCGAAGGAAGCCACGCGTCGTTATGCCACAGCCGAACAACTACGCGACGACTTGCGTTATTTCTTGAACAACCAACCCACAATGGCAATGGACGAAGTGCGCATTGCGAATGGTCTTGCACCACGTGGATCATTTGATTTTGATCAAGCCACCAGCGTGATGGCCCCTATTTCACAAGACCCAGAGACCACGCAAGCATTGCCGCATACACAAGTGATGCCCACCACTATGACGCCCGTGGAAACACTTCCCGATTACGACGAAGAACCAGGCAATAAGCGCAACTACATCATTGGTGCAGCGGTTGCAGGTCTTGTCATTCTTGGTGGCCTTATTTTTCTCATCACAAGCTTGGGTGGCGGCAACTCCGGTTTCACTGTTCCCAACGTGAAGGGCGCAACATGCGATGTTGCTAAACAACAACTTGAAGCATTGAAGTTTTCAGTTGCATTCAGCCCTGCAGAAACTGTGTGTGATGCAACAGCAATAGTTGCTAGTCAAGATCCGGCAAGTGGAGACACAGCGACAGAAGGCGAAATCATCACCCTTGTCTTCCCTGCTGCAACTGTTGAAGTTCCACCACTGTTGGGCCTTACTGAAGAGGCTGCTCGCGCTGCAATTGAAGGCGCTGGCTTTGTATTTGCAAAAGGCCCCGATGTCATCGACAAGACATACGCACTTGGTCAAGTTGCCGTGCAGAACCCTGCAGGTCGTCTCCAACTGGCAAAGGGCATGACCGTTACTGTGAACCTTTCTGGTGGCACTGGTCAACTTGCTGTTCCTAATGTTGTGGTTGGTCAGACAACTGCATCGGCGCAAACGTTCTTACAGGGCGAGCCATACAAATTTGTTGTCACTGTTGCTGAAGAAGCAAGCGCCACCATTGCTAAGGGAATCGTGATTCGTACTGACCCTGTTGCTGGCACATTGGTGAATGCCGGAGTGCCCGTGACTGTGTATGTCTCGAGTGGCCCACAACCTGTTGCAACACCAAGCGTGAAAGGTTTGGCCGAAGCTGATGCCCGGGCAAAGCTCACCGCGGTTGGTCTTGGGGCCGAAGTGGAATACGTGAACCTCGCAGCCGGCGACGTGAACATTGGCAAAGTGATCTCACAAGGAACCCCTGCTGGCACCATGATTGCCCCACCCACCAAGGTGGTTCTCACCGTGGGCCGCGACGGAACCATCCCCGCCGGATAAATCCTTAGTCATCCAGGTTGTCAACTGGTATCAAAGTGATACCATAGTGCCATGGCTATGACTTTACGACTCACCGACGAAGAGCAAGATGCCCTCAAGGCTTGTGCTGCGGACTATGGCATTTCTATGCAAGACGCCGCTCGACAAGCTATTCGGGAATACATCATTCGTGTCGACCATCGCTCCCGAGTATCGGGGGCCGCAGACCTCATCATGTCGGTTCATGCCGACGCTATTGAGCGCCTTGGTCAATGACGCCACCCACAGAATTTCTCAACCTCGACGACGTTCTTGATCTTTGCCGAAAACTGCTTGGTGATCCCCCGCCTGTACGAGACATTGGTCTGCTTGGCTCAGCAGTTGCACGACCTCAAACCACACTCGGCGAAGAAGACGCGTATCCGACTATTACCGAAAAGGCAGCAGCACTGCTGCAGTCATTAGTCATCAATCATGCCCTGATCGACGGAAACAAGCGCCTTGGCTGGCTTGCCACCGCGGTTTTTTTGGAAATCAACAATTTCAGCGTGGCTCATGTTTCTAACGATGATGTATACGAATTAGTGATGCACATCGCTTCAAGTAATCCGCCGCTAACAGACATCGTGCAGCGCCTGCGCACAATGACTGGGGAAATGCCTTAGTTGCAGCGTTGAAGGAAACGGCCCAACAAGTCGTGACCAGACGTAGTCAAAATGCTTTCAGGGTGAAACTGCACACCTTCAACATCTACATCGCGATGGCGAACACCCATCACAATGCCATCACTTGTTTCAGCAGTAATCACTAACTCAGCAGGCATGCTCGCTTTATCAATCACTAACGAGTGATACCGCGTTGCTTCTAACGGCGAAGGCAATCCTTCAAATACGCCTGTGTTGTGGTGTGTAATAAAAGAGGTCTTGCCGTGCATGAGATGCGGCGCGCGAACAACGTCTCCGCCATACACATGACCAATTGCTTGATGACCCAAGCACACACCGAACACTGGAACATTTCCCGCGAACGCACGAATGGCATCGCAGATGATTCCGGCCTCTTCAGGGCGACCAGGCCCTGGCGACAACAACACGCCATCTGGTGCAAGCGCAACTGCTTCGTTCACAGTGAGTTGATCATTGCGCACCACCACTGGCTCTGCCCCTAGTTCACCCAGGTATTGCACGATGTTGTACACGAAGCTGTCGTAACTATCGATGACGAGGATTCGTGCCATGTACTAAGCCTGCCGTGAAAAGGGGCTAATTGTGAAACTATTTGTGGCGTTAGGGCAGGTGGCCCGTGGCGTTCTACACTCTTGGCGTGGCACAAAAGAAGAAGCGCGGAGGACGAGTAACCCCAAAGGGTGGGCACGCTCCTTCACATACACACAGCACCAACGCTCAAGACATCAACCCCAACAGTCGATACACGCCGCCGGTGCCTGAATACAAGAAGCAAAGCCCGCAGTGGGTACCCGTGCTCATGTTTGTTCTGCTGGGCCTTGGCGCACTCACCATTTTGTTTTATTACTTAGGTTTCGTGCCTGGTGGACGCAGCAATTGGTACTTGGCTCTTGGTCTTAGCTCGCTCCTTGGCGGGTTATACACAGCCACTAAATACCACTGACGTGCCGCCCTACACCAGGGTGAGCAGGCACTTTGTGAATAACACATGTGTAGTTCTCAACACAGTTATCCACACTCTGGGGAAAACCTTTTAGCGATGTTCGCTATTCAACCGGTGCCACGATGTCCATGTCTTCTAGACAATGGCGTGGCGGTGGTGGATCTTCATCTGGTGCCATGGTGAGACGTAACTCCACACCACACACACTGCATCGATAACGAACATTGATGCGTCGCATCTCACCAGTTGGTGGTGGAGGCGGCAACGTAGATGTCATTGATTTCAACATGCCAAAACCAAAACGCCACACGATTCGCATGATGAGTAGGCCAGCAGCAAACCAGATGATGGCGCTGAATGTAGGAAATGCTGCGATCACAGCAATCAATCTAGTGATTATCCGAGGCGTTCGATGATGGTGGCATTGGCCATGCCGCCACCTTCACACATTGTTTGCAATCCGTAGCGACCACCGGTGCGCTCAAGCTCGCTCAACAATGTGGTCATCAAGCGTGTACCGCTTGCACCAAGTGGGTGACCCAATGCAATTGCTCCGCCGTTCACGTTCACTTTGTCCATGTTTGGGTGAAGTTCTTTTTCCCATGCAAGAACAACAGAAGCAAATGCTTCGTTGATTTCTACAAGGTCCATATCTTCGATGCTGAGACCAGCTTTTGCCAGTGCCTTTTGTGACGCAGGAATTGGAGCTGTGAGCATGAGTTGTGGGTTGTCACCTGCAAGACCAAAGTTCACGAAACGTGCTCGTGGTGTAAGACCAAGTGCGCGGCACTTCTCTTCGCTCATGATCAACATTGCAGATGCACCGTCGGTAATTTGGCTGGAGTTACCTGCTGTTACGCGGCCACCATCTTCTTCACTACGGAATGCTGGCTTCAATGTTTGAAGTTTCTCGAATGGCGACTCACGAATTCCTTCGTCGGTTGTCATCAAAATTCCTTCAGAGTCGAGCACAGGAAGAATCTCGCGTTCGAAACGACCTTCGGCTGTCGCGCGAGCTGCATATGCCTGTGAACGTGCTGCAAAGCGGTCCATCTCTTCGCGAGTGATTCCCCACTTGTCAGCAATCATTTCTGCGCTGATGCCTTGTGGAACAAGTCCGCCATCTGGTGCATAGCGTGCGCTCACCATTGGGCCGAACGGATATCCGTACTTGCCGTCTGCAACTGCGGAACCCATTGGTACGCGAGTCATTACTTCAACACCTGCTGCAATCACGACGTCGTATGCACCGGCCATAACGCCTTGTGCTGCGAAGTGCGCTGCTTGTTGGCTGGAGCCACACTGACGATCAACAGTTGTGCCAGGAATGGTTTCAGGCAATCCGGCTGCAAGCACGGCGTTGCGAGCAACGTTCAAGCTCTGCTCGCCTACTTGCATAACGCAGCCCATGATGACGTCATCAATAAGTGCGGGGTCGATGCCTGTGCGCTCAACAAGTGCCTTCAATGCAGTGCCGGCAAGATCAACTGGGTGCCAATCCTTTAAGCGACCATTGCGCTTTCCAAGTGGCGTACGAAGCGTGTCAACGATGACTGCGTTTTGCATGATGAGCCTTTCGGTTCGAAGTAGGCACAAAGTCTGCCCTGTTTGGGGCGCTCGTGGCTAATCGGCGTCGAGAACTTTGGAAAAAACACGATGCATCGCCACCACATCTGTTTCGGTGAGCCAGTTCGTAAAGACGCGTCGAACAATGCGGTAATAGGTAATGCTGGCTTCTTTCCACGCTTCATGACCTTTGGGTGTGAGAACAAGCACAGTGGCTCTGCCGTCGTCGGCCACTGATTTCTCTCGTGCCACCAGTTTCTTTTCTTCCATACGGTCAATTTGGCGAGACAAGCTAGATGGGTGGGCCATCACTTTCTCGGCCAAATCATTGAATCGCATGGACCCTTCTTCGGCGGATGCAAGTGCATCGAGCACTTCGAACCACGGCAATTGCAGGTTGTTCTCTTCTTCCAATGCACGTGACAACATTTTGCTCATTGCTGCGTGAGCTGTGAGAAATGATCTCCACACATCAAGACGTTCAAAATCCGGCAATGTCATTGTGTTACCTGGCCGGCGGTGGTGCTGCGGCTGCTTGTGCTGCCAGTACACGTTCAAAATGTGCAAGGGCATCTGTACGAGATGTGTGAGTGAACAACAGTGCTCTACTTGGCATCACCAGTTTTGGCATGCTCACACCGAGCACACCAGTGAGTCGATTATTCACGCTGTAGATGGCACACCATTTTCCATCGGCTGTGTTTCCGGCAACTACATCAACAACAGCGTCTGCTGTGGCGCGACCTAAGAACTGAATACGTGCGTCAAACTGATCGCTCCAGAAGAACGGCACTGCGGCATACGGTTCAACCTCCTCATTGCGCATGACTGCCAGAAGATTCTTAGCGGCGTGCGCACCTTGTTCAGCAGCGTTGGTCCAATGTTCAACGCGCATGTCAGATTCAATATCTGTAAAGAGTGCGTTTGGCCATCGTGCAACGTCGCCAGCAGCAAACACATTGCGTGGCCCTGCGTTTAAGAATTCATCGCACACGATTCCGTCGCGAATAGTGAGACCAGACGTTTCGCACCATTGCGTTGCCGGCGAAACACCAATGCCCACTACTAATACATCTGCTTCGATGAGTTCACCCGAGGACAACAACACACCACTCACACGAGAATCACCTTGAATG
>JAPKZX010000065.1 GCA_026393575.1 Actinomycetota bacterium
GGCGCATTCAAAATTTCAGATGGCAATACATCACTTGGGGCGTGATACACACGCGCAAAATCATTGCCGCGTCGTCGGGCAGTTATCTCTCCTGTCCAAAAGAGATACTCAAGAATCGCTTTGCCGTCGTCCCAATCCCACCATGAACCCTTCGGACCTTTTCGTGTGCGAACATCACCCGCAACAAGTGGCCCGTCGTTGTAAATACGATCGCGAATCTCTTTCACCAACTGTGGTTTAGATTTCGCAATGCGTTGTAAACCTGGCCACATAGACCCCTTGCGTGCTTCTTCCATTCTCCATTGCAAAAGCGGATACATAGACACAGGCAAATGACTTGCCTCGTGGCACCAGTATTCAAACAGTTCGCCAGCATCTGTGGCATCAGGAATCAAAGTGCGCGGATGATTTCCAAGACGCGAGAACAACGGCATCTCTTGACTGCGCACAAGAACGTTCACACTGTCAATCTGAATAAGACCAACTGCATCCATCACACGGCGCAGATGACGCCTATCAATTCGCCCCGTTGGTCGAGGCGTGGCAAAGCCCTGTGCTGCTAACGCAATGCGTCGCGCAGCATCGCTAGTTATTTCAGTCGGCGACAGTGATGGTGACACTGTTAATCACCACATCGGTCAATGGGCGATCGCCACGACCAGTCGGAACATTTTGCATTGCCTCAACAACGTCGAGACCCTTTACAACTTGTCCGAACAATGCATACGCAGGTGGCAATCCCACACCGCTTGGACCACTGATGAGAAAGAACTGCGAACCGTTTGTATTTGGTCCGGCATTTGCCATTGCAAGTGATCCGATTTGATATTGACCAGCCTTTGGCAATTCGTCATCAAATCGATATCCGGGTCCACCAGTACCTGTACCGGTTGGGTCGCCACCTTGACATACGAATCCGTTGATGATGCGGTGGAAAATAATGCCGTCGTAATAGTGGTACGCCGCGAGATACACAAAGCTGTTCACAGTCTTTGGCGCACGTGCTGCGTCGAGTGCAATCACCAGCGTGCCCATGCTTGTTTCCATGGTGGCGGTGTAACGCTTCTCTGGGTCGATGCCCATCGGAGGAGCTGCGGGGAACTTCTGGTTCTTTTCGGCGGAACCATCAAGGGGTGGGAATGGGAAACTCATTCCATTGACGCTACAAGCGCGCGGTCGCCTACGATAAAAGCGTGAACCCACATGAGAGCCCCCTCGACCTTGATGCCATCGAACAAGATCTGGCCGATGTGGACACAGCCCTTGCTCGGCTCGACGCCGATACCTATTGGACTGATGAAGTCACCGGGGAAGCCCTCAGCGAGGACCTCCTTGCACAGCGCCCCACTGCACGACGAAACCTGTGACCTGCGTCTCGTTTTCCCACCCCTAGAGGGTTAGGATTCTCTTTATCGCCTAGCAAGCCAATGGTTTGCCCAAGTCGAAAGGGGAAATGACAATGGCTAATCCACAGAAGCCTCGAGCACCGTTTGCCCCGTGGGACCGTCGCGAATTGCCTGGCAGTTTTAGCGTCGAAGAAACAGCGCGTCGTGTTGGCCACTACAAGTGGGCCGAAATGAAACTGTTTGAAGCATTGGGCGGATGGATCGCCACCGTTCCCGAACTCGACATCAAAATGCGGCTTGGCACTCATTGCTACAAGCACGCATGGCACGCCGAGCTATGGCACAAGCGTCTCCCTGAACTTCGCGAAATGAATCCTGAGCGCCTCACACTTCCTGCAAACGACGCAATGGTGCGTTTCATCGATGCAATGACCGAGCCAGAAGCTCCAGAACTCACCATCGAAAAACTCGTTGGTGTCTATCGCGTCTTCATTCCTCACTTCATCTCTGCATACACGTATCACCTGAATAACACCAGCGAGATCACAGACATGCCAACAATTCGTTCCATCAAATTCATCTTGCAAGACGAATTTGATGACTGGCGTGAAGGGGAAATGCTGATTCAGTCTCTCCTTGAAACACCAGAAGAAGTCGATCGAGCAGCAGCACACCAAGCCAAGCTCGAAAAGATCATGCTCGAGGCCGGCGGTATCGCCGGTCCTGGAAGCATCGGAATCAACACACCAGCACCACAAGGAGCAATGTCATGAAAAAGTTCATGCCAGTTGAAGAGTTGGCACGCGACGAGCGGTTCAACCAAATCACACAAGCAGACCGCATGTCCGATGCGCGAAGTGCAGTACCTGCGAACGCAGAGTCAACACGTCGCTCATCGAACCGACTCACACCAGCGCGCGCAGACGCGAGCGATGCAGCACGTGCACTCATGCACGGCATCTTCGTTGGTGAAATTCAAGCTTTGGAAGGTGCAGGACGCACATGTTGGGACTTCACCACCGGTGAAGAAGCACCATTTGGTCTCAAGCTCGACATGGCTCGCCAAGCATGGGACGAAGCACGTCACGTGGAAATCAGTTTGAAGTTGGGCGATTGGATGGGCAGCGATGTTGGCCAATACGCGGAAAACACTGTGCTTTTCCAGGCTGCATGTTCAAATGACCCAGTACTTCGACTTGCCGGCGTGAACCGCGCTCTTGAAGGTTTGGCAATCGACGTTTTCACCTCAATGAAGGAATTCGGCGAAATGGCCGGCGACCCATACTTAGAGTTCTGCGAAGACTGGATGCTTGCCGACGAAGTAACCCACGTGAAAATGGGAAGCGACTGGCTGCGCAAAGTGACAGAGAATGATCCGGAGCGTCGCAAGAAAGCACTTGAATTCCAAAGCATCGTCGACAAAATGTTCTCCTACGGCGGAAGCCGAAGCGACAGCGACGAATCAAGTCTCGGCATCGCACGTCGTTTCCGTGAACTTGCTGGCTTCACTTCAGACGAGAATGAGCACATCGCTGATCTCGGACTGCAAGCACTTGAAGAGCGCAAGGCTCAGATTCGCGAAAAGCAAGCCGCAGCAAAGAACTGACATGGCCATTACGGTCACGCCAGAGACCTTTAGTTTTGTTTCGTTCGACAGTGCATACATCGCACGTATCGCAAACCTCGTTGCAGAACAATTAGGTCTTACAGATATAGATATCGAGATTGCCGTCGATGAAACATCGCCTCTCACACGTATCGATGTTGAAGTGACTGATTCGCTGATTTCTATTCGTCCTCTCTCTGGCGCACTTGAAGACACACGTCGTCCACGTCAACAGAGTGAACTTGCAACAACACTTGCAATGGCACGTTCAATGTTGCGAGCTCGCGATCGTCTTCGTGGCGGCTTCGAGAACGCACCGTTAGACACCGAACTCTCTCTTCCACAAGCCGCCGCATGGGATACATACATCCTGGGTCGCATCACACGAATGAGTATCGAAGTCAAGAAGCAGGCCGCTTTATACAACTTTAGAAATCGTCACGGGTTCAACGATGCGTCCGATCATGTGTTTGAAAAAATCTGGAACGCAGAAACATTCACGTGGGATGAACTGTCCGCACTCAGTGCCAACACTCTTACGCTCTCCGCGTAATTACTCATGCCATTTTCCGTACGTCAACGCACTGCGTCAGTCAACGGGGTGGAACTCGTAGTCCATGAAAGCGGCGACGTAGGTGCTCCACTAATTGTTTTAGCGCACGGGTTTCCCGAAACTGCCCACAGTTGGCGCCACCAAATGATCCCCCTTGCAGAGGCTGGGTATCACGTCATCGCACCCGACCAGCGGGGTTATGGCCACAGCAGTGCGCCACGCAATGTAGATGCGTATGGCACTTCACATCTGGCCGCAGACCTTCTCGGGCTTGCCGAACAAGCTGGGCACGACAAAGCCATCTATGTCGGTCACGACTGGGGTGCATTGCTGCTGTGGGATCTGTGTCGGCTTCACCCCGACCGCGTGCGTGCCGGCGTTGCGGCAAGCGTGCCATTCACTAACTGGCCAATGGCACCTATCGATCTCATGCAAGCGCGTTACGGCGATAGGTACTTCTACATCTTGTATTTCCAACGTCCGAATGAAGCCGAGCAAGAACTTGAACGTGATGTTGCAGACACCATGGCAAAAATGTTGTGGGGTGCATCGAGCGCCGCAGTTAGCGACCCGTTGTTCTTCACCACGTCTGAACTGCCCGCAATGGCAGACACCACGTTCCTCACCGGTCGCGCTTCCCCGCCGCCACTTCCATGGTCATGGCTTTCACAAGAAGACTTCGACACGTACGTACATGAGTTTTCATATTCCGGATTCTTTGGCCCAGTGAGTTGGTACCGCAATATGAATACCAACTACGAGAACACTCATCGCATACCGGTAGACCAACTAGCAATGCCTACCTATTTCATTACTGGTGAACACGATCCAGTGAATCTTCTCAATCCCACCGCTATCGAATACATGTCGCAAACGTTGCCGAATTTCAAAGGTGGTTCGGTAATTCCGAATACAGGTCACTGGGTACAGCAAGAGAGCCCCGCTGCATTCAACGAGGCTCTCTTTACGTTTTTGAATTCGCTTGACGCGTAGTTTTTAGCGTTCGCGCAATTTTGACAACAAGCGCAAAATCTCTAGGTACAACCACACCAATGTGACGGTGAGGCCAAGTGCACAGAACCATTCCATATGTGCTGGCAATTTGTTTGCAACACCCTTTTCGATCATGTCGAAGTCAAGTGCCAAGTTCATTGCAGCAAGACCGGCAACAAAAACGCTGAACAGAATTCCCATTGGGCTTGCGTTACTAATGAACGACGGCATGCTGCCAAACATTCCCAGAACGAACGACACAAGGTAGAACGCCATAAGGCCCATCATGGCGCCCATGATGTTGCGACGGAAACGATCATTCACTTTGATGACGCGGCTGCGATAGAGATACAACATCACTACAAACACACCGAGCGTTGCGCCCACGGCCTGCAGCACGATGCCGTCGTATGCCTCTGAGTACGCACGGCTAATGGCACCAAGAACAACACCTTCTGCTAACGCATAAATAGGTGCAGCAATGCGAGCAAGGTGCGGCTTAAAAGAGCCAACTAACACCGCAATAATGCCAACGATAAAACCGCCGATGACCCAACCCATTGGAAGTTGAACAACATCTCCAGGCAATGGCGCATCAATGCTCAACCATGTTGCAGTGGCCGATGCCAAAAGCAGAACCAACAACACCATGGTTGCTGATGCAGTACCGGACACCGTCATGATGCCGCCGTCCCATCGAGACACAGGACCATCGGTCATTGGTGCTTGACCGGTGGGTGGTGCCCATTGGTCTGCTGGTTTGTTCAAGTTGCCAAGGCCCATGGCCTTGTCGGTAAGAAGTGGATTAGACATATGCCCACCATAATCACGGGTGAAGCTATAGATGCGTCAGGCCAGTAACTCCCTCTCTGACAAAGGTGAAAGACTGAACGCGTGAACGATGCTTTGCCCACGCCCTGGACAGTGACAGCACAGAATCTGCCTGAACATCGCCGCAACCCTATTCATACAGATGAGGGCGCACGTGCCGCTGGTTTTCCTCGCGCGCTAGTTGCCGGCGTCACCACCTATGCGTACCTCACTCATCCAGTAGTCGCTGCCTGGGGTACTTCGTGGCTAGAAAATGGTGGCGGTGAAGTTCGATTTCGCAAACCGGTCTTCGACCAAGACACTGTGTTGTGCGAGCCACTCGTAAAAGATGACAGCGTGTTTATTCACGCAATCACCTCTGAACCGGAACAACCCCGAGTTGTATTTGAAGTATTCAAAAGTTCTCCAACAGTTACCGCCATACGCACTGGCCAAGTACTGCGCACCGTGGAATACACCTTGGAAGGTGAACACGGCACAGACAGAGGTTTATTCGCCGGCGAGGACTTACCGCTCTACCGTGAACACAATCTTGTTCACCCCGCAGTGTGGCCAACACTTGCAAACGATGTAGTGCATACACAGATTGCAACTGGTAGCTGGGTGCACACTCGCAGCATTATTCGACATCATGGGCTCGTACACGCTGGCGCAATGTGTCGGATTGAATCGGCGATAGTTGATCGCTTCAATACAGGTGGAGAACGCGTAGTGCTCGATCTTCACTTCATTGTGGACAACACCGTTGTTACTTCAATTGAACACGAAGCAATAATCAAACTTCCGTAGTGCTACGTCAGATCGTGCGCACTCATTGATTGCCACATATCAATGTCTGGCGCTTGTGTGAGAATGCCACCGCATGACTGTGCCATTTCCACCATGATTTTTCCATCGAAATGAGTACGTTGCGTTTCTGGTGAATCCCATTTTTCAATAATCAAGATTCGATTTGGGCGCGTATCAGACACAATCATGTCCACATTGCGACAGCCCGGTTCCATCCGTGTCAAAACGATGTATTTCGACAAGACAGCGACAAGGGACCCCATATCTGCCGCATCAAAGGTCATCGTCACAATCGACAACTCAATCTCGCCAGATTCGTCATTTTGGGTCGTGTTTTCAGCCATTCCACATACTCTGCCAGAACTATTCCAAATGTTCTTGGTCGGGCTGTGGGGGTCCCTTCCTGTGTCGGTATCCTGCCTTTATTCACCACTATCCGAGTGGCTGAAGATTCCCGTTAGGTGAGGTGCAGAGTGGCAAAGGATCGTATCGACCGCGACGAAGAGGACCTCGTCAGGCTCTACCTCACAGACATCGGTCAGTACACATTGCTCACCAAAGACGACGAAGTTCGTCTTGCAAAAGCCATCGAAGCTGGCAAAGAAGCCGGCGAAGAAATGGCAAAAGCCAAAACTCTGACAGCTACAAAGCGCCGCGAACTTCGCAAAGCAATTCGCGATGGTGAAGTCGCAGAGCGCGCGTTCGTTCAGTCAAACCTTCGTCTCGTTGTATCTATCGCAAAGAAGTACCAAGCATCTGGTCTTCCCCTTCTCGACCTCATCCAAGAAGGCAACCTCGGACTCATGCACGCAGTTGAAAAATTCGACTGGCGCAAAGGTTTCAAATTCTCTACGTATGCAACATGGTGGATCCGTCAGGCCATCACGCGCGGTATCGCAAACACCGGTCGCACCATTCGTCTCCCGGTCCACGCAGGCGACACACTTGCTCGTTTGCAAAAGGCTCGCTCACGTCTCGAGCTGAAATACGGTCGTCCTGCCACGCTGGCTGAACTTTCAAAAGAAGTTGAAATGCCAGAAGACAAAGTCACAGAGGCACTTCGTTTTGCTGCAGAGCCACTCTCATTGTCTGAACCACTTCGTGAAGACGGCGATGCCGAACTTGGTGACGTTGTAGAAGATCGTTCAGCAGAATCACCATTCGAAACTGCTGCAACTGCATTGCTGCCTGAAGAAATTCAGCGCCTGCTTGCACCGCTCGACGAACGCGAACGCGAAATTCTGCGCTTGCGTTTTGGTCTTGATGGAAGCAGCGAAGGTCGCACACTTGAAGAAGTAGGCGAACACTTCAACCTCACTCGCGAACGTATTCGTCAAATCGAAGCACGTGCAATGAGCAAGCTGCGTCACCCGTCATCAGACACTGGTGCGCGCGACCTTCTTTCGGTCTAACTCAGTTCGTTCCGCGCACGACGCGAGAAACGCCATCTATGGTGGCCACAATTCCCACACCAAGCATCATTGGTATCAACATGCGTGCAATCCACATTGGCTCAAGGCCAGGTACATATGCTGCTCGTACTTGGCTTGCACAAAGCCAAGCGCAAATTACTAGGGCAGTTCCTGCACCAGCATGTAACGACAACGCGGTGTGCTGTGGAGCATCACGTTTACGTCCAGCCCATAAACCAGCTGTAGTCAGCAAGGTTGCACCGCCTGAAAACATCAGCAGTAACGGCGTTATTCGCGCTCCGATTGGCAAACCAAAGTATTGCAATGCGCCTGCAACAACACCGGCAATCGAAATCGCCAAGAGCACGCCAAACAACACTCTGCGTCGCGCAATCGACAACAGAATTGCCAAACACAACATCAGCACTCCACTCAGCCACCACCACACGGCTGCTTTCTCTCGCAAGAACAGCGTTCCTGCAACTTCAATGCCAGTTCCATCTACTGTGAACGGGACTTTCCACTCCAACACTGTTCCTTCAGCATCAATTGCTGCCGGCGGTTTTGGGCTCATCCAATGAACACGGTGGTCATGCCACATTGCATTGCCATCTGTTGCGATAAGACGCCACTGCGGATCATCTGTCTTAGAAAACTGTGAGAGGTCGACATTTCCATATCGACTGCCATTCAAGAACGCCGTCGTGGAACCATCATTGATGAATACTTTGTTGTCTTTCGTGATTTTTAAATAGGGCTCGTTCTCATATCCAGGAATCATCACTTCATGATTCATTGACCGCACGTGAAAGAGGGCATCGCCGCCCAAGATTCCTACCTCTACTCCACTGGGTAATCCTGGTGTCACAGAAGTGATGACAGATTCCGTGTCGCGCGCCTGCACGCTGTCACCAGAACCAAGGTGGACCGGAATGAATGAAAACACCGCTAGAAATCCGAGGAAAATGCCCACACCTAGACGGTACTTCCCCGCCCCCAAGTTCCATAGTCTGTATGCATGCCTAAATCTTCCGCTGCACCAGTTCTCCTGATTAGTGACACCGTCTGGGAACGCCGCGCGACCGAAATCTTGGCCATTGCACCAAACACCCAGCCAATTATCTATGTGGGTGATGAACCCGTTGCCGACGACCTGCTACCAACTATCGACATCGCCTTCTTCTCCAGTGACGTATGGCCGGACCGACCACGTGGTCTTGTGATTTCAATTCTGAAAGCAACTCACCTGAAATGGATGCACACATTTTCTGCTGGCGTGGACAGCCCTTTCTTTATTGACCTCATTAAGAAAGGTGTCACGCTGACTAATTCATCTGGTGCAGCCGCGTCTCCTATTGCACAGACCGCCATCTTGTACATGCTTGCTCTTAGCCGCAACGTGCGCGCGTGGTTCGAACATCAGGACAACAAGGAGTGGGAACGCCACGAATTCACTGAGCTAGACGGCGCACGATTAGCAGTAATCGGAATGGGGCCGATCGGTGAAGAAATCGCCAGGCTCGGCGTAGCGCTCAACATGGAGGTAGAGGGAATACGCCGATCGCCAACAGGCCACGAACCGTGCCCCACATTTGGATTCGATCAATTATCCGAGGTTCTAGGACGTGCAGATTGGGTCGCACTTGCCCTTCCCCTAACGCCTGATACCCAAAATCTTTTCGACCAGCAACAATTTGCTCGCATGAAGCCGGGTGCCCACTTCATCAATGTCGGTCGTGGTGAATTGGTCGATGAGGCCGCACTCATCAATGCACTCAACTCACAACATCTTGCTGGCGCTGCGCTCGATGTGTTTGCAACAGAACCACTACCCGAGGATTCCCCCTTGTGGTCAATGAAGAATGTCCTGATCACTCCTCACAGTTCCGGCGCCTCTGTGAAGTCTGGCCTGCGCGCTGAAGAACTTTTTGTTCGTAACTTTGCATTGTTTGTGCAGAACGAACAGATGCACAACGTCGTCACTATCTGATTCCACCCAGTTCATTACTCCGTACACATTGACTCCCATAACCAAGGGAGGTTCAATGTCAACAATCTTTATGTCATCAAAAGGTGGCAACTGCACAACAGTGACTGCAGCAGCATTTTCAGTTCTGTCGGCACAACGAAACGGCAAGACACTACTCATCGATCTATGTGGTGATGTACCCGCCGTGTTGGGTTTACCCGAATCAACAGGCCCGGGCATCAATGACTGGTTGGCTGAGCGCAACACCGCAGATGCACAAGCTCTTCTGATGCTTGGCACTACGGTCACCGAAAACTTGATGGTGGTTCAAAGGGGCTCTCGCTTTGTCGACGGCGAACCACGATGGAAAGAGTTGGCTGCCATCATCTCTGAATCTTCATTCAACGTGATCATTGACGCAGGAACTGGCTACCTCCCCGACGAACTCGTTGCAGTCATTGGTGAAGTCACCATGGTGGTGAAACCGTGTTATCTCACTTTGCGCCGCGCTACGCAACATTTTCACCCACACAACATCATTGTCATCAAAGAAGAAGGGCGTGCGCTCACAGTCAACGACGTCAGTCATGTGCTGCACGCTCCCATCGCCGCACAAATCCCATACGACTCTGCCATTAGCCGCGCAGTCGACGCAGGGCTTCTTGTCAGCCGAGCAGAAGTTCTCTTTGGCCCATACTTCACCAACTGATGTTGGTCTCAGTTGATCTGGGTCCGCTTCAGACATACCTAGATAATCCAGAGATCAACGAAATCATGGTCATCAACGAGGGCGAGGTGTGGGTTGAAGACATCGACGGTCTTCAGATGGTTGCTTCGATCAATTCGAAACAGACCCAACATTGTGTTGAACAAATCGCTCGCTCATCAGGCCGTCGTATCGATCTCATGTCACCGATTCTGGATGCACGCATGTCCGATGGTTCTCGTGCATGCGTGGTCATTCCGCCTATTTCGGCTGATGGTCCAACCATCAGCATTCGCAAATTCAGCAAACGCATCTTGCCCCTTGCATCCTTTGGTCCTGCGGCTGCCACAGACATTGTTAAGCAACTAATTACAACTCGTGCAAACATCGTGATTAGTGGCGCAACATCGTCCGGTAAGACATCACTACTTTCTTCAGCGTCACAGTTCTTTTCTCCACACGAGCGCATCGTGTGTGTCGAAGACACCAGCGAGTTGCGCTTTGCCCACTCGCATGTAGTGGCCCTACAAACGCGCCAGCCCAATCAAGAAGGCACTGGTGAAATCAGTATGCAATCACTGGTACGCACGTCATTGCGGTTACGACCAGACCGGCTAATCGTGGGTGAAGTCCGTGGTGCAGAAGTGATTGACATGCTGTTGGCTTTGTCCTCCGGACACCGTGGTTGCTGGTCCACAGTGCATTCATCATCTGCCACTGAGACCATTTCGCGTTTATCGGCGTTGGTTCTCCGAGATTCGCCACAATGGTCTTCTCGTCAATCTCTCCAAATCATTCATAGTGCCATTGACGCTGTTATTCACGTTGAACGCACTTCGTCTCATCGTCGGCGCATCTGCGACATTATTCAGCTGCAACCACAAGGTGCTGCAGAACATCTGTACAAGGTGGCATAAATGTTTGTAGCGCTATGTACCGCCTCAATGACTCTCGCATGTGTGCAATTTCTCGCACCACGGTCATTTCTATTCTTCGACCGTAAGTGCACCACGAAACGATTCAACACTTGTGACGTGCATCTACATCTACCACCACCACGGTTGCCATCTGCCGCCACCGTTGCAATCGACGACATTGCATTATGTGAAGCCTTGTCGCGAGCTACTCGTAGCGGTGTACTGGCTCAAGACGCACTTGCGCAATTACATCCGCACTATTGCTCACCGGTCTTCACGTCCGAACCGGTCGAGCATCAGACACTCATTATTCAACTACTGCGTTCCAGCATTGTCGATGGGTACTTCATTCCCGCCGCACTCGACCACGCCGCCCACATACTTCGAGAACAGCAACATAGTGAGTCTGTAGCAAAGGTGGCTTCATCTCAGGCTCGCATAACAAT
>JAPKZX010000125.1 GCA_026393575.1 Actinomycetota bacterium
TGTACAGCGGACCATTGAAGCCAGGTCCGAATCCTTCGGACAACATGTCGTACGCTTTGCGAACATCAGCAGTCTTGGGAGAGTTACCTGCATCTCCGAAACCCAAGCGAATGGACAACATCGGGACGGCGAGAAGAATGAGAAAGATTGACGAAGCAACAAACGAAATCCATGGTTTATGTTGCACGACTCGACTCCAACGCCACCAGATTGTGTTCTGATGATCATTTTGAGCGCGATGAGGAATCGCAACACGCAATGCGGGAACAATGAAACGCGTGAGTTGACTGGCAACTGCAAGGCCAATACCGATAGACAAGACAACCAAATTCCTAGTGAAAACAGCAATAAAACCACTGACTACAAAAGCGATTAAAGAGATGACTGCTGCTCGAGAGGTTGTATCAATGCGTTCACCAACCATGGCGAGAAGCGCAGGAAGCAATGTGATGGAGGCAATAATCATGACCGCTACTGCGGTCGCCATTCCGATTGCTAATCCGGTGACAAATGAAAGTCCGATAGTGAGAAGTCCTAGGGCAGCGACGATGACAGTAATGCCAGCAAAGACCACGGCTCGACCTGAGGTATCAATAGATTCGACGACTGCTTCTTCCACTGACAATCCGTCGTGGAGCCCTTCACGAAAACGCGTCACAATAAACAGTGCGTAGTCAATGCCGACTCCCAAGCCAATCATTCCGACCATCGAAGTCACTGCATCAGGCATCGAGACAAAGTGACTGATTATCCCAACAATGCTTGATGCAATGATGAGACCTATCAGCGCAACGCTGATAGGTAGTCCCATTGCGATGACTGATCCGAAAGCTAGAACCAAAATCAAAATCGCAGCTAGCACACCTAGTGCTTCAGATTCGGGTAGCTGTACCTCTTGAAAGATTGCGCCACCGTAACCAATTTCTATACCGGCAGCGCGTGCTGGTGCAGTCGCATCCTTTATTTCATCGCCAAGCCTTTTGTAGTCTTCGAGATTCCTACGGGGAACGTTGACCTCAGAGAATGCAGTCTTTCTGTCTTTGCTGATCTGATTTTGTAAATCAAATGGTGAAGTTATATCAACATCGCTGATTGCATCTACCGCAGCTATTGCATCAGAAATAGTCTTCTTTACTTGCGGATCATCAATAGAAGACGTTGTTCGAAAAACCAACTGAGAAGATTCTCCACCTTGATTCGGATTAGCGCGAGCGAGAACACTCTCAGCCTGGCGGGACTCGCTCGACGGCATAGCCATTTCTGTGTTGAAGTCTGTACCAATTGATGAACTAGCGAAAACCATGGCAATGGCCATTGGGATCCAAATTGCAAAAACAACAATGCGCTTGTGGCGCACACAGAAACGAGCAAGTGACGAGAGCATGGGGGTCCAATTCGAAAGGGGGTATTTCTAGGTTACGAAACGGACCACTGCGATGGCTACATGGCGGTACCGTTTCGGTAGATGGAAACACATGTCACACCGCCAGATGCGCCTGAAGGTCAGGTGTTGTCTGGGCGTATTACCCGCCTAGATCGCGGGTGGAGCACGGTGTTATTGGGTACTGGCGAAAGCGTCCGCGTGCGCAACATTGGCGTTGAAGTCGCCGTTGGCGACATGGTGTCAGTCTCGCCTGATTTTGAACGTATAGATATGGTGCATCCTCGTCGCAGTGCCTTAACACGTCGCAACTCATTTGAGGGCGCACGGGGCATGCGCCAAATAGTTGCGTCAAACATTGACACAGTGTTTTTGGTTCATTCTGTTAACTCTCCGCCGAACCAGCGACGACTGGAACGTGAGTTGGTGCTGGCGTTTGATAGCGGAGCAACACCGGTTCTTGTTTTAACAAAAACTGACACCATTAGCCCCGAAGCAGCAGAAGCTGCTCGAGCAGTATTTGCAGAAATAACTTTTGACGTAGACATTGCATTAGTGAGTTCAGTAACGGGTGAAGGCCTAGAGAAAATTCGCGCGTATGCACGACCACACACCACGATTGTGTTTATCGGTGCAAGTGGAGTTGGTAAGTCAACTTTGGTTAACGCACTGGTTGGCTACGAGATACAACGCACAGCTGAAGTACGCGAAGATGATCAACGCGGACGTCACACCACAGTTGCTGCGGAATTGATTGCACTGCCCGGTGATGCATGGCTACTGGACACGCCCGGGTTACGCGCGGTTACTTTGTGGACAAG
>JAPKZX010000035.1 GCA_026393575.1 Actinomycetota bacterium
TTCGATGGACAGCTTGACTTTGTTGCCCTCTAGGGCTTCGAGAGTGCTTTTCACAGGGTGCGAAGTGTATCGGCGCTCCTCCCCCTGTTACCCCCACAAGAAAAAGGTGATGGGTTCGCTTCCAGAGGGTGGTTTCCAGCAATAATGGTGACATGACGCTTTGGAAGCCACACGCTCTCGCCAATCCCCATAAGGGTCAGATCAATCTGAGAAATGGCGACAAAGTTGCCACCAGCGTTGACCTCGACGGAGCTCCAGCAGGGACCGAAGGAAAAGTCATCTTGTCCAACGGCTTCAACTGGCTGCGTTATCGCGTGCTATTCACCAACGGAGCAGAGATTGGCGACCTCGACCATCGTCATCTCACGCCAATCGGACGTACCGCCAAGCGACTTGCTCGCGAAGCGAAGCGTGCCGACTAAGTCGCCGATAGCATTCACTACACACCACGGGGTGTGGCGCAGTTGGTAGCGCGCCTGGTTTGGGACCAGGAGGCCGGGAGTTCAAGTCTCCCCTCCCCGACCAATTGATTCAGATTGTCTCCAATGCAAAGCGAGAGCAAAATGTCAGCAGACTTAGACAACGCAAAGTACGTGTCGTTCACTTCTTACAAGAAAGACGGCACCACCGTTTCGCTACCAGTGTGGGTTGTTCCTTTTGAAGGTGGCTACGCATTCACCACCGATCCTGGCGCTTTCAAAGTAAAGAGAGTGCGCCGCGATGCCCGTGTTTCTCTCGCAGTGTGTTCCTTCAAGGGCAAAGTTTCACCAGATGCCGTCACCCATAGTGGTGCTGCTGTCATACTCGAGGGTGAAGATGGCAACCGAGTTGCACGAGTGCTCAAGCACTTCGAGTGCGTCCATGGGTACACACCGGTATCTATGGCCCTTACAAGGGAGATACCCCCATGGACCCCCGTCCTTCTTTTGCCGACCTTGGTCTGCCCACGCCCCTGGTTGATGAACTGACCTCACAAGGTCTCATCGAACCATTCCCCATCCAACAAGCCACCATTGCTGACGCATTGGCTGGCCGCGACACACTCGGGCGCGGACGCACCGGTTCAGGCAAGACACTTGCTTTCACCTTGCCGCTTCTTGCTCGTCTTGAAGCCAGTGGAAAACAACGTGAGCGTTTTGCGCCACGTGCACTGATTCTTGTTCCTACTCGTGAACTTGCAAACCAGGTGTGCGATGTTTTGTCGCCACTCGCTAAGCGTCTCGGCATGCGCACCACCACCGTTTATGGCGGCGTTGGGTATCCGAAGCAGATCGAAGCAATGCGCAATGGTGTTGACATCGTTGTTGCATGCCCAGGTCGATTCATCGACCTCATGGAATCTGGACACGTTGATCTTGACGCAATCGAAATCACTGTTCTTGACGAAGCTGACCACATGGCTGAGCTTGGATTCCTCGAGCACGTCACACACATTTTGTCAAAGACTCCAAAAGAAGGACAGCGCTTGTTGTTCTCTGCAACTCTTGACCGCGGAATCGACAAGCTTGTTCGCAAGTTCTTGAACAACCCAGTTACTCACGAAGTTGAGACAAATTCTGAAGACGAAGCTCAGATGACTCACTATTTCTTCAACGTCTCGCAAGCAAGTCGCTTCGATGTATTGCAAGATTTGTGTGCAGCACCTGGTCGTTCACTTGTGTTTACTCGCACCAAGCATGGCGCACGCAAACTCACCGAAGCACTCATCAAAGCTGGAGTTCCTAGCGTTGAATTGCACGGTGACTTGTCACAAAATGTTCGTGCTCGCAACCTTGCCGCATTCTCAAGTGGCAAAGCAGACACTCTTGTCGCAACAGACATCGCAGCACGCGGTATTCACGTTGACGACATTGCGTTGGTTATCCACGCTGATCCACCAGAAGAGCACAAAGCTTTCCTTCACCGTTCGGGCCGTACCGCTCGTGCCGGTGCTGAAGGCACAGTCATCACAATGGTTACTGAGAACATGCGTCGTCATGTGAAGCGTCTTGCAAAAGATGCAGGCATCGACCCAATCTCAAAGACAGTTGCAAAGGGTGACGCGATTCTTGAAGAGATCGCACCTGGAGTACGTGAATTCCGTGAAATGCCTTCGATCGAAGAGCGTCGTGGTGGCGGCGGTGGCCGTAATGGCGGCGGTGGCCGTAACAGCGGTGGTCGCTCGTATGGCGGCGGTCGCAGTGGTGGCAAGTCTTATGGTGGCGGTCGTGGCTCACGCGATGATCGTGGACCTCGTGAAGACCGTGGCTCTCGTGATGATCGCCCACGTGAAGACCGTGCCCCTCGTGGTGACCGTGATTTCCGTGACCGCGCTCCCCGTGAAGACCGTGGTTCTCGCGATGATCGTGGACCTCGTGACGATCGCCCACGCGACGACCGTGCCCCTCGTGGTGACCGTGATTTCCGTGACCGTGGACCTCGTGAAGACCGTGGCTCACGTACCGATCGCCCCCGTGGCCCTCGCACCGATTCTCGTGATGACTCACGTGCGCCCCGCTCCGACTTCCGTGGAGGCCCTCGCAGCGATTCACGCGGCGGCGGTCGTCCCGACTCTCGCGGTGGACGCCCAAGTGGCCCACGCGGTGGCTCATCTTCAGGTGGCAACAAGCGCCCAGCGCGCAGTTACTGATTGATCTGAGTGGTCTGGTCTCATCCACTAGACCACTCACCAATCACTCCCACTAAGGTTCGTGTAATCGGACACCAGATGGGGGCATTGTGGAACGTTTCGTTGACATCACAGTTGTAGGAGCCGGCTTTGCTGGCATGTACACAATTCACCGTGCCAGACAAATGGGTCTCTCTATTCAAGTTTTTGAAGCGGGCGACGATGTTGGAGGCACGTGGTACTGGAACCGCTACCCCGGTGCGCGTTGTGACATCGAGAGTGTCGAATACTCATACAGTTTTGATGACGATCTGCAACAAGAGTGGGAATGGAAAGAGCGTTATGCGCCCCAGCCCGAGATTCTTGAATACGCACAGCATGTAGCCGACAGATTCAATCTTCGTTCCGACATTCAGTTTTCGACTCGCGTTGTTTCCTCACACTTCAATGAGTCCAATAATCAATGGGTAACGACCACCGACAAGGGTGACATTGTTACTTCGAAGTTCGTGGTGTTTGCCACTGGTTGTCTTTCTTCTGCAAACACTCCTCAATTTGCGGGTGCCACATCATTTACTGGCGACGTGTACCACACAGGTCAATGGCCACATGAAGGTGTTGACTTCACCGGAAAAACTGTCGGCCTTATCGGTACGGGCTCTTCTGCAATTCAGAGCATTCCGATCATTGCGGCGCAAGCCAAGCACCTCACAGTTTTCCAACGCACAGCCTCGTATTCAATTCCTGCTCGCAATGACACCATTGACCATTCGTATGTCAAAGACGTCAAGAACAACTACAAGCAATTTCGTGATGCGAATCGCCAACAAACTGGTGCCTTTGGCTCCAACATTCTTCGCTACGACATTTCTGCTCTCTCGGTGACTGAAGAAGAACGTCGAGCAGAGTTTGAACGTCGCTGGGAACAAGGTGGATTCGCATTCCTGTCGGCATACAACGATTTCCTTCTCACTCCAGAGGCGAACGAAACCGTTGCCCAGTTTGTGAGAGAGAAAATCTTCTCCATTGTGAAAGATCCTGCGACAGCCGAGAAACTTGTCCCTCAACAAGTCATTGGCTGCAAGCGGCTGTGTCTCGACAGTGGCTACTTCGAAACTTTCAATCGAGACAACGTGACACTTGTTGATGTTGCCAGCTCCCCTATTGAACGCATCACATCTGGCGGCGTGGTTGCAGGAAATGTGGAACACGAAGTAGATGTTCTTGTGTACGCCACAGGCTTTGATGCAATGACAGGGTCCCTCCTAAAGATTGATATTCGTGGTCGCCAGAACAAGACACTTT
The DNA here is from genome assembly GCA_026393575.1 of Actinomycetota bacterium. Taxonomy (GTDB): domain Bacteria; phylum Actinomycetota; class Acidimicrobiia; order Acidimicrobiales; family Ilumatobacteraceae; genus UBA2093. The sequence goes on from JAPKZX010000035.1 coordinate 3,914, forward strand.
CTGATGCCTGGGAAGCAGGGCCGGTTACATACTTAGGTCTAAACACTGCTGGTTTCCCCAACATGTTTATGGTGTCTGGTCCAGGAAGCCCGTCAGTGCTCACGAACATGATCATGTCAATCGAGCAACATGTGGAATGGATCACCGATTGCATCTCCCACATCGTTTCGTCTGGAAAAGCCACGATTGAGACCACCGAGAAGAATCAAGACGAATGGGTCGCTTTCGTTAACGCAGTTGCGGATATGACTCTGTATCCCTCATGCAACAGCTGGTATCTAGGAGCAAACGTTCCGGGTAAACCACGAGTTTTCATGCCACTTATCGGGTTTCCCACGTATGTCGACAAGTGCAATGAGGTCGTAGCGAACGGATACGAAGGATTCGTTCTCGCTTAAGACGCGTGCACTTTTCCACAAGGTGACAGCACACGAACTTCTCGCCTAGCCTGACTAAAGCGATGCACATCGCTCATACCTAGGAGAGTCCACATGAACGCATACGACAAGATCTACATCAATGGCCAATGGGTGGCTTCCGACGGCAAGAAGACCATCTCTGTCTTTGACTCGACCAACGAAGAAATCATGGCCACCATTCCTGAGGGAACTGCGTCAGACGTAACACAGGCAGCCGCTGCAGCCAAGGCCGCCTTTCTTTCATGGAGCAACTTGCCAAAGGCTGACCGTGCAAGATACCTGAATGCGATCGGTGATGCTCTAGTCGCACGCATGGACGAAATCTCATCTGCCATCTCCCGTGAAACCGGAATGGCAAAGCAATTATCCAACATGATTCAAGTGGGACTCCCTATCAACTCGTTCAAGCAGGCAGCTGCGCTTGCAGAGTCATTTGAATTTGAAAAAGAAGTCGGAAGTTCACTGATCGTTCGTGAACCAATCGGTGTCGTTGGATGCATCACACCGTGGAACTACCCATTGCACCAAATCGCAGCCAAGGTTGCATTCGCCATGGCCGCAGGTTGCACCGTTGTATTGAAGCCAAGTGAAGTTGCACCAATCGATGCATTCATGCTTGCTGAAATCATTCATGAAGCTGGCCTTCCTGCTGGCGTGTTCAACTTGGTCACAGGAACTGGCCCAGTTGTCGGAGAAGCAATTTCAGCTAGCCCCGACATCGACATGATCTCATTCACAGGATCAACTCGCGCCGGAAAGCTCGTCATGCAAACTGGTTCAGAGACTGTAAAGAAAGTTGCGCTTGAACTTGGTGGAAAGAGCGCAAACATCATTGGTGAAGACCTTGACGAAGCAACCTTTGCAAAAGCAATCATGGGTGGCACTGGCCAGGCTTTCCTGAACAGTGGTCAAACATGTTCTCTACTCAGTCGCATGCTGGTGCCACGTGCACGTCTTGCCGAAGCAGAAGGTCTTGCAGCCGCAGTTGCTACTGGCATCAAAGTTGGAGACCCGTTTGCTGAGGGCACCAACGTTGGACCTCTTGCCTCAGCAGCACAGCGTGACCGCGTGCTCGGTTACATCAATAAGGGCATTGAAGAGGGAGCAAAGCTCATTGCGGGTGGCCTCGGCGCACCTGAAGGCCTCGAAAAGGGCTACTACGTAAAGCCAACCGTGTTCTCTGAAGTCAACAACAAAATGACGATTGCTCAGGAAGAAATCTTTGGCCCTGTATTGGTGCTCATTCCTTATGACGGCATTGACAATGCAGTCGAGATTGCAAATGACTCTCCGTACGGACTCGCAGGCGCCGTGTTTGCTGCCGACAAGGAAACGGGAATTGCAATTGCTAAGCGCATTCGCACCGGACAAGTCACCGTCAACGGTGGCGCCTTCAACCCAAATGCACCTTTTGGTGGTTACAAGCAATCAGGCGTAGGCCGTGAACTTGGAGAATACGGTTTCGAGGAGTTCCTTGAAATCAAGAGCTTGCAGTTGTAACAGCAGTTACTTCATACCCTGAATTAACTCAGAGACGGCCGATAGACCAAGCGACCCAATGCGAGGTGTCACAGTGCCATCTGTGGCTATAAACATCCACGCTGGTTGATATGGAACTTTGTATTTTGCATAAACATCACCACTGGTGTCGTCGAGGTTGACAAATGTCAGTCCGTGACGATCGGCAAAAGATTGGTACGACGCGTTGTCGCCCGCCCATGCAACACCAACAACACTGACTGTGTCAGCGAATTCTTTGTTGACCTCCTCGACCGAGGGG
>JAPKZX010000034.1 GCA_026393575.1 Actinomycetota bacterium
AACTGACCTACTGGGCGAACAGCCTTCTCGATTGGTGCACGAAAGCGACCGTCAAACATTGTGAGAACGCTAGTCCCGAACGTCGGTAGAAGTGGGCTCTTGCACTTCTGGGTTGTCTTCAATCAGGCATTCAATAACCCGTCCGTTGACAGCATCCACAAGCACAAGCCCACGGCGCAATGGCGGTTCTTCAACGCTGTAGCAAAATATGCGCCACGTGGGGCGACTACGAATACCCCGCCAGACTTGCTGCGCAGATGCGTGACCTACCGCAAAACCCACCGACTTCGTTGCTTCCACCAGAGCTTCTGATTCATTGATGGTCATGCGCCAGCCGCTGGTAATGCTGATGATGGACATGACTGCAAGCAGGACGGCGGCAAACAAAATGCCTTTGTTGATGAGTGCAGAGTCTTGATTGTCTGCCACCAACCACACAACCACGCACAGTAAAGCAAGCGCAGAATAAATCACACCGGGGATACGACGGCGGCTGTTGTCGGGGAAATCGTATGCACCAATGTGATCTACAGCATTCAGATCATCGGGTAATTGATCGTGGATTTCTTCGGTCATGATTTTTCTTTCGGCCATGCATCACGAATTTTTGATGCGGTCAGTGGGAGGGGTTCAGGGATAGTTCTCGTGTTAGCTACAGATGTCATGAAGTTTGAATCTCCATTCCACCGGGGAACAACATGAACATGTAGGTGTTGAGCAATACTGCCACCAGCAGCTTGTCCCAAGTTAATGCCAACATTCAAGGCGTCTGGGCTATACGCGACTTTAAGAGCAACCGTGGCGCTAGTAACGGTGGACCACAAGTCGATTGACTCTTCGGTCGAGAGATCTTCAAGATTTGGCACTTCGCGGTAGGGCAAAACAAGAACATGCCCTGATGCGTATGGATACGCATTCAAGATCGCAAATGAAAGACTCGAACGATGAACAATGAAGGCTTCTTCATCGGACAATCCCGAGTTCAAAATAGATGTAAAGACTGACTGAGCAGAATTTGTCGAATTCGAATTAGCGGTACCGATGTATTCAGCCCTCCACCCATTCCACAGTTGTTCAAGAGACATCTAGGTCGCCCAATTGTCCTTCTGCCACTTCTGCACCAAGGCGAGCAATGAAGTCCGACACGGAGACATCACGCTCCACTTCTCCACCACGCGGGTTAACGCCTACTGATTGATGCGCGACATCGTCATCGCCCACTACTAACACGTATGGCACTTTGCTGGTTTTGGCATTACGAATTCTTTTGCCTAGTTGTTCATCAGCATGATCTATCTCTACGCGGAAACCAGCCTTCTTCAGTTGCTTCACCACTGCCTGCGCATATTCGTCATGAGCCAACGCGACCGGAAGTACGCGCACTTGTTCAGGGGAAAGCCATGTTGGGAAAGCACCGGCATAGTGCTCAATCAACACCCCAAAGAAGCGTTCGATGGAACCGAATAATGCGCGATGCAACATGATTGGGCGGTGACGGGCGCCATCACTGCCGACATATTCAAGTTCAAAGCGTTCGGGCAAGTTGAAGTCACATTGGATTGTGCTTAGCTGCCACTTGCGTCCGATGGCATCGCGAACATCGATATCAATCTTTGGTCCGTAGAACGCAGCGTCGCCCTCTTTGATTTTGTACTCAACACCGTGGCGATCGAGCGCCTCACGAAGTGCTTCCGTTGCCTTGCCCCAGATTTCGTCTGAACCCACTGATTTTTCGGGGTCGCGCGTTGACAAATTGAATTCGAAATCATTGAATCCAAAACGACGCAATACCGACATGATGAAGTCAAGCAATGAGGAGATCTCATCAGCCATCTGTTCTTCTGTGCAGTAAATATGGCTGTCGTCTTGTGTGAATCCTCGGATACGCAAAAGACCATGCAGTGTTCCTGCGCGCTCATAGCGATACACATTGCCTAGTTCGAATAGACGAAGTGGCAACTCTCTGTAACTGCGTTGGCGACTATCAAAAATGAGACAGTGCATCGGACAGTTCATCGGCTTCATGTAGTACGTACCGTTATCCATCTCCATTGGTGGATACATACCGTCGGCATAGAAATCTAAATGACCGGACTTTGCAAACAGATTGGCGTTTGCGAGATGCGGTGTATACACAAACTGGTAATCACCATCTTGATGTCGTTGACGGCTGTAGTCCTCCATCAGTTTGCGAATGATCGCACCCTTTGGATGCCACACAGCAAGACCGCCACCTAGTTCAGAAGGGAACGACAGAAGGTCTAACTCATTGGCCAGTCGACGGTGATCTCGTTTTGTTGCTTCTTCAAGACGGTGAAGATGTTCTTTGAGAGCAGTGTCAGATTCCCACGCAGTTCCGTAGATGCGCTGCAACATCGGACCCTTTTCATTTCCTCGCCAGTACGCCCCAGCAACCTTCATGAGGCTGAAATGGCCAAGTCGGTTAGTAGTCGGAACATGCGGACCACGACATAGATCGACAAACTCGTCAGAGTTGCGATACAGACTGACTGAGCCGCCATCGCCGACTTCGGCTGCATCACTACCGTCGGCAGCACCTGAAGTAACGCGCTCGATGATTTCACACTTGTACGGCTGCGTAGAGAAAATTGCTAGTGCTTCTTCTGCTGAAACCTCGGACCGTGTGAACGGTTGATTAGATTTCATGATCTCGCGCATACGAATCTCGATTGCAGCCAAGTCGTCATCTGAGAATGTTTGATTGTTCGGCAATGCGAAGTCGTAATAGAAACCGTCTTCAATGGCTGGGCCAATTGTGAAATGTGCACCAGGGAACATTTGGAGCACGGCTTGGGCCAATACATGCGCTGTGGAGTGACGAAGCACGTGACGGCCAGCATCGGAATCTGCGGTAATCACTGACACCGCGTCTCCATTCGACAGTCCAACAGAGAGGTCAACCTCGGCGCCATTGATGGTGCCGGCAATAGCTGCCTTGGCAAGGCGTGAGCCAATAGACGCTGCAAGGTCAGCAACTGTGGCGCCACTGGCCACGGAGCGCGATGACCCATCGGGAAGAAGGACTGAAATCTCTGACATGAGACCCCTATTCTACGGAGTTTGTAGGCTCGGTAGAGGTGCTATTTAGATGATTCAACCAGTGCAGTCTCTGAAGGAATGCTCTCAGCCTTCTTTGTTGCGTACGTATTTCGATATTCCTGGCCGGTGAGTTCACGAATCTCATACATGAGTTCATCTGTTATCTCGCGCAGCACCATATGGTCATCTTTGCGGTCCATGTAACGCGATACGTCGATTGGTCTTCCCACCTTGATGATGCATTCGCGTCCAAACTTTGGCATGAACGTATCGGGTGGCTGAATGTCTCGAGTACCAATAATGCCGACCGGAAAAATGGGGCAACCCACTTTCAACGCAAGTCGTGCCGCACCTGTGTGGCCTTTGTACAACATTCCGTCTCTACTGCGTGTCCCCTCCGGATAAATACCGAACAATTCACCGCGTTGCAAAACTGCTTCAGCAGCAAGCAGAGCACCTTCACTCTTCGAACCGCCAGCACGATCAATAGGAATCATTCCAAGTGCAGGGAAAAGATGTTTTGTTTTCCATGAATCCATGTACTCAGCTTTACCAACGAAACTTATTTGACGGCCAGCAAACATCATGGTGAATACAGAGTCAAAAAAACTGATGTGATTTGGGCACAGGATTGCTGGACCACTGGTGGGCAAATTCTCAAAGCCTTCAAGTGTGATGTTCCACAACTTGTGACTCACAGGAGTCAGTATCTTTCGCAAACGCTCTTGGGCCTTGTTGCCAGACGGCATAGCCACAGCAACATCGCGGGGCTGGGAAGAGTCCTGCTGTGTCATTTCGCAATCACACTAGTCGTGATTTCTCACGCAGTAAACGGGTCACCCCGAGAGAGTTACCTGGGGCCGATAGTCGCCGTGAGATCAACACCCAGAAGAGCTGCAGCCACAGAAACATCAGCACCAGTGGCTGCTGCTTTGTCTATTGCCTGAAGTGCACTTGGGGTGTCCAGGTCATTGTCGAGACACGTGCGCACAGTCGCTAGCACTTCGGATGCGGCTCCACCGATTGATGCCTTCCAGCGATTCAACCGTTCATGATTGCGAGGCATCAACTCTTCATCCCACTCCCACTCAGTGCGATAGTGATGCTCGATGACTGCCAGACGGATGGAACGCGGATCCCATTGAGTGCGTAGTTGATCCACAAAGACAAGGTTGCCGAGACTCTTCGACATCTTTTCGCCGTCTTTAAAGACCATGGCAACATGCATCCAGTGTCGAACGAACTGCTCTCCTGTCGCGGCCTCTGACTGAGCCCGTTCGCATTCATGATGAGGAAAAATCAAGTCGCTTCCACCACCATGCAAATCGATCGTTGTTCCCAATTCTCTGAGAGCAAGCGCGGAACACTCGATATGCCACCCGGGGCGTCCAGGTCCCCACGTTGCATCCCATGATGGCTCGTCCTCGGCAGATGGATGCCACAACACAAAGTCCAACGGATTGCGTTTGTGAGGATCGTCGACATTGCCGCCACGTTGCCGAGCGAACTCAATCATTTGTTCGTGCGAGTAATGCGACACTTCACCGAAGGTGGGAAATTTTGAAACATCGAAATACACCGAACCACCGGCCGTGTATGCAAAGCCACGATCGAGAACCATTCCGATGAAACCGCGAATGTCAGAGATAGCCGACGAGGCACGCGGCGTGCTGTACACGGGCAATACATCGAGGGCGACCATGTCTCTGTTGAAACGTGCTTCCTCGCCTGCTGCTAGATCCAGATAATGAACGCCGAGTTCCCGAGCTTTTGCAAACAATGGATCATCAACATCGGTGACGTTTCGAACGCAACGTACTTCGTGGCCCTTGTCAATGAGGCGACGTTGCAAGATGTCGTACACCAAAAACGTTGATGCGTGGCCGAGGTGAGTTGCATCGTACGGCGTGATACCGCAGGTGTACATCAACACCACATGACCCGGCGTAAACGGAACTACCTCTCGCTTTGCCGTGTCGTATAAGTGCATTGTCATTTCGACTACGCCCCTGCTCGCGGATCCTTCTTGATGCCATTCAGTTTTGGAGCTACTCGTGTCTTGTAGCGCACATTGAGTTGCAACAACACTGCAGTGAAGGCCTCGATTGCGGTTGCATTAGAAAGTTCACCCGCATCAAGAGGACGACAACCAGGAATATGAGCCGTGATGTCCATTGCAATTTTCTTTGCCTCTGCGTAATCAGAACAAATCAGAACATCTGAATCAATGGGGTCGCCAAGGTGACCAAGTTCCGTGGCAGGAAGATGGTGAAAGGCTGCAACGACTCGACACTCTGGCACTGCTGCCTGAACATGGGCCGCAACACTGCCTCGCGGAGGAAGAAGCGGTTGGAACTCGTGACCCACTCGCACGAGAGCGTTCGCCATGCTGATGACAACTTTCCCGCGCAACAAAGCAAGGTGATCAACCGCAGTTGTCGCTGCTGAGTCCCATGGAGTGGCAAGCACAATGACATCGCATGCAGAGGCATCGTCGTTGTCGCCGCCAGTGATGCCAAGCGCCAACGCTGGCCATTTGGCTTTCACTGCTGCGGCAACTTCCATTGCCCGTTCTTTTGACCGTGAACCCAAAACAACATCAAAGCCAACTGAAGCCAAACGAGCTCCAAGAGCGCTTCCTGCAGGGCCTGTTCCACCAAGTATTCCAATACGCATTCCGTAGAGCCTTACACACGGACCCCCACCGAACTACGGTCATATGAATGGGTTTACTTGACGGCAAGAAAATTGTGATTACCGGCGTTCTCACCGACGCGTCTCTCGCTTTTGGGGTTGCCCAACTTGCGCAGCGAGAAGGCGCCCAGATAGTGCTCACCGGCGCAGGTCGGGCGTTGTCACTCACCCAACGCACCGCACGTCGGCTTGACACCCCTGTTGATGTTTATGAGTTCGATGTCACAGTCGCCGAACACGTCGAGACAGTTCGTGAACAAGTGCGCGCCTCACTCGGACGAGTTGACGGTGTCCTACATTCCATAGGTTTTGCCCCCGAAGCATGTCTCGGCGATGACTTCCTAGCCGCTCAGTGGAGTGACGTGGCCGTGGCGATGCAGATCTCTGCATATTCAATGAAGACCCTGATTGACGCATTTCTTCCCTTGATGGAACGTGGCTCCACGATTGTGGGACTTGATTTCGACAACACCGTTGCATGGCCTGCATACAACTGGATGGGCGTCGCAAAGGCTGCACTTGAATCCACCAGTCGGTATCTCGCAAAAGAATTGGGACCGCGCGGCATTCGAAGCAATCTCGTTGCCGCTGGCCCGATCAAGACAATGGCTGCTAAATCAATTCCCGGATTCAAAAAGTTTGAAGACGTGTGGGACGATCGTGCCCCACTTGGATGGGACGTCACAGACTTCACTCCCGTTGCACGCACCGTAGTGGCCATGCTTTCTGATTGGTTCCCGGCCACAACTGGTGAAGTAATTCATGTCGATGGTGGCTACCACGCAATGGGTGCATAAGGCCCGTGACTAATCGTCTTTCCACTGCGTCGTCACCGTACCTACGTCAACACAAAGACAACCCTGTTCATTGGTTTCAATGGGGCGAAGACGCTTTTGCAGAAGCGCAACGAACCGGAAAACCAATCCTTCTCTCTGTTGGATACTCCGCATGCCACTGGTGTCATGTCATGGCTCACGAAAGTTTTGAGCACGAACCAACCGCCGCAGTAATGAACGACCTTTTCGTCAACGTGAAAGTTGATCGTGAAGAGCGACCAGACGTTGACTCTGTATACATGGATGCAGTGCAGGCTCTTACCGGCCGCGGCGGATGGCCCATGACCGTGTTTTGCACACCCACTGGGGAACCCTTCTACGGAGGAACGTATTACCCGCGGGATTCATTTGTTCAGTTGATGAATGCAGTGGACGATGCATGGAAGAACCGCAGAGAAGAACTGAATCAGAATGTTGACGCACTTATCGAAGCGATCGGACGCACGAGAAATATCACTCCTGCCTCCGAGATCAACTCTGCAGAATTGCTTGCCGACACACTCACAAAACTGGAGAACGACTTCGACCCTGACTGGGGAGGCTTTGGTAACGCTCCAAAGTTTCCTTCTACGTTTGCTCTTGACCTGATGTTGCGCCAGTACCAACGCGATGGAAACGACGAACTGCTCGCCATGGTTCGCGTCTCTCTTGACGCAATGGCATCAGGCGGAATGTACGACCAGATCGGTGGGGGCTTTGCGCGTTACAGCGTCGACCGTCAATGGCTTGTCCCCCATTTTGAAAAAATGTTGTACGACCAGGCGCTCCTATTGCGTGTCTACACCCACGCATGGCTCATCACCCACGTACCTCGCTACCGCCAAGTCGCTGAAGAAATAATCACGTACTTACTCAACGAGATAACCGATGAACTCGGTGGTTTCTACAGCGCCGAAGACGCAGATTCCTTGGATGAACATGGTCATTCGGAAGAAGGCGCGTTCTACACGTGGACGCCAGCAGAAATCCGACACATCCTTGGCGACGCTGCAGACGAGGCGCTTTCGTGGTGGAACATGTCCGACGAGGGCAACTTCGAAGGTCGCAACATTCCTCATCGAATTCCTCAACGCGGAGAACTGTTACGCCCTTCGTCCATTGAGGCGTCTCGCGCATTGCTTTTTGAGCACAGAGCACTTCGGCATCGTCCTGGTCTTGATGACAAGGTTCTGTGTGAATGGAACGCAATGATGCTCTCATCACTGTGCGAGGCCGCTACTGCGTTCGATCGAGACGACATCACAGCAGCCGTAGTTCGCAACGCTGAGTTTCTGCGTGATCATCTACACACTGCAACTGGTGAATGGCATCGCAGTTGGCAATCCCATGCTCAACCACAAGCACAGCACGCAGCCTTGGCGCATGACCTTGCACACGTAGTTGATGCGTTTACCCGCGTGTACGAACTAACCGCCGACCATCAATGGCTCGCACTCGCTCAACGCACAGCCCACAGTCTCGTAGCTGATTATTGGGACGCAGAACACGGTGGGTTGTTCACCGTTTCTGATCATGCCGAACAACTAGTGGTACGACAAAAAGACCTGATGGATAACGCGACACCGTCTGCCAACTCGGTAGCCGCAATCGCATTTCTACGATTATCAGCACTTACCGCAGACAATGACCTGAACGATAAAGCAGTTCAGATTCTCAAACTCCTCGCAAAAGTCTCTGCGTCGGCACCGACGGCTTTTTGCAATGCCGCATACGCAAACAGTCTTCTCGAACACGGCGTCACCGAGATCGTGATTCCCGGCAACCAACCCACGTTGCTGAATGTCGTGCGCTCCCAGTGGCTGCCACTAGCAGTTACCGCATGGGGTGAACCCACAGAATCACCACTCTGGGAAAGCCGCACCGAAGGCTCGGCGTACGTGTGCCGAGACCACGTGTGTTTGCTACCGGCTGATACACCGGAAGAACTTCAACAGCGAATCATTACCAACGCGAGCGGTGGATAACAGAAGAAGCGGTGTGGCGAGCGCGCGACGAACTTCTTCCCTTGCGCTCATTGTCTGACAATGCATAACCACATGCAATAGTTCCCAGTACCTGAACATGAGTCGGGATACCAAAAGACTCACGCAATCTTTCTTCCTGTGCATGGGCAAAGAACAATGAAGACACGCCTCTATCTTCAAGCGCCAACAGCAGTGTCATCGTGGCGAAGGAGGCATCAATTGTCCAGTACGGCGCTGGCCACTGTTCGACCGACTCTCCAAGTCCGGTGGATGCTTTGTCTGGTTCTGAGTATCGCGAGAGATACGCGAGTGGATCTGCAAGTACAAGCGCAATCAATGGTGCGTTGAGTAAAGAGGGAAAAGCGAAGCCTTCTCTTTTCTCGGCAGGTAACGCAATATCCCAGTACTGAGACGTTTCATCTTCTGCGAGAACAAGAAGTGACCAGCCCTGTGTTTTTCCAGCGCTTGGCGCTCGAGTAGCGAGATCTACGCATTCTTCAAATAGTGAAGGTGCGATGGCTTCTTGTGAGAATGCTCTCGACATCCGTCGAGACTTCACGACGTCTGCGAACTCCACAGTGATTACGAACGAGCGCCCAACTTGACGAGACTCTCTGCCATGGTCCAACCATGAATGATGAGAACTCCACCTTTTTTGGCGTTGACACCCTTGAACAAGTCGGAGATCTCAGAAGAGATTTTCTCTGGCTTTGATGACTCGTGGTCGAGGAAGCCACTTTGACCGGCCGTGGACACAATAAAAGTTTTTTCGTCGTAATTGGCATCGACACCAAAACGACGAGCAAGACGACGACCCCATGCACGCTCTTCACCAACAGCACGGTGATCAAAACGAGGAATCATTTCAGTAAGTGACTTAAATGCTTCGACACCATCGGCTGTAGCGAACCGACTTCCCACCACAACGTCTTCATCTGGGAAAGCCATCAGTGCACGGTGATAGGCCTCGGTCATGAGACCCTTCAACACAGCATCACGCTTTGCGTTTCGCTTGATGGTCATGAGCCCCAGCAGTACGCATGGAGTTCCGCCAATGCGCTCAAGTGTGGAGAATGTAACGCCGTGCAGTTTCCCATCGAGACGAGCCAATGTGCACAGCACCCAATCTTGTTGGGCTTTGGCGAATTGGGCGGCAGAGAACGCACCTTCAATGGTGAGCATTTCTTCTAATTGGGCCTCAGTGAGCGCACTGCAGTCCTGTGTGGCAACTTCCAACGACATTGACTGGCTAGCTCCCTCTTGACTCAGGCGGCATCAGAGCCGACAACAACCCTTACATTCTGCCATTACAAGTGCCGTTTCCCTGAAACGGAATGATGAATTAGATGATTTTCACCGCATTGGAGCCAAATGTAAGGCGTAAAGGCGCCAAAGCCTTCTCGAAATCAAGTCGTCCGGTGTCGCCGAGGTCGAAGACCTTTCCACCAGTCAGTTTGACTTTGCACGGGGAAGGACCAGGGAACTCAGCGATGATCGCCTTCAATTTCTCGAGCTTCTCTGGAGTGAACCCCGTTGGCAACGAAATGACAATCTCTGGAATACGAGCGTCGAGATTCTCGGGAACACTGATGCGCTGCGCCGAGAAACTTGCGGGTTGATCATCGCGTTTGTTCAATCGACCAGCCACCGTGATGATTTGATCGTCTACTAATAAGTGCCCGTACTCGGTGAGAGTTTTTGAAAACACGGTGACCTCTACCGAGCCATCCATGTCTTCCAACACAAATGTGGCCATCTGGTCACCCTTCTTCGTGAATCGACGACTAAGAGAAGTCATTACTCCACCGATGGTGACTTGACCTGGCTCTAAATTTTCGAGGTCACGGATGGTGCTGGTCACAAGCCGGCGCAACGCAAACTCAACACCGCGTAATGGATGATCGGAAATGTACAAACCAAGCATGTCTTTTTCGTTGCGCAACTGATCGGGCTTTGTGAAATGCAAATCTGGAATCTGAGTTTCTGATGACCAACCGCTATCGGATGCAGCTTCCATCTCTCCGAACAAAGACAGCACGCCTTTTTCCTCTTCACGTCGCTTGACAAGTGCTGCATCAATAATGGATTCGTGCACCATTAGAAGTCCACGACGTGGATGACCGAAAGAATCGAATGCTCCTGCTTTGATCAATGATTCAATTGCGCGCTTATTCAGAGCCTGCTCTGGAGCGCGACGAGCAAAATCATGGAACGACTCGTAGGGGCCGTTGGCATCGCGTTCTTGAAGCATCTGAGCAACGAGACCTTCACCAACATTGCGCACACCCGACAACGCAAACACGATGCGCTTTTCACCATTTGCCGTAATGGCTGCAAAGTCTGAACGTCCGGCATTGATATCAGGGTTTGAGACAGTGATGCCCATGGCGCGTGCATCGGCAAGATGTACGGCGGCTTTGTCATAGTTGCCTTTTACAGACGACAAAAGGCACGCGGAATACTCGACAGGATAATGAGCCTTGAGATACGCCGTTTGATATGCGATGAGCCCGTATCCGAATGCATGGCTCTTATTGAATGCGTAATCAGCGAAGCCACGAATAATGTCGAACAATTCTTGACCTAATTCGCGACCGTACCCCTTCTTCTCGCAACCGTCGACAAACGACCCCTCTTCTGCGGCCATCGCTTTTGGATCTTTTTTACCGCAGGCTTTTCGCAAGTTGTCTGCTTGAGCGAGGTCGTAGCCGGCGAACTTTTGTGCAACACGCATCATGCTTTCCTGGTACACCATGAGTCCATAGGTATCGTGCAAAACAGCTTTTGCATCTTCGTGGAAATAATCGGGCTTTTCCAGATTATTTTTGTACTTCGCATAACGCGTGTGCATCTTGGTGCTCATCGGCCCTGGTCTGTATAGAGCAATCACAGCGCACACGTCACCAAACTCTGTGGGCTTCATCAATCGCAGTAGTTGCTGCATGGGTGGAGACTCCAACTGGAACACGCCAATGGTGTCACCGCGGCTGAGGAGATCGAACGTTTCTTGATCCTCAAGCGAAATTTTGTCAATGTCGAATTCCGGATCAGTTTGTTCACGGATCATTTCAACTGCGTCAGAGATGACGTCGAGGTTGCGCAAACCGAGGAAGTCCATCTTCAAGAGACCCAGGGATTCAACTGCGTGCATCTCGTATTGAGTCACGATGGGAGCTTCTTCTCCCGATGCGTCACTTCCCTTGCGCTGAATCGGTAGGTAATCCGTGAGAGGCTTTCCTGTGATTACAACAGCGGCTGCGTGAATACCGTCTGACCGTTTGAGGCCTTCGAGCCCACGTGCAACTTCTACAACTTTGGATGCGGTCTCATCGATAGCAACAAGATCTCGCAGTCCCTGTGCTTCGCGATACCCATCAGCGTGCTCTGCATCGAATTCAAAACACGCAGCAAGTGGAGTGTCTCGACCTTGTTGTAATGCCGGCATGAGTTTTGCAATGCGGTCGCCTACTCCGTACTCAAAACCCAATACACGCGCAGCGTCACGTACGGCATTTCGCGCCTTGATGGTGGCAAAGGTGATGATCTGTGCCACATGGTCTCGACCGTATTTATCTGCTGCATATCGAATCATTTGATCGCGGTAACGAGAGTCAAAGTCCATGTCGATGTCGGGCATGCTGACACGTGACGGATTCAAAAAGCGTTCGAAGAGCAAGTCGTACTTCAACGGGTCAAGGTCTGTGATGCGCAAGCAATACGCAACAGCACACCCAGCGGCAGAACCACGGCCGGGCCCCACGCGAATACCTTCGCCACGTGCATAACGGATGAGATCCCACACGATGAGGAAATACGCATTGAACCCCATATCGCTAATGACTTTTAGCTCAAAGGCGATTCGCTCTACTTGTTCGGAGCTGAGGTTTTCACCCCACCGCTCTTTTGCACCTTCCCATGTGAGGTACGACAAATACGCAGCTTCGTCTTTATACGTAGAGGGAATTGGGAAGTCAGGCAAATGTGTTTCGTCGAAAGAGATGTCGACGTTGGCGCGTTCGGCAACCCACAATGTGTTGTCGCAGGAGTCAGGCAGTTCGCTCCAAATGTCACGCATCTCGGTAGACGTCTTGAGGTAATGCTCGTGACCATCGAAACGAAAACGGTCTTGATCGCGCATAAGTGCACCTGTTTGAACACACAACAACGCATCGTGTGCTTCGTGGTCACTCTTGTTGACATAGTGAGAGTCGTTGGTGGCCAACAACGGCGCACCAATAGTTCGCGCAATCTCCACCAGTTTTGGATTCGTGAGACGTTGATTAGCGATTCCGTGATCTTGCAATTCAACAAAAAGATTGTCTTTGCCGAAGATCTCCTGCAGTCGTCCTGCTTTTTGAATTGCACCCTTTTCGTCACCATTCAGCAGAGACTGCAACACGTGTCCACCAAGACAACCAGTGGTGGCGATAAGGCCAGATGAATAGCGTTCGAGCAGTTCCCAGTCGACGCGAGGTTTGTAGTGGTATCCCTCTAGGAAAGCCAAGCTGGATAACTGAATGAGGTTGCGATATCCCTCGTTTGTTTCTGCCAACAGCGTGAGGTGGTAATACTGCTTGCGTCCGCCTTCGTCGGAGCCACCATTGTCATCCATGCGACCGCGACGTGGGATGCGCTCGGTGCGGTGATCGTGGGCCATGTAGGCCTCGGTACCAATGATGGGCTTGATGCCCTGCTTCTTGCACTCTTTGTAGAACTCGATAACGCCATACATGTTGCCGTGGTCGGTAATGCCGAGAGCCGGCTGACCATCTTCAACTGCTTTTTTTACGAGAGCATCGAGGCGCGCTGCACCGTCGAGCATGGAGTACTCGGTGTGGACGTGTAGGTGAGTAAATGATGAACTCACTACTAACTCCTTCTCCACTCAACCATGGGACTCGCACCGCACAACAGATGACACCGCTGTGGTTTGCCAAATTAGCAGTCGGGCGTGTCATCCACCTATGCCTTCGTGGCGACCCGTCCTAGAGGTAGGTGCCAGGGGGTGTACTCGAGTTATCCCCAGATGAAGGGATCTGACGCAATTGCTCAAACTGCTGTCGCGCAGCCATCTGCTGGGCAAACAATGTGGCCTGAATTCCGTGAAAGAGACCTTCCAGCCATCCGACTAGTTGGGCCTTTGCAATACGCAACTCTCCCTCGCTCGGGGTTTCACCATCCTTAAATGGCAATGCAAGAGAATGAAGTTCTTCCACGAGGTCTGGCGACAACGCGCTTGAAATTTCAATGATGGAGCGCTCATAGATTTCTGCGAGTCTCTCGCGACTTGCCTCGTCTAGTTGCGTACCACGAACTTCTTCCAGGAGTTGACGAATCATTGATCCGATGCGCATCACTTTGGCTGGTTCGGTAACAGATTCAGTTATCGAATCACTCGAAGCAGGGAGAGAATCAACTACTTCTGCCCCGGTGACATGTTGGGAATTTTCGTCAGGGTTAGGCATGCGACCATTCTGCCCTATTTCCAGACAGAAGCCTCTGCATCAGGAAGCGACAGTGGCAAGTAATGGCACCAGCATTTCGTCTGCAGTTAAAGACCCGTGTCTACAGACCAATTCAAAAGCACCGCCATCAAGAGGTTCATCGAAACTCACAGGCGCATGCGCCACGAGGGCTACATCTCCCATTCGACGTTTGATTTCATCGCTGATTCGAGGCCCAAACCATTGTTCGTCGAGAACTTGATCGCGCGTGACCACCCATGCAACATCTTTGTATTGAGAACAGGCTTCCAACAATGCAGCCTCACGGCCACGCATGGAATGCAACCACCGAAAGCGACCTTCGCCCGATTGATGACGAACCAAATCCAACACATCACGCGACGGAAAGATGGTGCCATCACCAACATGCACTTGACCATGATCTGCGGTCACGATGAGAACAGTGTCTGCGGGAAGAACTGACAAAATATCTGCAACCAACTTGTCGGCCGTTTGAATTTCAGCGTCGTAGTAATCGCCGAATCCTCTTTCGTGTGCAATCTTGTCGACACCGTCGTAATACGCGTACACGAAATTTTCACCAGCAGCTAACGCATCACGCACAATGAGTGGAATACTGCTCGCTGCTCTCCATCCCATTGCTTTCACTCCAGACAAGTGCGCGTTGGTGAATCCGCTTCCTTCTAGTTCGGCCTTACTGATGACCGGCACACTCGAACCAAGAAATGGTGGACATGTCTGCACGATCTCTGGTGGATAACGACGTCGTAGATCGCCTTGATTATCACCCCATCGCAATACGTTCATCACCGTGTCACCCATATCCATGCGGTATCCGAGAATTCCGTGCTCGCCGGGTGACAATCCCGTCACTAATGATGTGAGCGCAGTTGCGGTGGTGGAGGGCGCAACGGTGGTGATGTGTGACCCGCCGAATTGCGACAACGTGGGCATGAGAGAGGCATGCGATTGAAATTGATTCCATCCCAACCCATCGAGCAACAAAAGAACGATGCGCTCAGCACCTTGCACCACCCCTGGCATCCACGCAGGGACCTGTCGTGGCCCTCCTGGGGCACACAAAACAGGAATGATGCCCGAGAGGCACCCGGAGGCATATTGGGGCAGAACTGGGGTTGGGACACTCACACACCCATTCCACCACCTACGATGGCTCTGTGCGAGTTTCTACGCGAGGTGATTATGCCTGTCGGGCCCTTTTGTCTTTGACAATGCATGCCGAGTCAGCCCTTCCTACCTCTGTTCGCGATATTGCAGAGCGCACTGGCTTGCCACAGCCCTATCTTGAGCAAATCTTGCTGGCACTCAAGGGAGCAGGATTAGTGCGTTCCAAGCGAGGCGTCGGCGGCGGTTACGTTCTTGCCAAGGCCCCAGCCGATATTCGACTCTCCGACATCATTTCTGCAGTGGACGGCCCCATCACTCTCGGCGACTTCGGCCAGCCCCACCAAGATGGCTCGTGTGACCACGAAGGACAATGCGTGTTGCTAGCCATTTGGGATGTTGCAGGCCATCACATGCGCGACCATCTAAATGCATACACGCTCGAATCAATTGCTGCCGCTGCACACGGTACGGGTGCATGGCCCACAGTGGACCCGCATCACCACCACTAATTGCTAATCAGCAATTTCAAACGAACAACGTTCGATAATTTCTTGCATGTCGTGAGGCGGCTCAGAAGTAAACGACACTTCTTCACCCGTACCCGGATGAATGAGCGTGAGCATGCGTGCATGCAACATTGGTCGAGGTGCAACAAGCGCAGACTTTGCACCGCCATACATAGAGTCACCGACTACCGGGTGTCCTACTGCTGCTAAGTGCACACGAATCTGATGGGTGCGACCAGTTTCTAGGTTGCACTTCACAAGACTGAGTGCAGCGGGTTTATTGAACTCTTCTTCAACCGCAAGATGAGTACGAGCCCATTTTCCGCTGTTCACAACTGCCATGCGCATTGGGTCGCGAGGATCTCGTCCGATAGATGCATCGACAATGGCAGTGGGTGAATCGAAATGACCCCACGTCAATGCAATGTATTCGCGTCCCACTTCATGTTCCGTTAAGGCTGCAATCAAGGAGTCGTACGCGCGTTGCGAACGAGCCACAACCATCATTCCCGTCGTGCCCGCGTCGAGACGATGCACAATTCCTGGCCGTCCAGGCTGGCCCACACTTGCAACTTCTGGATACAAAGCAAGAATGCCATTGACGAGAGTTCCCAGACCATGACCAGAAGCCGGGTGCACTACGAGGCCAGCCTGCTTGTTCACCACGATGATGTCTTCGTCCACGTACACAACATCGAGAACGACAGTTGCATCTGGACCAGGTGGTTCTGCCACAGGAATCTTGTCGAGGTCTACAACGATGCTTTGACCCTCTTTCAGGCGCGTCTTTCCGGAGAGTGCAACAGCACCATCAACTTCGGCACCGCCGTCTGCCACCAATTTGGTCGCGTCGGAACGTGAAATATCAGCAATCAATGAAACGATTCGATCTATGCGTTCATTGTTGAGCGCTGCTGGAATGGTTTCTTCAACTCTCATGCTGTACTACTTCTTCTTGATTTCGAGATTCGAAAAATAACCCGAGTAGTAACGCTATAGCCCCAAGAGTGATACACGAGTCGGCAACGTTGAATATCGGAAACCATTGAAAATCAATGAAGTCCACAACGCTTCCCCGCATAAAGCCACCATGACGAAAAATCCGGTCAACAACATTGCCTAAGGCGCCAGAGGCAATAAACAGAAGTCCATATGCGGACAATTTTGTACGAGATGCAAGAGCGCTTCGTATCAAGAACACAACTGCAACACATGCCAGCACACCAGCAAGAGGTCCCAAGCTTTTCCCTTGGGAGAAAGCGATGCCACTGTTGTATCCAAGATTGAACTGAAGTGTCCAGAACAGGTGCACGACATGCCCGTCTGATAGAGAAGAAACGGCCCAGGCCTTTGTCAGTTGATCAAAAGCAACGAGACAACCGAGAACGGCCGCTAGCCGCTGGGGCTGAATCACGACTCTGACAATCGCCTAGCGGCGACCCAGTCCGCCAGCACGTTCTGTGACAAGTTCTGTTGCCCAAGGAAGCGCTTTCAAGCGTTCTTTTGGAATTGGCAAACCAGATATAACTGAGTATCCGTACTCGCCTACCTTCAAGCGCTGCATTGCAAGATCGATCTCTTCAATTGTTTGACGAGCTGCTGCGGAAAGAGTGAGATCCTGTTCGCGCTCCACCACCATGGTGTCGCCTTCGCCGCCGTCTTCGTCGAACTGAACATCGCCCATCTCGTGATCTTCGATCATCGCATTTGCTTCGCTCTCAAGTCGATTGGCTTGACCCAACAACTTTGCACGCTCAGAAATAAGCAGTTCCCGTTGAGAGAAGAGGAACTTCAGATCGAATTCTTTAGTTGATGTCACTCCGTCTTGCGCAGGACCCTTCACGATTACCGGACGCTTTGGTGGTTCTGGCTTCTTTGGAAACTTACGTGGTGGCAATGCGTGCGGGTCAGGAACAACAACAGCAGCGGCTTTGACAGGAGCAGCTTTCTTAACTGGTGCAGCTTTCTTTGCTGGAACAACTTTTTTGACAGGAGCGGCTTTCTTAACTGGTGCTGCTTTCTTGACAGGTGCTGCCTTCTTCACAACCTTCTTCGCTGGTGCAGCCTTTTTCACGATCTTCTTCGCAGGAACTGCCTTCTTCACAACCTTTTTCGCAGGAACAGCCTTCTTCGCAGGTGCAGCCTTCTTCTTAGCTGGAGCAGCTTTCTTCGCAGGTGCAGCCTTCTTCTTGGCCGGAGCTGACTTCTTTGCAGGAGCAGCCTTCTTCACAACCTTCTTTGCAGGTGCAGCCTTCTTCTTTACAGGGGCTGCCTTCTTCGTGGCCTTCTTCGCAGGGGCTGACTTTTTCTTTGTTGGCATGGTGTCCACACTCTCCTTGAACTTGGGCGATGGCCCACGTTGCCCCGTGAGGCTACGGCTATTTATAGGGTTTTCTCAACGTTGAGCAGCAACAGAGACATTAATCAGAGTGCCTTCAATCGCAATCGTGCGTTCTACGGCGGTATCCCAGACCACAGACACGGCCAGAGTCTCACCAGCAATGAGTCTTTCGTGTGTTGCGACTTGGGCCTTCGTTGCCTCATCCACACCCAAAGTAAGAACAATGCGATCAGAGACATCGAGTTGTGCATCTCGGCGTGCTTGTTGCACTGCTCTCACTATGTCTCGCGCCAATCCTTCAGCTTCAAGTTCAGGAGTCACTTCAATATCGAGCAATACGACTCCGCCACCGCCGGACAAAGGAGCACTTGCTGTCCCCTGCTTGGTGACCAACTTCAGGCTGTATTCGCCAGGAACAAGACGTTCGCCAGCCACAACAATTGTGTCGCCGTCTTGTGTCCAGTCGCCCTTCTTCACCGCAACGATGACCGCTTGCGTGTGTGCACCGAGGCGCGGCCCAACGACAGCAGGAACAACTTGCAGTTCACGAGATGCCACCGCATCGACATCAGTCGTGAGCACGACCTCACGAACATTCACTTCGTCTCGAACGATGTCGAGGAAGCCTTCGAGAGTCGCTGCGTCGGCACATGCAACAGTGAGCGATGACAACGGAAGTCGCACCCGACGACTGTGTGCTTTACGAACAGACAATGCCGACGAACACACTTCTCGCACCAAGTCCATGGACGCCACAAGAGCAGCGTCTTTTGGTAGTGCAGAACTAGTTGGCCAGTCAGTGAGGTGCACGCTTGCTGAAGCATCGCCGTTGAGGCCCCGATAAATCTCATCAGTCAGAAGCGGCAAGAGCGGCGCAGCAATTTGAGAAAGTAAATGAAGAACGGTGTGCAACGTATCGATAGCGTCTTGATCGCCTGCCCAGAATCTGTCGCGGCTACGGCGGATGTACCAATTAGTCAAGACATCAAGGAATTGACGCACTGTGCTGCATGCAGCGAAGAGGTCGTATGTATCCATCGACTCAGTAACACTGTCGATGACATCACCTAGTTTTGCAAGCACATACCGATCTAGAACATGCGAACTATCAGTGCGAAATACACCAGTTCGATTCTCTGCATTTGCGTAAAGCGACAAGAAGTACCATGAGTTCCACATCGGTAACAGCACTTGGCGAACCGTGTCACGCATGCCGGTATCTGTGACAGAAAAGTCTCCGCCGCGCAAGATTGGCGACGAGAGCAAATACCAACGCATCGCATCTGCACCGTGTGAATCAAACACTGCCATTGGGTCTGGATAGTTGCGCAGACTCTTTGACATTTTTGCGCCGTCATCACCAAGCACGATTCCGTGACTGATACAAGAATCAAACGCTGGACGATCGAACAGCGCAGTGGCGAGAACATGCAACGTGTAGAACCAACCACGTGTTTGACCGATGTACTCCACGATGAAGTCGCCCGGGTAATGATTTTCAAACCATTCACGATTCTCGAACGGGTAATGAACTTGAGCAAACGGCATAGAGCCACTCTCGAACCAGCAGTCGAGCACCTCTGGAACACGGCGCATCATTGAT
>JAPKZX010000021.1 GCA_026393575.1 Actinomycetota bacterium
GAGCAGATGCAGGAATGGTGCTACGTCAACCGTCCCGGCCTTGCGCGCCGCACAACAGCACGCAACGACGACGGTTCATACATCGTGATCACCTTGTTTGGTGACGCCACGCAATCTGATGCGAAGTACTACACAAACTCAAACGCTGTAGTTGCCTCATGGAGCGCTGCAATTAATGAATCAAGCCGCTCAATTGCGGTGTATTCACTTCTGTAATTACTGCTGCACCAACGTAATCGGGTTACCTTCAGGGTCTTCGATACCCGCAATCAATGCACGGCCAGGAATCTGAAACGGTTCCGAAGTTAACTTTCCACCAAGTGAGACTGCCATCGCACGTGATGCTTCAACATTCTTCACCTGAATAAAGAGCGTGACTCCCCCTCGAGTGCCTTCACTCATGTGACCACCAATGCCATTTTCTGGGCCACCAATGCCTGTAGGAATCTGACGAAGGAAACCTTCGCTGATATCCCAATTAAACATCTGGCGATAAAACGGTTCGAGCACATCAATGTTCAGTGCTTCAATTTGGAAATACACAACCGGGCGTGCCCATTCGTTTGTCATACCGTTTCCCCTATCGAGTAAAGATGCTCACCACTTCAACGTGATGAGTCTCTGGGAAGATGTCTAGCACTTCCATTTCTTCCAGCGAATACCCAGCGTCACACAAGTACTTTGCGTCGCGGGCACCAGCAACCGGATCGCAACTCACTAGCACCACCACAGGCGCGCCAGTATCAATCACTGCGCCAGCGCCCATCTTGCCGAGACCATGGCGTGACGGGTCTGCAATGACCACATCAGCTTGCATGGAATCCCACTGATCCATATTTTCCTGCTCGATAGTGGCGGCACAATCAGCAAGGTTGCGCACTGCATCTCGGCACGCAGACTCTGATGATTCAACCAGCAACAATTCGTCGAAACGATGTGAGAACGCAAGGCTGAAGAGGCCAATGCCGCCATATGCGTCCACCATGTAGCCGCCTTCGATACCCAAAGAATCAAGACGACGCGACACAGAGTCGATAATCAATTCAGCAGCCTCAGGTGACGATTGAAAGAAGGACCCCATGGACACTTTGTATGTGTGATCGCCCACCACTTCTGACACCGTTGCGCGCTCACCAGTCTTCAGGCCAGCAGGTAAACCATTCGCCAGTTTTCCTTCGTGACACCACACACCAATGTTGTTTGTGCGTGCACCAACTCGAATGGTGACTTCGCCCGCGCCTTCAAGAACTGGTTGCGAAATAAATTCATTAATGAGTGGGTGCGCAACCATGCACTGACTCACAGGAACAATGTCGTGCGATTCGTGCGCACGAAAACCGAGAACACCATCTTCGTCTGCCACCATGCGCACCGTGGTGCGACGAGCATCTTCTGTGAGGCGACGCAATTGCGGGGTCACTTCCATCTTTGCGGTACGAGCAAATGCTTCGATGACCACTGCCAGTTTTGCTTGACCTTGCACGCGACGTTCAATATGTTGCCAATCGCAACCGCCGCAGCCTTGCGCAACATGCGGGCACGGTGGCTCGCGGCGCTGGGCGGATGGCTCGAGAATGTTCAACAACTGACCACGACCGAAATCACGCTTTTCCTCAGACAAAGTGATCTCCACCAACTCGCCAGCCAAGACACCGGGCACAAAAACCACGCGACCATCTTCAAGACGAGTGAGCCCTTCGCCCCCCGCAACCAGCTTTTCAATACGTACAGAATGGGGAGTTGTCACCGTGACAGCGTAGGGCACCTCTCTGCAAAGCCTCGGGACACTTGGTGTTTCGTTGACTAGGGTGAAGGTGTGACGTTGCCGGTTCAAATTGCCCCATCTGTATTGCCCGCCGATTTTTCCAAGATCGGAGAAGAAGTCCGTGCTTTAGACGAAGCCGGCGTCGACATCATTCAGTGGGATGTCATGGATGGCCAGTTCGTCCCGAACCTCACTTTCGGGCCAGATGTCATTGCCTCTGCTCGCTCGTACAGCACCAAGCCCTTCGAAGCGCACCTCATGGTGCTCACGCCAGACGTCATGGCACAGCGATACGTAGAAGCTGGCTGCCAACGACTCATCGTTCACGCCGAAGCATGCACACACCTTCATCGCACGTTGGAAAACATTCGCAACATGGGTGCATCCGCAGCCGTTGCACTAAACCCACACACACCAGCAAGCACCGTTGAACACGTGCTCGATCTTGTTGACATGGTTCTTGTGATGACAGTGAACCCAGGGTTTGGTGGTCAGAGTTACATCTCCACCATGGAGCCAAAGATTCGTGAAGTGCGCAACATGATTACAGCGCGCGGTCTTGGCGACACTGTGCATCTTGAAGTTGATGGCGGTATCTCGCCCACCACTATTGCTGGTGCAGCGCGCGCTGGTGCCAACGTACTGATTGCGGGAAGTGCGTTGTATCGCGACCCACTTGGCTTGGGACATGCAGTGACCGAACTGCGCGCTCTTGCTACTGCAGCATTTGCTGACTAGTTAGCGCCGTGTTCCTCTGCGGAACCACACCAACCCAACGAGTCCCATAAACACCAACACGGGTGGAAACAGAAACGACGCCAGCAATAACAGCGGCTTGTCGAAGAAGTTGACAAACAATCCCGAATCAATGGATGTCCCATCAACATTGATAGTGCGAGCAGCAGCTTCAAAACGTGGGCATTGAATATTTGACCCAATCGCTTCTGGCACACCAAAAATTTCTGCAGAGTCGCGCACCGTTGAAGCAAGTTTTCTGGTGGTCTCGTTGACTGCAACACCAACAATGTAGGACTTGCCGGTATCTAGATACTTCACATCGCCGCCGTAACGAACTTCCACGGTGTTTGCAGTACTGATATAACCGTCTAACGAACCAGCACGAACTTGCGACACAAGAAAGATTGCCGACACGGGATCTGATTGCTTCACTGACCCCACAAAAACCGCTTGGGCAATAGGTGGCAATACACACCCCTCAGGAACTGTGGTGACTGCACTTGGCACGGTTGTGGTCGTAGTAGAGGTAGTGCTTGTTGTAGTGGTGAGCACAGGATTGATGCAACCCACTACAGGCACCGTGGTAACCGTGGGGTCGACTGACGGTGCACACAGAATTGGAACACTTGTTGAGGTAGTAGTGGTGGCCGCCGAAGCAGTAAATGCCGGCGCACAGAGCCACAACAAGAACACCACGAGTGAAGACATAAATACTGTGCGGCGCATTGTCTCCACGCTAGTCACCATGTGTCCGTGTTGAAGGTCGTTCGAGGAGCGATACTAGAGATATGGGATTTAATCCGACACGCAAACAAGTAGCCCGCAAAAGTGATATTTGGTTTGTCGGCATGGCCATTGGTGTGGCTGTGGTTCTCGTGGCGTGGGCATTCTTCGGATAACAATGGCACGCGATATTTGGGACAACTTGTACGGCGAAGTAGAGACTCGACGGATTCAGCCATACCAAGCTCTGAAGTCATACATATGCCCTGGATGCGAACAAGAGATTCCCGCAGGCATGGGCCACACAGTCGCAGTACCCACTGAAGCGCCCGACTTGCGCCGCCATTGGCATCATGCGTGTTGGCAACGACGCAGCGGTGGAAATACTCGCTAACTCAAAACGCGTCTTCGTACACCGTGAGTTGTGTACCAAGAACAGTTGCAACATCGAAACGCAACGAACAACCTTGCTCTGCTAATTCACGCACAAATGCATACCCTGCGCGACGCACTCTGTGTTGTTTCGTAGTGGTCATCGCTTCTAATGGCGTACCGAAATTATTGTTTGCTCGCGATTTCACTTCGCACACCACGATCAACTTGCCGCGTCGCGCAACAACATCTAGTTCCCCCCCACGCATGAACCAATTGCGCGCAATAACTTCATATCCGTTGCGCGCGTACCACTCGGCGGCGCGTTCTTCACCCCATCGCGCTCGTGCGCGACGAGCAGCAGTTAGATCACTACGTTCGGATCGAGAATGTCGTCCGAGGGAAGTTCCTCGACGTTCACGTCCTTGAAACTGAGAACTTTGACCGTGGGGATGAATCGGGTCTTGCGGTACATGTCCCATACCCATGCGTCTGTGAGCTCCACTTCAATAAGTGGGCGTGCGCTGTCTCCGGTGACTTTTACAGAAACGTCGTTCGCCAAATAAAACCGGCGCTCGGTTTCAACGGCATATTTGAACATGCCAACAACATCTTGATACTCCTGCGCAAGTTTGTACTCGCGTTCAGCCTCGAAGTTGTCGAGATCGTCGGTATTCACCGAAGAAGTTCCGATGTGCTTTGCAGGAGCCTACAACTCGCGCTTCTCGCGAATCTTGGCAGCCTTACCAGCGCGATCACGGAGGTAGTACAACTTCGCGCGACGAACATCACCGCGACGGAGAACCTCGATCTTTGCTACTGATGGGCTGTGCACTGGGAATGTGCGCTCAACACCAACGCCGTAGCTGACTTTGCGCACCTTGTAGGTTTCGGCGATGCCTGAACCCTGGATGCCAATGATGTTTCCTTGGAAAATCTGGATGCGCTCTTTGCCGGACTCGACAACACGTACGTGCACTTTGACTTCGTCGCC
This sequence comes from Actinomycetota bacterium, assembly GCA_026393575.1. Taxonomy (GTDB): domain Bacteria; phylum Actinomycetota; class Acidimicrobiia; order Acidimicrobiales; family Ilumatobacteraceae; genus UBA2093. The sequence continues at coordinate 4,593 of JAPKZX010000021.1, forward strand.
TGGCAAGAGGTCGGGAATGTCGTCACGCTTGTTCTGATTATCAACGATGTCTGTGCTCTTCATGGTGCGCCTTCGAACTGGAATGTGGACGGACAATCGGCTCTAAGGCCGTTCCGACGTGAACATTGAAGGATACGAGGCGAAAGCCACCCCTTCCAACAAGGCACGCTCTGAATCCGTCAATCCGCCTCGGGCTTCTATGAGGTCGGGGCGCATCTGCAGAGTTCTCCACAGGGCTTGAGCATGCCTCCAGGCCTCTACTTTGGCGTGATCGCCACTGCGAAGCACATCTGGGACTTCCCAGCCCCGAAACTCGGCTGGTCGCGTGTACTG
>JAPKZX010000086.1 GCA_026393575.1 Actinomycetota bacterium
GTGGAATTGGAACGCGTAAGAAAAGAAGTGACCCCGAATTCGCCCAATGAGATTGCGGCCGCGATACCAACGCTGCGCAGCAGTGCTGGCCGAAGAAGCGCAATGTCTATTCGCAGCCAAGTGTGCCATGGTGATGCACCCAATAGCGCTGCATTATCACGAAGTGATGACGGGATTGCCTGCATTGCTGGTTCCAATATGCGAATTGCAACGGGTAGAGCAATGAGGGCATGAATAACTGGAATGAGCCACGTGTGACTCCGCCACGCGAATGGATCTTTGTTGAATGTGATGACAAGCCCAAGGCCAAGCGTTGCGGCAGACACAACTAGCGGTAACGAGGTGATAGAGCGAAGTACTCGATGCTGCTCTGGGTATTGAAACCATTGACGCCCCATTTGTTGCACAGCAATGAGAGCAAGCAACACTGTCACGACGGCCGTTATGGCCGAGAACAAAAGTGATGTGCCGATCACTCTCCACGTAGTGACAGTGAGTTGGGGCAATGTTCCACCGAACACAGTGGTCCACGCGTGAAATGAAATATGACCTCGATATGAAACGGAACGTATCAACGTGGCTACAAGAGGAAGAGTCACAACGATGACGGGAATGATTACTGAGGTCACAACAATCCAACGCCCGCGTGGTTTCGTATGCAGCGGCATTGGTGCCGAGCTCACATGTGTGGAAGTTGTGTGATGTTGTGAAGGCCGTGAGATTTGGAAAGCCAACAACACCACAATCATTTGAAGAACAGCAAGAGTGACAGCAACATCGGTATTTCTTAATCGAACTGACTGCGTGAATATCTCAGTTTCAATTGTTCGCCGTGAAAATCCGCCAACGATTGAAATGACTCCGAAGGATGTAAAGCAATACGTGAATACAAGTGCGGCAGAAGAGTTGACTGCGCTACGAATGTTTGGCCACACAATGTGCGCAAATGTTTGCCGCGGTGACGCGCCTAACGTTGCGGCGGATTCTTCGTATCTAGGGTTCAAGAGTGCCCAGCGAGGGCTCACTATCCGTAATACAACTGCCATGTTGAATACAACATGCGCCCAAAGAATTGAAGCAACACCTGTGCGCTGCGATATTGCGAGCACACCTGCCGCTACGACTATGGACGGCAATACAAATGGAGCCGTTAGTAGACCTCGGCATAAGTGTGCTCCAGGAAACTGAAAACGAGAGAGTGCCCAGGTGGCAGGTATGGCAAAGATCATTGTGGCAAGAACAGACAACACTGCTTGCCACAGCGAGAACCAGAGAATGCGAAGCATTGAAGGGTCTGTGAGTACGTCGCGAGTGGTGCTCACGCTAAAGAATGTGGCAATAGCGTTGAGAAATGGCAGGACAAGAAAGACGGCAACGAATCCCACGGGAAGAAACGAAAGCAGCCGTCGAGTGGTCATAGCAGTAATGCTCTCCACTCGTTCAGCCACTTCTCACGATTTAGTTCAATGTCTTGTGGGCTAACTGTGAGTGGGTTCTTCGCACGTACGGCAAACTTGACAAACAAATCCGGGAGCACTGCTTCTTTATTCACTGGAAAGACAAACAGTGAGAGTGGCATTGACTCTTGGAATCTTTTGCCCAAGAGATACATAACCAATGCCTCTGCAGCAACGGAGTTTGTGGTTCCACGCAGAATGCCGACGTATTCTGTTTGTCGGAAACATGTTGATTCAATAACAGACGTTGTTGGTTCAGTTAATGGGTTAGACGGATCTGCATACAGAACTTCGGCAGGTGGGCTCGAACCGTAGCTAACTACAAGTGGGTATTTCCCATTGCCTGAACTTCCAGAGAAATCAACGGTGTATGCAGTTGTCCAATCGGGCGCTATGTGCACATAGCCCTTTAATGCTTCCCAGAATTTTTGCCACTTACCTTCACCGAAGTGAGCGATTGTTCCGAGCAAGAACCCAAGACCAGGGGATGAAGCAACTGGATCTTGTGTAACCAACAGACCTCGATACTGAGGGAGCACCAGATCTTCTAGGCGAGTAGGTATCGGGACATCGCTACTTGCAAACCACTCTTTGTCGGCGTTGATACAGATATCGCCTGTGTTAACTGGCTCATAACTCATGAGAAGAGATGCTTGTTGAGCTCTCGACAACATGGTGTTGTCAACGCCCCACAGCACGTCACCTTCAGGATTTCCAGCTGTGAGAATTGCTTTGGAAACAAGGACTCCAGAATCCCCACCCGTGACGACTTTTACCGTGATGCCAGTGACATTTGTGAATTCGTCAAAAATTCCTTCTTCAGGTGTAAATGCGTCGTATGCCAAGAGAGTGACAGTTGTTGGCCTCTTCTCGGCATCCTCTGATGTGGAAGAAGTGCAGGCCGCAAGTGATGTCACAGCGAAGATGAATACACACAGTCGTTTCATTATTTTGCTCCAAGGAAAAAGGGTTGAATGATTGCTACTGAACCGCGAGTGACGGTGACAGAAATATTTGAGTTGGTAGCCGTATTGCTCACACCACGTGAAGCAAACGCTTGGAGTTCCTCGTTGGACAAATTCCATTGCAAACCTGTTGTGGAAATCACACATGAGCCACCAATAGGTATGAGCGAGATCGTGTCGTCAACAGCAACCGACAAACTTGCTGGTGCGTCGGGTTGTGCAAAACATACGCGTGCGTTGCCGATGTACAGAGTGCAGTGTGTAGTTGCAAGAGAATGCACCATGCCCAATAGATGATCAAATCGATCGCCGCCACCAGATACCACGGTGATGTTGGTGATACCGCGTTGCAATGCGTAAGAGACAGCAATCTCGGTATCGGTTTCATCTTTAGCTGCGTGGAATGTGTGAATATCAATTTTGCGTTCTTGAGCATCGGCAACATCAGATGTTGCAATGGAATCCATGTCGCCAACCAAGAGGTGGGGTTGCAATCCAAGTGATTGAGCATGGGCGTAACCAGAGTCCGCCGCGATGACAAGTGCATCGTCAACAAGATGCGTCAGAACTTTCGAATTGGGTGAATCGCCGCCAGTAAAAATGACTGCATGCGTAAAAGCCATGTTGTTTCCCTCCGCTGGCATTATCCAGATCAGGTTCTCGGGTCGGCCACCGCAGTGACCCTCTCAGCCCGCCGATCGCGCGAGCTCCCCATAAGTTGTAAGTGAAGTTTACACGACTAGTCGGGCCATGTCGGGTTCGATGAAGATAAACGTTGCTTCGGGCACGGCCTTTCGCATGGCCTCTTCCGCTTCATCGATTGATCTGCTGACATCAGAGGCTGGGAGTGAGGGAAGAAAGATGACCTTTGTTGCAACCAGGATTGTGTCTGGACCCAAGTGCTCCGTGTGCATGTAGATGACCTTTTGAACATGTGGATGCGACCGCAATGCATCGAGCAATTTTCTCTTGTTCTCGGGTGATGTGGTTTCACCCATGAGCAGAGATTTCATCTCCACTCCAAGAATGAACGCAACTGCAACGAGCAGGACGCCAATAGATAGTGAGCCTGCAGCATCCCAACGCGGGTTATGCGTGTAGTGGCCAAGAAGTAGTCCAGCTAACGCGAGGAATAAACCAGTTTCTGCTGCAAGATCCTCAAGTAGCACCGTGGGTAGTTCAGGTTGCTTTGCAGTACGAATGAACTGCCAGTAACTCATGGTTGAGGGCTTGATGTGTTGTACTTCTTTCACTGCAGTTCGCAACGAATAGCTCTCGAGAAGAATTGCCACAATCAAGATCACAAGAGCAACAGCAATGTTGCTCGTCTCATGCGGATGACGCAGTTTCGATACGCCTTCATAGATTGCGAAGAGGCCACCCATGCTGAAAAGTACAAGTGCCACAACAAAAGCCCAGAAGTAACGCTCACGCTCGTGGCCGAACGGGTGCTCGTCATCGCGACCACGCATGGAACGTTTGGCGCCCAGCATGAGCAGGCCTTGGTTTCCGGTATCGGCAAATGAGTGAACAGCTTCAGCGGCAAGTCCAGCAGACCCCGTGATGACGGCGCCCACCACTTTGGAGAGAGCAATACCTAGGTTGGCGAAGAACGCCGCAACGATTGCCTTACGGCTTCCTTCATGCATGCGTCTAGGTTGTCATACAGGTAGGGCAGCGAATGCATTCGCTGAGAGGAGAAGATCATGGGCTCATTAGACGGTCGAATTGCACTCGTCACCGGAGGTGGTCGGGGAATCGGTAAGGCAATTTCTCTGGCGTTGGCGAGCGAGGGGGCAACCATTGCTATCAACTACCGGCGAGATAAGGAATCTGCCGAAGCCACTCAGCGTGAAATTCTCGATGCTGGTGGGCTTGCAACTATCCATCAGGGATCAAATGACATCCCCGAGGAAAACGTGGCGCTTGTCAAAGATGTGTTGTCTGTTCACAACGGCATTGACATTGCAGTTCTTAATGGTGGTGTTGCGTCGAAAGGCAGAAGCGTCGCAGATACCGAAGCAGAAGAATTGTGGAATCTGGTGGCAACACACGCTCTGGGGCCACACCAACTATGTCGAGCACTCATTCCGTCCATGCGTACCCGCGGTCGTGGTGACATTGTCTTTATCTCGTCCGTAGCAACATCTGGAATGTCAGCAAATGGCGCTCCATACAACATGGGTAAAGCAGCCATGGAGGCACTTGCTCTCACACTGGCAAAGGAAGAACGACCACACGGCATTCGTGTCAACATCGTCGCTCCTGGCCTTGTGGAGACAGACATGGGTGTTCGTCTTGCGCGCGCCATGACTGGTCGACGAGAGATGGAAGATCTGAGGTCTATGGATGACGCTGCTCCGTTTGGGCGAGTGTGCCAGCCAGAAGACATTGCCGCAGCAGTGTTGTGGTTCTGCTCACCATCGGCGTCGTACATAACGGGTCAGCGCATTCAGGTCGATGGCGGTGGGTCAACGCTTCGGGTGGGTCAATAACCGCTCGAACCAGCCAGTTTCGGCTATTCGGCGCACCTAATACTCGGTAGCCTTCACGGTGTGAGTCCTCTTGCCCCCCAGAACACAGACACCATTATCGAAATCACTGATGAAGCACTTGTGCAACTGAAGTTATTGCGAGATGAAGAACCAGAAAAAGAACGTTTGGGTCTTCGCCTTGAAGTGAGGGCGAATCCAGGTGAAGAATTTCAATACGACTTGTCATTCGACATCGTGACGCAAGCTGCATTCTCTGACGAGGTACGCACAATTAATGGCCTCAAGGTCATCATCCCGTTGCCTTCGTTTGAACACATCAATGGAGCCACTCTTGACTATTCAGAGCGTCAAGGATTAATCATTCGCAATCCAAACAAGCCACCTGCGCCAATGATTGAGGGTCTTGTCAATGACGATGCATTCTCAGCATCAATCGAGGCAGTTATTGCGACTGATGTAAATCCGGCGCTTGCTGCACACGGTGGCTTTGTCACCTTCGTTGGGCATGACACTGAAGGCATTGCGTATCTCACCATGGGTGGTGGTTGCCACGGTTGTTCAATGAGCAAAATGACAATGTTGGATGGCGTGCAAACAACTCTGGTTGAACAAGTGCCCGGCGTTGTAAAAGTTCGCGACATTACAGACCACGCAAGTGGTGCGAATCCGTACTACAGCTAGAGGCAATCATGCAGATCTCACAATTGTGGACATACCCCGTCAAGTCGATGGTGGGTGTCTCAGTTGAGTCTGTCGAACTTTCATCTCTCGGTATAGTCGGCGATCGCCATTGGGCCATTCGAGACCTCGAACGCGGTGGAATTCGTGGAGCAAAGAAAATTGGTGAACTCATGCAGTTCACAGCTCATCGCAACGACAACGATGTCATCATCACGTTCCCCGATGGCACACAAGTGTCCTCTGCGGATGAGGATGTCAATTTCATGTTGTCGGGAGTTCTGGGACGTAACGTTCTCCTGGAATCTCTTCCTGCTGACAACAACCTCGAACACTTTCGCCGTGGACCAAGCGATAGCGACGATCCACTGACAGAACTTCGCGGCATCTTTGGTCGAGAAGCAGAAGAACCTCTTCCAGATTTCACTGCGTTTCCTCCAGAGGTTGCAGAGTTTGAGTCACCTCCGGGCACACATCACGATTGTTGGCCATTGCTCGTGATGACCACGTCTGCTCTTCAAGCTCTTACAGACGCCGTGCCAGAGTCACAGATCGATGTTCTGCGTTTTCGTCCCAGCATTGTGGTGGAGACAAACAGCGGAGAAGGTCATGTGGAGTTTTCATGGAAAGGCAAGACTGCTGCATTGGGAACCGCAGTCATTGAGTTTCTCGATCCATGTCCGCGATGCATCATGATTACTCGCAAGGTCAATGATGAACTTCCTGAAGACCGTGCAATTCTTCGTCACGTTGTTCGGGATCTGAATCAAGCCGTTGGTGTGTACGCACGAATTCTCACGCCTGGTCGAGTTGCTTTGGGCGACGCTCTCACTTTTCAATAGCACTGGCTCCCGGAAGGTACACCCGCGTCGTAGGGTGCGTGTATGGGAATTTTTAGCACCATTAAGCAGCGGGCAGCCAATAAGGCATTAGCCAGAGCAAATCAGCAATATGGGCAAGAGCTAGCGAATTGGACCAAGGACTCTGCTGCAATCGAAGAAATGTTGACGGTTGTTCGTGATTGCGCTGCTGGAAAAGCACGAGACCATTTCGTCGATAACGGTGATTACGGATTCATGTTGAAAGCCGATGAGTATGCGATTGCGCAATTGCAGGGAGTGATGTATCTCGAGGTTGTGAAAGCACCTACTCGCTATAGCGGCGGATACGGAGGTGTGTCATTTCCACTTTTTGGTCGTGTGCGCATCAATACTGGTCGCACAGGTGGTCAGATCATTCCAGGTGAAGAATCCATCGACGTCACTGATTCGGGAAATGCACTCATAACAAATACGCGCATCATGTTCGCGGGAACAAAGCGAACACACGAATGGAAATTTGACAAGATGATGAGCTGTTCACACTTAGATGGTGGCATGACTATTTTTGCAATGAATACCGGCAAACCTGCTGGTCTCGGTTATGGCGATGGCCACGCAACAGAGGTGCAATTTCGAATTGAACTTGCAGCGGCGATGGCTCTAGGAACGCTTGAGCGATATGAAGGTGAGTTGCTAGCTGAAAAGACTCAGTTGGAAACAACTAAACCAGTTGCGCCGGCACCAATAGCTACGGCGTAGCCCAGTTTTACTTAGCGGCGCTTGCCTTGCTGTTTAGCTTTGGCGGCTTTTTCTTCAGCCTTGCGCGCTTTACGTGCTTCACGTTTTGCAGCTTGTGCAGCTTCGTCTACTTCACGTAACGCAGTTACTGGCGCAGGCCCAGATGGTGCAAACCGTTCGTCGCTTGCAACAAGTTGACGAAAGCCTTTGAGTGAACGCGAATACTGAATGACCATCAGACGCACTGCATCAAGACCGTATTCGGTGATTGCTTCAGGAAGCACTGCGTGCAGTTCTTCGAGAGTTGGATCTTCTGATGATTCACCCAATTTGTCAATTGTCCACTGTGTGCATGGTTCAGCAAGAACAACCCCAGCGTCGTGCGCCACGCGACGCTTAGCGATTCCATTGCGCACCTCAACACCAAGTGATGTTGGATTCTCATACGCATCTGCTGGCAGGCCAACAATCTGTGCAAATCCATCACGAAGGTCGCCTTCAAGTGCGAGTGCAAGAGTTCCAAGAGCAGAGTCGTCAAGGATGTCGAATGCTGCTGTGTAGCGGCGGTCAAGTAGGAAGCGATCTTTGTCGTCGTTCATCGTGGGCCTTTCAGGGGTACCGCACGAGGTTATTGCCTGAAAGGGTCACCGCGACAATGCTTGGAGTTCACGCACATACGCATCGAGTCCCATGCCAGTACGAATACTGGGAAGAGAGCCGCCGATGCCCAGGCTGGAGCGCCACGTAACGGCCCATTTGATGCTCATTTGCGCTCGAAACGTAGTGCGAGAGCGGGTGCGAGAACTAGTGCTGTAGGTATACATACACGGGGAGTCAGCAGTGTCTCCCAGGGCAGTTGTCCATGGGCGTCCCGGACCTGCGCACGTCACTGTGTCGTTTCCATCACCTGGTGAGTACGTGAGGTTCTTCGGAGTTGCTGTGGTTGTCACACTGATGGGGCCAGCAGATGTAGGGATATAGGCCGTGACGCTGATGGGCTTCCACACGGCGCGCGGGACCCAAAACCAGGTTCCAACATTGACCACCATCTTGTCTGCGGGAGGTGCCGTTTTTGTGAGCAACATATTCACCAATCGCGACACTCGACTTTGAGAGTGTTCGGCAATGCGGGGTGACACCGAGTCTGCAATCCAGTGATACGAACTTGTAGTGGGGCCGCACACGCGTGCATACAGCGTCTCTAATACGCCGTTGCGGTTTCGTATCACGATTGCGCCCGTGCGTGGCCCTGGGGTCGGCGTGATGCTTGTGACGACACGCCACGAGCATTGTTCGCCAGTGCCCGCAGACGGAGGGGCATCGAAGCGCACCATCGCTTCGATGTTGTCGCCCACGGTGGAACCTGTGCCATCGCCAGCAGCGATGGCCATGGGGGGTCGCGATATGAAACCTGCAAATCCACTCAGGAGGAGGGCAGTGGCGACGGCAAATGGCAGGGTGCGTAATTGATGGCTCATATCTCTGCTTTCGTATGCGAAACGGGGTCAGGAGTCTGACGAAAGTTGTGCAAAATGTGCAGTCAGCAGGGGTTATCTGGGCGACGAGTAATGAATATGTGTACCCCGATAGCATGTCTAGACCCCGAAAACGGGTCGTCAGCGTGGAAAGCGAATTGGTGTCTATGACCCAGCAGCACCCAGAGTTGCAAGAGGAGCAGGACTACATCCTGCACGCGTACGAGTGCCTGGAAGCCAGCCGTACCGGAGCCATGAAGATTCGTGAGCTCACTTCGTCTGGCCCTGGTGGCACTTTTCAAGCGCGCCTCGAACGCAATGTATTTGACGAAAACCTGGTGCATCGACTTGAGCAATTAGAGCTTGGTAATGCCGCTCTCGTGTTTGGTCGAATCGATCGTCACAAAGATGATGTTGAAGGGATTGAAAGTTTTCACATTGGCCGTCTTGCAGTTGCCGATGCACAACGTGAACCAGTTGTAGTCGACTGGCGTGCACCTGTTGCTGAGCCGTTCTATCGTGCCACTGGTCGTGACCCTATGAACTTGTTGCGTCGCCGGCATTTTGTTGTCGACGGTCCAACGTTGCTTGCACTCGAAGATGAACTTTTTGGTGAAGGACACTTGGGCGTCGGTCAAGATGACGGACTTAGTGACGATCCGCGTCAAGGTTTGCGTGGCTACAGCACGTTGCTCACAGCATTAGGTCGCAGTCGTACTGGTCAACTTGGCGACATTGTTGCAACTATTCAGTCGGAACAAGACGAAATCATTCGTTCACCGCAAGCAGGAGTTCTTGTGGTGCAAGGTGGACCAGGTACAGGAAAGACTGTTGTTGCATTGCACCGCGCTGCGTATTTGTTGTACACGCATCGATTCCCACTTGAAGATCAAGGCGTCCTTGTTATTGGGCCGAACCGTGTGTTTCTTCGCTACATCGAACGCGTGCTTCCATCATTGGGTGAAGCTGGTGTGCAGCAAGTCATCTTGGCTGATCTTGTTCCTGAAGTGCAGTTTGGCGGTCGTGATACTTCTGAGGTGGCGCGTGTTAAAGGCATCAAAAAAATGTCAAAGGTCATCGACAAAGCAATTTCAGATCGTGAGCGCCCACTTCGTGAAGATGTAGTGCTGCCGTTCGGAACTGGCTTTATTCGTTTGCGCGCCGAAGAATCCCTCAGCATTGTGAAGGCTGCTCGCCGTCGTTATCACCGGCATAACCAAGCACGACGTTTTATTGAAAACGAAGTGTGGGAGTCCATGGCTGCAACAGTGCGCAGTGGAGCAGATGCTGAAGATGTTCGCGAAAAGTTGCGCGGCACGCCAGAGATGCGCGCGGCATTTGAACGCATGTGGCCACTACTAACTCCTGCACAGTTACTGCACGACCTGTTTGGTTCAAAGGCATTACTGAAACTTGCTTCGTCGGGAATTCTGCCTGAGGCCGATTACCTTGCTTTGTATCGCGCTCGTTCAGAATCTGTTGAAGATGTGCGCTGGTCAACAGCCGATGCAGCACTGCTTGATGAAGCACGTTTCTTGCTCGGCCCTCGTCCTCGTCGTAATGGCAAAGTCGATGAGAAAGATGAAATCCGCACCTACGGTCACATTGTTGTGGACGAAGTGCAAGATCTCACTCCGATGCAGTTGCGCATGGTGACGCGTCGCTCCTTGAGCGGTTCGATGACAGTGGTGGGCGATATCGCTCAAGCCACCGGACCGCTTGCGCCGAACAACTGGGACGATGTGCTTGCACACCTACCATCACGCAAAACACCACGGGTCGTTGGCCTTTCCGTTGGGTATCGCATTCCGTCACAAATTATGGATCTTGCAGACAAAGTGATGCATGTAGCGACACCAGGTTTGCGTTCGCCACGCAGTGTGCGCGATGGTGACGAAGTGCCACTGATCTTGCCTGTTGCAACTCATGACGAATTGTTGGCAACTGCAGCACGGCGCGCAGCAGAATTGGTGCAGCGTGAAGATGCTGGTCGTGCAGCAATCATTTGCCCAGACGACCTCGTGAACGACATGTCAGCTGCGCTCGATGCTGCATCGTTGCCTCATGGACGCGCACAAGCCGCCGGCCTTGATCAAGGCTTGTCTATCGTGCCAGCGTCATTGGCTAAGGGCCTCGAGTTAGACGACGTGATTGTCGTGGAACCAACAGCCATCGTTGCTGACGATGCTCAAGGTTTGCGACTGTTGTATGTGACTCTTACGCGTTCAACACGCAGCCTCACAGTTGTGCATGCAGTGGCATTGCCTGACGCAATGCTGTAGATCACTTATTCAGTAGTTGTGGGATGCTCTCAAGCATCAGAGTTGTAAATCGAACAGCTTTGTCTGCATCGGCTGGGCGTTTACGCTCGGCTGCCGTGTGAAAGAGGTTCACGATGCGTTTTACATCTTCTGCAATATCGATCTTGGATTCAAGAATTTGTGGCTCTATCGCAACCCAAATCGCATCGGCTCTCGCAACGATAAGTGCAGCCTCTGAAGTTTTTCCATCGACGACCAACTGACCAAGGCCGGTTGCTTCGGTGTGTAACTGCATGAGCAGTGATTCGATATCGCCAGTGGGTGCAGGAAGCGTGGTTGTTGTGGTGACAACTGGGATTGTCGACTGGGTAGAGCCAACAATTTCAGTGGCGCAAGCACTGAGTGCCGTAGCACTAACTAAAAGAACGGCACAACGCGAAAGAACTTTCATGTGATAACGCGCCTTAGATGGTGACGAGCATGCGCACTGTGGCAAATGCATCGACATCAATCTGATGACCATCGACTTCAACTGTCATTTCACCATGACGTGAGTTGCGACGAACAGTTCCGTGTGACCCTGGTACAAGATGTGATTTTTCTAAGAACTCAAGCATGCCGGGAGTGAATTCCAATTCTTCTGGAATACGTGACACGGTGAATTCTTGACCAGAAGAAAGTTCTGCCAACCGAATTGCTGTCGGTGGTACATAGTTCGTTCCAGGGATTGGGTTGCCGTGAGGGCATGTTGTGGGGTCTCCAAGAACACGCACCATTGCAGTTTCGACAGCTTCAGACATGACATGTTCCCATCGGCCTGCCTCTTGGTGGGCGAGTGACCATGAGAGTCCAAGAACATCTGTCATGAAGCGCTCAGCAATTCGATGTCGACGTACGACGCGTACTGCGATTTCTTCACCAATCTCTGTGAGCGAAATCTTTCCACCAACAACAAGGATGATTTTTTCTTCGGCCATCCGCTTGATCATCTCTGATACTGACGGACGCGAGACACGAAGTCGTTCCGCTATTCGAGCTTGGATGATGTCTACATCGTCTTCGCGCAAGTCAAAAATGCACTCGCAATATTCTTCGAAAGCTGGATGGTGTTCACCAGGATTTGGCATACCCTCAGCCTACCCCTCGGTGGCTCTGGGGTGACTGCGTCATCTCAATGGTGCAGTGCGTGATTGACCAACAGATCGCAACCCGCCCCACGCAAGTTCAGCAACGGCGCGACCTAGAACCTCAGGTTCAAAGTCACGCCCATGACGAATGACCTGGCGACTAACGGTTTCAGCCATTCCAACAAGTCCCACAGCAAAAGTGGTTTGTTCTTCTTTGGAGACATCTGCAGCAATAAAAGGGGCAATGGCACGCGCCGCGGCATCTTCAAATTCGCTCACAATGTCGGCAAACTCTTCGTCAACTCGGGCAGAACTCTCAAACAGCAAGGAGAAAGCCTCTCGGTTGTGTGACACCCAAGTGAAGTAAGCAATCATTCCTCGTTCGGTTTGCAAGCGTGGTTCACCGGCTGCGGCAACTGCAGTAGTAACTGCTTGTAGAAGATCTGCACCAACATGGTGCAGAAGTTCTAGATACAACGCACGCTTCGAATCGAAGTATTGGTACACAACAGGTTTTGTCATTGACAATGCATCGGCAATGTCGTTCATAGATGTGTTGTGGTATCCAGACGTCGAAAATGCAGTG
>JAPKZX010000014.1 GCA_026393575.1 Actinomycetota bacterium
CAAGTTCAACTTGTGCCTTACCTTCTTGCGTGTGTGCATTCTGGGCGAAAATGTCAAGGATGACAGCAGTACGGTCGAGCGCTGTACGGCCAAGCACGCGTTCCAAGTTGTATTGCTGGCCAGGTGTGAGTTCGTTATCAAATACCACCGTGTCTGCATCAATTGCGAGACACACTTCTTTTAGTTCTTCTACTTTTCCCTTACCAATGTAAAAAGCGCTATCGGGAGTGTCGCGTCGTTGCGTGAGGCGAGCAGCTTCGTCGGCACCTGCAGTGTCTACTAACAGTGAAAGCTCGTCAAGACCTTCTTCTGTGTCTTCATCTGTATGGCCACCAAGCGTGACTCCCACCAAAACAATTCGTTCTCTGAATGTACGTTCAATCAGTGTGGCGCCGAGCGCCTCCTGGTACGGATTGCTCACGCTGTTACCGAGTGTTCGCTCATAAATACTGCAGGCCCTGTGAGAACTGCATGTCGATTCTCGGTGATGTGTACAAGAGCATCGCCACCATCCATATGAACAATCACTTCAGACGAAGTGCTGGGAACAAAACCCCATGCGATTGCTGCATCGGCTGCTGCACACGCACCCGTGCCGCACGCCTGGGTAATTCCAGCACCACGTTCATGCACACGCATCGTGACGGCGTTTTCTTCAGGGCCTGGCTGAATGATTTCAAGATTGATTTGTGGCACTACTGCGCCAAGTGATTCCAAATCAACAGACACAACATCATCGACACCTACAACTGAATGAGGGTTACCGAGGGACACATGATGCACTGGTCGCAGTGGATCACACTGCAATTCATGCCAGTTGCTTGGAGCATTCAGATCGGACACTTCACCCATGTCAACGCGCGCCAAGATCTGCTCGGCAGAGTGATGACTAACAACTGTTACTTCACGAATGCCTGCATCTGTGATGACTTCATACGTTGTTCCCGCATTGTTGCCCAATGTTGAATGTGCGGCCTGCACCAAACAACGAATTCCGTTGCCGCTCATTTCAGCAACGCTTCCGTCGGCGTTATAGAGCCGCATGCTCAACGTGGTGTCGTTCTCAATTCCAAGCAACAACAGACCATCTGCGCCAATGCCGTTCTCGCGATGACACCACTCAAGTGCACGATGTGGCCACTCGCCCGCTATCTCACCTTGTGCGCGGTTGTACACCAAAAAGTCGTTTCCGAGTCCGTGGTGTTTTGTGAGTGAAACCTGCATGTTCTCCAAAGACTATGCCAAGGCACCCAGTACGTGAGGGGTCACTTCTGCAACGGGGTCCTTGTGAACATCGACCCACTCAATACGTGGGTCGCGGCGGTACCAGCGTTCCTGACGTACGGCGAACTGTTGGGTGCGCAACACCGTGGCAGCCACTGCTTCATTCAGGCTGCACCGACCCTCCATGAATTCAATGACCTCTTTGTACCCAAGTGCCTGGCGAGCCGTGGGCGACATGCCCTCTGGCTCTGCGCATAAGGACTTCACCTCGTCTACTAATCCGGCACTCATCATGATGTCTACGCGGCGGGCAATACGTTCTCTCAATACGTCTCGATCCCAACGGATTCCGATGAGTCGAGTCTCGGTGGGAGCAAAAGTACCGATTCCCTCACCGAAGGAACTGAACTTCTCACCACTGCCCAAGCACACTTCAAGAGCACGAATAATGCGACGTCGATTGTTCGGCTCCATTTTTGTAGTTGCTTCTGGATCTAATGCAAACAGTTCGGCAAACAACGCTTCGGTATCGTCGCGCGCCTCGAGTGTGGCGCGAATCTCTGGCCACTCTCCTGGCATCTGTAATCCATCAACAATCGCTGTGACATACAAACCTGTTCCACCCACAATCAGTTCTGCAGCATTTTGTGAATCAATCGTTTCACGAGCCAACGCAATGTCGTCCATGTATCGAGCCACGGTGTATCGCTCGCTTGGTTCAGCAAGATCAAGACCGTGATGAATCACTTGATCACGATCAGTGCGCGTTGGTTTTGCCGTACCAATATCCATTCGCGTGTACACCTGCATGGCATCTGCAGCGATGATGTGCACTTCGCCTCGTTGTGTGGCAGCAGCCATCGCAACGTCGCTCTTGCCGCTTGCGGTTGGCCCCAGCACAACCACTGATGTTGTAATTGTCATGCGCTCTATACCGACGCCACAGGGATACGGATCTTGTGTGTTGGTTCTTGCAAAATGTCAACAAGTCGCCCCTGTAAAAAGTGTGGCGCGGCGCGCGTGATGTACACGGTGCAATACGTGCCCGGGCGTAACTGACTCGGAGTCGCAAAGTGCACCAGTTTGTTCTGGCGAGTACGTCCTGTCATCACGCCTTCGTTCTTGCGGCTCGGGCCTTCTACAACTACTTCTTCCACAAGCCCAACTCGTGCTTCGTGCATCTCGAGCGCATGTGGCTCCACTATCTGGCGCAACCGTTCAAACCGGCGTGATACCACTTCTGGTTCAATGAAGTGCTCGGTCATGAGTGCTGCTTCAGTACCTTCGCGCGGTGAAAAAATAAACGCGAATACCAAATCGAATTTCGCTTCACTTGCGATTGCAAGTGTCTGTTCGAAGTCTTCTTCTGTTTCGCCGGGGAAACCAACGATGATGTCCGTGGTGATAGCAATGCCAGGCATGAGGCGACGAGCCTCGCGAAGTTGCTCCATGTATCGCTGAGCGGTGTATCCACGGTGCATCAGTGCCAGCACACGATCTGAACCAGATTGCAGTGGGTAGTGAAGGTGCTCACACACAGCTGGAGTCTCTGCCATTGCTTCCAACACATCAGACCGCATGTCTTTTGGGTGAGGGCTTGTGTAACGCACACGTTGAATGCCAGGTACAGCGCCTACTTCGCGCAAAAGATCAGCAAACATGGTCTTTACTCGAACATCAGCACCAGATTTACGTTCGGCCAAGTTGATATCGCGGCCATAACTGTTCACGTTCTGACCAAGCAGAGTTACCTCAGTAACGCCATTTGCTGCAAGTTGTTTCACTTCATTCACAATGTCGTCAAATGGTCGACTGATTTCTTTTCCGCGCACCGCGGGAACAATGCAGTATGCACACGTGTTGTCGCAACCAATCTGAATGGTGACCCACGCGTTATATGAGGTCTCGCGTCGCACCGGCAACGCACTGGGGAACAATGCATGGTCATCAATCACAGCTTCGTCAAGAATCTCAGTAACAGGCCCGTACACAATGGCCAACTGCAGCAACTCGTTTGTGCGGTGCACGTTATGGGTACCCATCACAACATCTACCCATGGGGCACGATCACGAACAACGTCTTTGTCTTTTTGTGACAAGCACCCGCCCACCACAATGCGACGTCCATCCTTTGCGTCTTTCCACGTCTTGAGGTGACCCAGCGTGCCGTAGAGCTTGTTGTCGGCATTTTCGCGGATGCAGCAGGTGTTCAACACCACAACATCAGCGTCGTCATCGGTCTCTGCACGAGACATTCCGTCGGCCTCGAGAAGCCCTGCAATACGTTCGGAGTCGTGTTCGTTCATCTGGCACCCAAAGGTGCGCACAACATACGACTGTGGAGTGGTCCCGCTCACGGGACGAAGGCTATCTAGGTACGCCCGCTACTTGGTCTGTGATGAGCCCCTCAGAAACGCCAAAAGGCCAGATTCCCCTAAGAGAATCTGGCCCTGACGAGAGTGGCAACTCAAGAAAGTGACTATAAAAAGCAGTCAGCCGAATTGTTAGTCGAGTTCGATCGGCTGTTCGTCTTTTTCGGAAAATTCAGCTTCTGCTTCAACGTCTCCATTGAGGCCAGCGATGGCACGGATCTTTTGTTCCATGTCCATCATGATTTCCGGATGGTCGTGCAAGAAGTTCTTTGCGTTCTCGCGGCCTTGGCCCATTTGTTCACCTTCGTAGGTGAACCATGCGCCTGACTTCTTCGCGATAGCCATTTCCACTGCCAAGTCGAGCAATGCGCCTTCACGGCTAATGCCATGGCCGTACATGATGTCGAACTCTGCTTGACGGAATGGTGGAGCAACTTTGTTCTTCACCACTTTGACGCGAGTACGTGAACCCACGACTTCTGTGCCGTCCTTGATGGCTTCGATACGACGAATGTCGAGACGAACTGATGAGTAGAACTTCAGCGCACGGCCACCAGGTGTTGTTTCTGGAGAACCAAACATGACGCCAATTTTTTCACGCAGCTGGTTAATGAAAATACAGATGGTGTTTGACTTGTTGAGGTTTGCTGTGAGCTTGCGCAATGCCTGGCTCATAAGACGTGCTTGCAAGCCAACGTGGGTGTCGCCCATGTCGCCTTCAATTTCGGCACGTGGTGTGAGTGCAGCAACAGAGTCGATAACAACTACGTCGAGCGCACCAGAGCGAATCAGCATGTCTGCAATTTCGAGAGCTTGCTCACCAGTGTCTGGCTGCGAGATCAACAATTGATCGATGTCGACGCCAATAGCTTTTGCATAGACAGGGTCCATGGCGTGCTCTGCGTCGATGTAGGCACAGATGCCGCCGTTTCGCTGCGCTTCAGCAACAACGTGCATGGCGAGTGTTGACTTACCAGAAGACTCTGGTCCGTAGATCTCGACAACACGACCGCGTGGCAAACCGCCAACTCCGAGTGCGAGGTCGAGAGGAAGTGCGCCAGTTGGGATTGACTCGATAGCCAATGAACCCTTCTCGCCCATTCTCATGATGGAGCCTTTGCCGTATTGCTTGTCGATTTGAGCAAGGGCCGCGTCGAGGGCCTTGTCGCGTTCTGGGCTTGGTGTGGTCATTGGATTGCCTTTCGTTGCTTCCTCTGGCTGGTGCCTTTGGAATTGCGGACTGTATGTGATGGGTGTGTTCGAACAACAACACTGTAACTACGAACACCTGTTCGGTCAAGCATTGTCGACACCTAAATGTGGACCGCTAGGCACCCCCATGGGCACCGGGGAAAGGCTTATTTGGTAAGGGTTTGAGGAGAAGCCATCTGGGCTAGAAACTCTTCGGCCTGCGCAAAATCTTTTTCGGAGGGTGGCCGAATGGCGAGGTCTATGCCAAACCACACGGAGTACGTGAGGGGGTACGTGATGATCGGTACGAAGACAGCAAGGCTGCCGGCGACTAGAAGCAACGGCACGAGGGGCACACCGAAAATGACTGATGCAACCATCCAAAAAATAATGGAACCAAACGTAATGAAAACGCCCATGGTTGCTGCACCAAGTTCGAAACCTTCGTACCCACGTTCCCAATTCATACCGCACGTTTGACAACCCGACTCTTTGCGATACCACGAAGAAAAGAATGATCCTTTACCGCCACACCATGCACAACGACGAAGGAGACCGCGCAGAATCATTCGTAAGAATTTAGGTTTTGTGTGTGTGCACTACCGATATTAGCCATTGCTCATCAAGGCCAGGTGGGAGCATGATTCCGCGATTGATTCCGTGAATCCATTGCGCAAATGCAATGTCGAAATCTGTTGCTTTGTAATCACGATAATTCTTAATGGGTTCAACTGCCCAAGTAACACAACCTTTTGCACCAAATTGAATTGTGTGTGCTGGTAGCGCAGCTTTTTCAATGATGGTCGCACAAGCATTCACTAACAATGCATTGCGAGCAACTGTTGCTTCAGTAACAGCCGGCGTGCACACTTCGCTGAGAACAGCTTTTGCTGCTGCCATGACCAGTGGGTTTCCGTTGTATGTACCGAGGTGCAAAACACGCCCAGAATCAATCTGTTCCATGCATTCTGCTGTGCCACCGAATGCACCGATTGGCAAGCCGCCACCGATACTTTTCGCCAAACACACAAGGTCTGGTTGCACACCAAGAACACCGATTGCACCACCCCATCCTGCAGTAATACCGGTTTTTACTTCGTCAAAAATCAACATGGTGCCGTGTTCACGCGTAATGCGTCGGACTGCTTCGAGATAACCAGGTTGCGGCAAACAGATACCAATGTTTTCCAGCACAGGTTCAACAATGAATGCTGCAATGTCATTGTTCTTCAGTGCACGTTCTAAGGCATCAGCATCGTTATACGGAACAACAATGGTGTCGGCCATTACTGCTTTCGTGATGCCGGCAGTTGCAGGAACTGGAGTGGGATTATCTGGTGAACCCGCAGCACTCAGCAACGGTTTCATCGAGATCATCACTTCATCATTGTGACCGTGATATCCGCCTTCAACCTTTACGATTTTGTCGCGTCCAGTAACACCGCGTGCAACACGAATGGCATCCATGGTTGCTTCGGTACCAGAGTTAGTGAAACGCCAGAACGGAAGTTTGTAACGTTCTGCAAGTAACTCAGCTACATCTGCATTTGCTTCACATGGTGTAACAAACAAAGTTCCATTGTCGAGTTGCAATTCAATTGCACGACGCACAATGGGGTTGACATGGCCGGCGAATAACGCGCCGTATCCCATGCTGTAGTCAACAAATATGTTGCCATCGATGTCTTCGATGGTGCAGTTCTGTGCTCGACGCAACACCAAAGGGTGCGGGTCATATGCTTGGAAACTGGAAGGAACACCGAGCGGCAAGACTTTTCTCGCTCGAGCGTTTGCAGCCTGCGAACCCACCGTTCGCTCTGCGTATGTGCGCAGCTCACGCTGCGTTATTGCCTTGGCTCTGTCTGCCAAGTTGTGGTGCAACGTGTTTTTCGTTGCTGACATGAATATCACCCCGATTAACGGACTAACTCCACTCTACTTCACTTTTTATATGGTCGTCTCGGCCAAGTGTTTTCCTCATGAAGTTGGCAGTTTCGGCCTTGCGTGGCAAACTGTAGATCCACTTGGTGGGCGTAGCTCAGCTGGTTAGAGCGCCAGGTTGTGGTCCTGGAGGTCGGGGGTTCGAGACCCCTCGTTCACCCCATTTCGGATGCCGGCATCGAGTCATCGGTGCCGGCAGAGCCGTTCTCTTTAGGGAACTACATCGGCTTTCGCCTAGTGTGGAAACTCGTAACGCGCCTTTAGCTCAGCTGGTAGAGCAACGGACTCTTAATCCGCAGGTCCTGGGTTCGATCCCCAGAGGGCGCACCAATTTGTTTTCGTGTCCATTCCTTGCACCTGCTTTGCTGCAGCCATACTTCCCTGTGGGTGCTACTGGTCGTTATTCATAAGGCGTCAGAATGCGCGCACTGGCCGAACGCGTCGGTGGTAATACATTCCGTCACCGTCTGGCTTCGTACTTCCAAAATGCAAGGACCATGCGTCATAGTACGGGTATTCAAGA
The DNA here is from genome assembly GCA_026393575.1 of Actinomycetota bacterium. GTDB lineage: Bacteria > Actinomycetota > Acidimicrobiia > Acidimicrobiales > Ilumatobacteraceae > UBA2093. The sequence continues at coordinate 7,252 of JAPKZX010000014.1, forward strand.
CCATAGAGATGAGACGAACTCCAATAACTTGTGGTTTGAAAACCAGCAATCAACGATGGAAAACTATTCACATAATCAGAGTCTGCATCGCCGCATTTGTTCAAAGACCCACCTGAATCTGGAGACCAGGTCAAGTACAACTGGGTTGCGTAATTGCACATTTCTTCGAGTGCCCCCATTGACGGCAACTCCCAATCGTCAGCAGTTGGTGTTGCATAAGTTGCTGCTTCGAGAGGCGCCTGCCAAAAGTTGTATTCGCCAGGTAGATCTTCTGGCGCAGCCTCCAGATAACGGCAAGGTTCATTGTCGAATAGATGGCAGTGAACACTTAGACAAAGGTCAGAAGTGCAATCTGATTGAAAACCGGATTCATCAACGTAGACAATTATGCCCCCACCGGGACCGGTGTCTCCTAGCGCACAAATTCCACCCTCTTTGCAACTCATCTCCTTGGATGGCGCTGGAACTTCGCTAGTAGAAGTGTCATCGGAAGAACTATTGGATTCTCCACCACACGAAAACAAAACTATTGTCGCAAATAAAATTGCCCAGTTTCGCTTATGCATTTATTTCTCCCTGATCAATAAGTTGTGTTCTATGACGCTCGGCATTGTTACCCGAGTCAGGCTCAAACATGCGCCAAAAGCTTCGGTGCGTTGTTTCGACCTCTCGGGTCGGGAACTAAGACGCGTATTAGTCATGGCGCTGGAACTAATCATCACCCATCATGCCCATGCCAATGAAGAAAAGGATTGCGCCAGGAATTAGGCCAAATCCAGTTAATGCAGCCAAGATTCCAACTGTGGCAACACACCATCCAATCGCCTTCATATTCCCCCCTGGTTTTCGAATCTTTTAGAGACTACAGCTAGAGAAACGACCACAAAACCAAATCCAGTTGTCGATGCTTTTGGGCATCAATTCTTCTGACTTCATGCAAATTACTTCGGCCCATCGACTCTGTTCCTCAGAACAACTATCAAGAGTTAGTGTTGCAGTCATGGCAATTCTTGAGGTTGAAACCTTCACACTGAACACAGGCGTCGATGCCCCTG
>JAPKZX010000090.1 GCA_026393575.1 Actinomycetota bacterium
CGCACCTTCAGGTCGGCATGGTTGTCTACGTCTCCATTCAGAACCGCAACAGATACAGAATCATTTCCGCCCGCAATTTCTTCCCCATTCACTGGGTGCGCATTAGGTTCAGAGATGATTCCGACGCTTGCCCAACGCGTATGACCAAGCACCACTGTTCGTGCATCTGGAACAGACAGGACTCGACGTAACAAATCGTCGGCTGCTACTTGATCGCGAATGTGTTTGGTGTTGTCACCAAGTTCGCCAATCTCGGCTGCGGCTTTGTAAACAAACACAATTGTCGCTCCACGATGTCGAACACTTCCACTGGCAAACAATGGGTCCAATGTTCTCTGGGCTACTGCATCCTGGAGATCATTAGAAATCTGCGCGAATGATGCAGACGACACAAGAACACTGATGCCTGCAGAATCTCGGCCACGTACTTCCATACGATCGAGCGCAGAGAGCGACTGTTGAATACTGAGATACCCGGCCAGCGACGACTCTGAAGCGTTTCGGCCAGCTAATGAATGCACTGCATCTGCAGTACGCAATCGATCCCTCCGCAAAGACCATGAAGCATCACGAACCTGTGACAAACGCGCGGAGTCTGCATCGAGAGTTGCCGTGTCAACATGAAGTGCGTCAATGCGTTCTTCTTCACGATTGGCGAGGGCGTCGATGGCATCGAGACGGGCAACAATCTCACCAACGAGCGACAGGTTGCCCGCAAGAGTACGAATGCCGGCGTCGCCACGCAACAATTGGTCGGCCGCAATCAGAGCATGCGACATTTCGCCGATGTCTGTGGAACCTAGACCAGCATCAAGTAAAGCAATGATGTCTTTAGGCTCTGGCGCTACTCGCCCGGTTGGGCGAGGCAAGATACCAATAATGCCGCACATATCTATAGGTTACTAAGCCGTCTCGGCCTAGTGCTTCCCTTCGATGCTTCCACCATGAACGGCAATAAGCGCAAGAGCAAGAGCTTCCGCTGTGCTGTGTGCGAGTGATTCATTTGCCGCTTCCACCATGACTCGCACCAACGGCTCTGTGCCAGATGCGCGCACCAAGATTCTGCCGTCGTCACCCAGTTCCTTTTCTGCTGCAGCAACTTGCGACGCAATATCTGCAACAGGATCATGAACACGATTCTCTGTGCGCACATTGATGAGAACTTGTGGGTAGGTCTCCATAATTGTCACCGCTTCGTCGAGCGATTCTTTGGAGCGCACCAAGTACTCACACAAAACAAGTGCAGCAAGTAAGCCATCGCCTGTTGTTGCGTGAGCGCGATGCACGATGTGACCACTCTGCTCTCCACCCAACACAAAGTCATACTCATCAAGCGCCACTAAAACATTGCGGTCACCTACTGGTGTTACCACTACGTCCACATCATGATTTCTCATTGCATGATGGAAACCAAGATTCGACATGACCGTTACAGCAACACCCTTGTTGCGCAACAATCCGCGTGACGAAAGATCGAGGGCAGCGATTGCCATGAGATAGTCGCCATCAATCACTCGGCCAGTTGCAGTGACAGCCATGAGTCGGTCGCCGTCACCATCGAATGCAATGCCAAGATCTGCTCGAGTTGCAATGACATGCTGCGCTAAAGCCTGCGGAGATGTTGCACCACATTGTTCATTGATATTGCGTCCATTTGGCGACGCATTGATTACTTCTACGCTTGCTCCAGCTACATGGAATACTTCAGCAGCAACTGATGACATTGCACCGTGCGCACAGTCCAACACAACAGATAAGCCTGCTAACGAACCACCGATGACATTGAATCGGTGCGTTGCATATTCAGCGACAATGTGAGAAGCGTCGTGAACAGTGCCGAGAGCAACAGGCGCTGGCTCTGCTGTGAGAGCATGCCATACGCGCTCAATCTCAATTTGTTCAACGTCATCTAATTTGACGCCGCCAGATGCAAACACTTTGATGCCGTTATCAGCCCACGGGTTATGCGATGCAGTGATTGCAATCCCCACCCAACCATTGCGCTCAGAGGCAAAAGCAACAGCCGGCGTTGGTGCAACTCCTAATAGATAGACAGGTACGCCTTCTGCTGCACAACCATCGATGATTGCTTTCTCTAATGCAGGGCCACTTTCCCGTGTGTCACGGCCAATTACCACTGCTACAGGCTGAAGAACACGTGAGGTTGCACGCGCAAGGTCACGAGCTAGTTCAGGAGTGAGTTCATCGATGGCAACGCCACGGACACCATCTGTTCCGAAGTGCAACATGCAGTGGTCTTTTCAATAACGCGCGCAAAGCACGCGTAACGAAATTATCGCTTGGTGAACTGAGGCGCCTTACGCGCCTTCTTGAGACCGTACTTCTTGCTTTCCTTACGACGTGAGTCGCGAGTAAGAAGACCGGCCTTCTTCAATGCAGGACGTGTTTCAGGATCCATCTCGATGAGTGAACGTGCAATCGCCATGCGAAGTGCACCGGCTTGACCGTTTACTCCGCCGCCGAAAATGTTTGCGTCGATGTCGAAAGACTGTTCACGATCAACTACGCGCAATGCTTCGGTAACAACCATGCGCTGTGTTGCTGTGGTGAAGTAGGCCTCGATTGGGCGACCATTTACAGTGAGCTTGCCAGAACCGGCGCGTACAACTGCGCGAGCAACTGCTTCTTTACGACGACCAGTTGTCTGAGTGAGAGGTGTGTTAGCCACGATAATTCCTTAGTGATTTAGCGAGCCTTGGCAGCGCTGAGGTCGAGTGCGATTGGAGACTGTGCAACGTGTGGGTGTTCTGCACCTGCATACACTTTGAGCTTCTTGACCATCTGGCGACCAAGTGTTCCCTTTGGCAACATGCCAGCAACGGAACGTGCGATTGCATCGGCAGGCTTGCGATCGAGAAGGTTCTGATATGTCTCGCTCTTCAAACCACCTGGGTAACCCGAGTAGGTGTACACCATGTTCTTTTCCGATTTGCCAGATGTCATAACGATCTTTGATGCGTTGATGATGATGACGTGATCGCCCATGTCCATGTGAGGTGCAAAGACTGGTTTGTGCTTGCCGCGCAAAATACGTGCAACTTCTGTGCACACGCGACCAAGGACAAGGCCTTCGGCGTCGACGATGTACCAGACACGCTGGATTTCACTGGCTTTCGGAGAATAGGTACGCATGAGACTTCCTTATGGGTGGCCCAACCCGGGCCGCCGGAACCCCGCAAAAAGGGGGCTTGGTAAGGATAGGGGCGTATTAGGCCACACGGCAACCGTCGAAAGAGGATTCACGAATGAGGCCGAGGATGCACTCTCACCCCGTCGTAGCCCACATCCCAGAAGGTCAAGCCCTGAGCGGGGGCAACGGCAGAACCATGGGCCCGATCGCGGGCCAACAAGACCGCTCGAGTATCGCTGGGCGGGCGCCTTCCCCGACCTACATCCACCAAGAAACCCACGATTCCACGCACCATCTGGTGGCAGAAGGCATTTGCCCGAATATCGAATACAGCGAGTCCGCCGTCCTGGGCTGCCCACTTCGCGGAGAACAAATATCGGTGACTGGTTCTGGCGGGCTCTCCTTCACCTTCCAGTGGCTTTCGACAAAAGGCCGCAAAATCTTGTTCCCCATACAACGCATCACAGGCCAAATTCATGAGTGGGATAGACAACGGTTCGCGCACGTGCCATGAACGATCAACCAACATTGGTTGCGGTTCCCATGTATTCACCACGGTGTATTTGTATTGACGCCATGTTGCGCTGTAGCGCGCGTCAAATTCATTGTCTACCCATTGCGCATCCGACACTGCGATATGCGGCGCACACAAACCATTCACGCTGCGCACTAAACGATGCAGATTCATTGCTTCGGGAATGTCGCATGTGATGACTTGCCCTATTGCATGCACACCTGCATCGGTACGACCCGCAGTACTGAGATGAACAGGGTGACGCACAATGGTGGAAATTGCATCGGTGAGAACACCTTCGATGGTGACGTACGCAGGATTGATTTGAAATCCGCTATACGCAGCGCCGTGGTACCCCACACGCAAACGAACCCGCCGTAAGGCGGGTTCGTTCATAGCGTTTTGTTCCGGTTCCATGACCGGGATGAATCAGATCAGTTCGATGCGCGCCATTGGCGCTGCGTCGCCCTGGCGATTGCCAAGCTTCAAGATGCGTGTGTATCCACCATTACGGGTGTTGTAACGCGGTGCAACTTCATTGACAAGCTTTGCTGTCATTTCCTTGTCACCGAGGTAACCCTGAATTTGACGAATGCGGTGAACGCGAAGTGGTGAATCTTCCTGTGCCTTTTTCGCCTTGGTGATTAACTTTTCTGCAATCGGACGCAATGCCTTGGCTTTCGCCTCGGTGGTAACGATTCCTTCTGCAGCGAAAAGTGAAGCAGCCATGTTGGCCATCATGAGGCGCTGGTGCTGTGCACTTCCGCCGAAACGTGGTGCGCGACGTGGTGTTGGCATGGTGGTCTCCTAAATTCTCGTAGTTACGCGCGAAGCGTGAGGCCGCGCTCGTCGAGCTTCTGGATGATTTCATCCAGGCTCTTCTGGCCAAAGTTGGTGATGTTCAAAAGGTCATCGGTGCTCTTCAACAAAAGCTCACCAATGGTGTTGATCTGTCCGCGCTTCAAGCAGTTGCGTGGGCGCTCGCTGAGATCGAGATCTTCGATTGGAAGGTCAAGGTCAGGAACTCCGACATTTGCACCCATTGGCTCACTGAGCTCAAGCGACTGTGGCTCTTCAGACAAAGTTGCAATGAGGTCAACAAGTGAACGCAGTGTTGCTGATGCTGACGCAAGAGATTCACGTGGAGAGATTGAACCATCGGTCTCGATGTCGAGAACAAGACGATCGTAGTTTGTGCTTTGCGCAACGCGAGTTGGCTCTACTTCAAACATGACGCGACGTACTGGAGAGAAGATTGAGTCAATGGGGATGACGCCAATGATGCGGCTCTCTGCATCGCGATCGGTTGAAAGGTAACCGCGTCCGCGCTCGAACGTAATGTCGAGTGCCAACTGTGCACCTGCATTCAATGTTGCAAGGTGTAGCGATGGGTTCAAGATGTCGATATCAGCTGTTGTTGGAATGTCAGCAGCAGTAAGAACCATTGGGCCCTTTACATCGATGCGAACAACGACTGGTTCGTCACTACGAGAAACAACAACAACATCTTTCAAGTTCATGATGAACTCTGTGATGTCTTCGGTCATTCCCTTGATAACGGTGAACTCGTGCTCAACTCCGTCGAACTTGACAGTGGTAATTGCAGCACCCGGAATAGATGACAACAACGTACGACGCAATGAGTTACCAATTGTGTGGCCAAAGCCAGGCTCAAGTGGGCCAACTGCAAAACGCTGGCGTGTTGGGTGGTCGTCGCCGATTGCTTCGACTGATGGGCGTTGGATAACAAGCATGATTCGCTCCTGAAGGAAGGGCTAGGGGTTACTTTGAGTACAACTCAACGATGAGTTGTTCGCGGACGGGTACGTCGATGTGCTCGCGCTGTGGCAAATCACGAACAGTGACTTGCTTGTCTCCAGCTTCGAGCCAACCAACAAGTGGACGGTCGAGTGTGTCGATGTTGTGTTGAATCTGGATCATGTCGCGAGCTTTCGGAGCAAGTGCAATGACTTGTCCGCGCTTCACACGAAATGACGCAATGTCAACGCGCTTGCCATCAACCTGAATGAGGCCGTGGTTTACGAACTGACGTGCTTGAGGGCGAGTTGCTCCCCAACCGGCACGGAACACGATGTTGTCGAGACGCTGCTCGAGAAGACGAAGCAAGTTTTCACCAGTTGGTCCAGCCAAACGTGATGCTTCTTCGTACGTGCGGCGGAATTGACGCTCGAGTACTCCGTAGATGTACTTAGCCTTCTGCTTCTCTTGCATTTGAGCAAGGTATTCGCTACCAGCGTTACGACGACGTGTACGACCGTGTTGACCTGGAGGGAACGGACGACGATCAAGAGCCTTTGAGCCCTTGGCGTTTTCGAAAATGTTTGTGTTAAGGCGGCGCGAGATACGCACCTTGGGTCCGGTGTAACGGGCCATGATTAGCTCCTACGACGCTTTGGCTGACGGCAACCGATCTGTGGGACAGGAGTGACATCCTTGATACCCGACACTTCAATGCCAAGATTCTGAATAGAACGCAATGCTGTATCGCGACCAGAACCTGGTCCCTTTACGTGCACTTCGGCGCGACGAAGACCATGCTCCATTGCAGCCTTGCCAGCCTTCTCTGCTGCCATTTGTGCAGCAAAAGGAGTTGACTTACGTGAACCTTTGAAACCAACACCACCAGAAGATGCCCACGCGATGACGTTGCCTTCTGAGTCGGTGATGGAAACGATTGTGTTGTTGAACGAACTCTTGATGTGAACTACACCAGAAGTTACGTTCTTGCGCTCGCGCTTACGTGGACGACGTCCGCCTGCTTGTGCCTTGGCCATGGGTCTACCTCACTGCCTTCTTCTTGTTAGCAACTGTCTTCTTTGGTCCCTTACGTGTGCGCGCGTTTGTATGCGTGCGCTGTCCACGGACGGGAAGACCCTTGCGATGACGAACACCTTGAAGGCATCCGATTTCGATCTTGCGCTTGATGTCCTGCTGCACATCGCGGCGCAGGTCACCTTCAACGGTGATGTTCTGGTCGACCCAACCACGAATGCGATTCACTTCATCTTCAGTGAGATCGCGTACGCGAGTGTTGGGGCTTAGTCCGGTTGCATCACAAATTTTTTGTGATGTCGAACGACCGATTCCAAAAATGTATGTCAACGAAATCTCCAAGCGCTTTTCGCGCGGGATGTCGACGCCAGCAATACGTGCCATATATTTACGTTTCCTTCGTTGACTTTCTAACCCTGGCGCTGCTTATGGCGCGGGTTTTCGCAGATCACCATTACTCGTCCGTGACGACGAATGACCTTGCACTTTTCACAAATTTTCTTGACGCTTGGGCGTACTTTCATTGCGTTCTCACTTGAACCTGTATGTAATGCGACCTCGGGTGAGGTCGTATGGGGTGAGTTCCACCTGAACTTTGTCGCCTGGAAGAATACGGATGTAGTGCATACGCATTTTTCCAGAGATATGAGCGAGCACGTTGTGGCCGTTCTCTAATTCCACGCGAAACATTGCGTTCGGCAGGGATTCGAGAATCGTGCCTTCGAACACGATCGCATCTTCTTTCGCCTTAGCCAGGGTGGTCTCCTTGATGGTTGGGACAGGATGCCCCAATAGCAGACTTGCGATAGGGGCGAGTGGCAATGCTATCGGCGTATTTCCCAAGCGCCAAGTGGCCATCACCGTCTTTGTTCAACGGCTCGGGTCAACCTCTCAAAGACCTCATCTGGGGCTCCCACCCCATCGACGGTCACCAAGCGGCCAGTCGAGCCATAGAACTCAATAAGAGGCTGAGTTTGGGATTCGTAGAGGTCAAGACGGCGATTGATCGCGTCCGGGGTGTCGTCGTCACGCTGGACCACGTCCCCACCGCAGTTCTCACAGGTCCATGGCTGAGGTTCATTGCCGGTGGCCTGATAGTTCGCGGCACAGTCTCGACACATTCGCCGGGCTGACAGTCGAGAGAGCACCAAATCACGAGGGACATCGAGGTCGATGACCATATCGATAGGTCGTTTGGCCGCGACAGCGTCCAGCGAGACCGCCTGAGCCACTGTTCGAGGGAATCCGTCGAGGATG
>JAPKZX010000026.1 GCA_026393575.1 Actinomycetota bacterium
AGTGTCGGCCGCAGCGTCAGCTACGTCGTGGAGAAAACCCATTATCTCGCGGTCATCAGAGTTGTAATCAAAATGGGGCACCCCTGAACGGTAGTGTGCCTGCGTGGCCGTGATTGATATAGCCGGGTTTATTACAGACCTCAAGAGCCATGCGGTGGACCATGGATTCCATGTTCATGATGAACGCCATTTCGTCGAGACGTACTCACTTCGCCAGTTATGGGAAGTAGACCTGCACCCAGAAGAGGCCTGCCACGGCCCCATCGACCTTCATGTCAGTATGGAAATAGACCCTCGCACCCTTCTTACCTTTGAAGACTTAGTTCTGGCCATGGATGACCCAGAGGACGAGCCACCAGAGGGTTTCTCTTTTCCCCTGGTGTTCACGTGGACATTTCCTCCACTGGTTCGACCACCCGACTTACTCGTGCTTGCAACCGAAGTTGCTGGACTTGGCGGTGTGGAATTACCACTCGAAGTCTCTGCCATTGATTCATTTCATCAAGTCACCGATGCTCCAGAGCGAAGCCTCAGTGTGATTAGTCGAGTTCCTGTTTCGCTCGGTTCTGTCTATAAAGGCGACAATGAACAAGTGTGCGCAGTTCTTGATCGCTGCAAAGAGGTGAGCATGAGTTTGCTCGAACGCGTGCCTGCCTGGATCGAAGACAACAGTTAGCGAGCCGAAAAGGTAACGCGCGCCACGAGACCTGATGAACCGTCAGCTCGAGGCAACAACTCTGCAGTTCCACCACTGGCGGTCGCCAGTTGAAGCACGATTGCTAAGCCCAATCCTGTGCCCGCACTATTCGTGGTAGCAGCACCACGCCAGAATCGCTCAAAAGCTCTGTCTCGTTGTTCGGGTTGCAAGCCAGGGCCAGCGTCGATCACATCTATGACTACATGATTTTCTGAGCGAACAACGCTCACCACAATGTCAGAACCCTCAGGCGCCACAGTCAATGCGTTGTCTATGTAATTATCCACGATTTGTTCCAATGCGCCGTCAATCACAGCACACGATGCATGCTCAGCGATGCGCCCGCTAATACGCACACCTCGTTCAGCAGCCAAGGATTCCCACATCTCAATCCGATTCCTCACAATCTCGGAGGCGTTAACTGACATCGTTGCGGTTGAGCCACCTTCTAATCGTGCAAGCGCAAGTAGTTGCTCTACCATTTCTTGCAGACGGTCTGCCTCAGCACGAGATGCATCGAGCGTGTCCGCAAGAACAGACGCATCGGATGGTACGAGTTCTTGTGCCTGCTCAAGGCGCAATCTGAGCGCGGTGAGTGGCGTACGTAATTGATGTGAAGCGGCACTGGCGAAATGTCGTTGGTTCTCAATCACAAGACCTAAACGGCCTGCCATTGCATTGAAGGACCTCGAGAGATCCCGAACTTCTGGTGGTCCCGTCGCGTCATCTGCACGCACCGAAAAATCACCATCAGCTAGGCGTTCAGTGCGGCGAGTCAGTTTGCTGATGGGTCGCGCAATCGTCAGAGCTAACGGAATCGCGATCCCCACGGCTGCCAGCAACGTGAAAAGGCCAGCAATAACTATGCCGATGACCCGATTACGTACTTCATTATCAATATGAGATTTCGGATGCGACAGCCTGACCACACCGAGCACTGAATCACCCAACAAAACGGGCACGGCCACGAAGACGAGAGTCTCGCCCAACGTTGCAGATTTCCTCTCCCCCACAGCTGGAACTCCGGTTAATGCCTTCACTACTTCTGGACGATTGGTGAAATCTGTGCCGATAAGAACTGAGGGGTCACTTGAGGCAATTGACAATCCCGCTGCGTTAGTTACAACAATTCTCGCTCTACTCGCAATCGCATACTCCTCGATGAATGGTTGCAAAGACGGCAACACCGCTCCTGCCGTCGTGTTCAATGTTTCCTTCGCATGACCAGCAAGCATGAAGGCATCTCGCTCTAACGCAGTAACGAGACGCTCACGCTCCACCGTTGCTACGAACGATGCCAACGGAATGCTGAATACAACAAGAATGAGAAACGCAACAGAAACTAATGCACCAATAAGGCGAATTTTCACAATTCAACCTCTACAAATTTGAATCCCACTCCACGAACACTCTGAATCCAATCGGGACTGCCCAACTTCTTTCGAATTGAAGCAATATGGGCATCAAGTGTCTTTGTTGTTCCGTACCACGGTGTGTCCCACACATGCTCCAAGATGTCGTTTCTACGAAAAACCACACCAGGTTCAGACGCCAAGAACGACAACAGATCAAACTCTTTTGCAGTGAACTCAATCTCGTTGCCATCAAGTGTGACAATGTGCGTCGGTTCATCTACATGAAGCCGCTTGAGTAGAGACACGTCCTTCGTTGCAACATGATCTGATGCTCTTCGAGTAACAGCACGAATACGTGCAAGCAGTTCGCGTTGGCTGAACGGCTTGACCACATAATCATCTGCACCAAGTTCTAAACCGAGAATTCGATCCAACTCATCTCCGCGAGCACTAACGATGATGATTGGTACAGAGGATGTCTCTCGTATCTTCTTTGCTGCGTCAAGACCATCCATATCGGGAAGCCCAAGATCCATCAGCACGACATCACATATATCATCGACAAAATAATCAATGGATGCTTTACCAGTGGCTACATGCTCGACAACCATGCCAGCTGTGGTGAGCGAGGCCGAGACTGAATCAGCGATTGATTGGTCATCTTCGACAAGCAGCACCTTCACGCCCTCTATTGTGCCTCTTTCAAGCCAGTTCACCCGTAACAGGCTCATATTTGTGAAATTTGGACGTTTCTTGGATGTCGCCACACCGTCCGTTGTATGTGCTCACCGTACGGTGAATACCAAGAGCCACCGGCTCACCAAGGAGAAAAGAAATGAAAGTAGGCATTGCGACCACTCTCTCGATTGCAGGAGTACTTGCAGCAGGAGCAGCGGCATTTGTAGTAAATACCAGCGTTCTTAGTTCAACTAACGCGCCTGTAACAACGAGCGTTGCAAGCGCGCCAAACAGCGTGCCTACCGCCACTCCTACTCCTGGCTCTGTCCTTGCACTCAACACTGCGATTGTTGAGCAGAACCCTTCAAGCAACACCAGCACATATGCAGTGGGCAGTTCTGGAACTGTGGTTATCGATACCAGCACAGGACGCGTTGTGGTTACCAGCGTTGCCCCAGCAGCGGGATGGACATCAGAATATGCACAGACCAATGCCGATGGCGCTGTGAAGGTTCGTTTTGCTCAAGCCTCTAGCCGGATCGAATTCACCGCTCAGATGGTGAACGGCGTCGTTCAAACTTCTGTCACCAACGAGACAGTTCCAGCCGTGGCTGCACCAAAGCCACAAGCGCATCGACACGAAGATGATGACAATCATGATGATGGAGAAGAGCATGAAGAAAACGAACGAGATGATGACTAATGAATAACGAAACAACTAAAAGAAAACTTGCCAAAGAAATGAACGAGATCAACACTTCACCAGTTGCAGAGCGCATCACGCGCCCCGCCCCTCGACGTAAGCACCCAGCAGTGTCCGCCCGAATACTTACTTTGGGTTTGTCCACCACTGCCCTCATTGGTTTGACCACCGGTTATTCATTTAGCCAGAAGGCCGCCGCTTCAACCAACACCAATGTTGTACCTCTCGGTACAACCAGCGCGAACACAACGACTGGCATCGCCACCACACAACAGGCCGCCACACAACAGGTTGCATCGCAACCACTGCCCGCCAATACACAGGTGATTCAAGTGCCTGTACCAGCGGCTGCAAACGCCGGAAATGTTGCACAACCAGCACCTGCAGCCGCCGCACAAGTAAGTAGCGGATCCCGCTAATCACATGTCATCACCCCATCCTTTACTGGCACGCGCGAGCCGTCAATTGATGGGGGTTACTGCAACTGCCACATTGATTGGCACCAATAGTCCAGTAGTAGCAGATGAATGTCTAGACATGATTTTGGAACTAGAAAAACTCTGGAGTCGGTTTCTGCCCACGAGTGATATCACTCTTCTAAACAACAGCATTGGAGCACCAATGTGGGTTGATGCGAGAACCGTCAACCTCATCAGGTATGCACAATCTGCTTTCATATCTACTAATGGCGCGTTCAATCCAACTCTTCTTCCGCTTCAACTAACAAGCGGTGATGAACAGTCACTGGTGAGCAATCTTCGAACAACTATTCCCACAACCAGTCGACCATGGATATCCATTGTTGACATTCATATTGACAACAACATGGTGACATTGCCCGAAACCATGACGCTTGATCTCGGAGGTTTAGCTAAAGGCTTTGCAGCAGATCTTGTGTGTCAATTTGCCTTAGAACGTGGAGCCACTAGTGCATGTATAAACATTGGTGGCGACATGGCCATCAGCACGGCTGAAGAGTCCGGTTGGGATGTGGAGATTGAATCCCCCACGTCAAACCTCGGCATTGTTGACTCTGTCCGCGTGAAACAAGGCGGGGTTGCTACTTCAAGCCTGAACGCAAGAGATCGCGGAGAACACGGAATTCCTTCACATATTTTCTCTGTCGATGGGCCATTGTCATCAAACAAGATCATTGGCGCCACCGTTATCGCATCAACAGCAGCATGGGCCGAGGCTTGGACGAAGTACGCAATCGCTATACCTATAGAAGAATCGCTACTCCTGTTAGACGAACACCATCTTGCAGCACGAATCACTGATGCCGATGGCACAATCTATACGTCACCAACTTGGAAGGAATTTCAGCTTGTCTAATCAAATTTGGTGGAACCTCACACGGGCCTCCGCAAACATTGCAACAGTTCTCATCTTGGGAACGATTCTTTGGGGTGTCCTTCTCACAACACGCATTCTCAAACCAAATGATCGACCAGCATGGCTCCGTGATCTTCACACATGGATGGGTGGATTGGCCCTCGCATTCACAGTCATTCACATGGTTACCCTCATCGCGGATTCGTACATCACATTCGATGTGATTGACGTGCTTGTTCCGTTTGCAAGCTCCTGGCGACCAATCCCAGTAACGCTGGGCGTACTCGGGTTTTACATTCTCGCTGCTGTGCAGATCACATCACTTTTCATGAAGAAACTCGACCGTAAGACATGGCATCGAATCCACATGCTTTCCTACGTGCAATTCATCATTGTTATCGTGCACACGCTGAGTGCTGGCAGTGATGTAGGTACAAGACTCTTCACAGGTTTCACTATGGCAGTAGCAATGTTGGGCGCGGCAGTCTATGGAATACGTCTTGTTGCCGGGCGTTCTGTTGATCGCCGCAAAAAAGAGCGCGGCCTCGCCGATACCTAAATCGTGGCAGCCGCCGCTTCAACTACAGCCACAACTTCGTCCGCAGTTGCCCCAGGCCCGATAACGCCTGCAATGCCGGCTGCACGTAACTCTTCTGCATCGCGTGGCGGAACAATGCCACCAACGACGACTGGAATCATGATTCCGCGCGCGCGCATTTCTTCAACCACTAATGGCGCCAGCGTCATGTGAGCCCCCGACAACATGGATAGACCCACCACATCTACATCTTCGTCGAGAGCAGCAGATGCGACTGTTTCTGGAGTTTGAAACAACCCCGTATAAATCACTTCCATGCCGGCGTCACGCAATATGCGTGCAACCACTTTGACGCCTCGGTCATGACCATCGAGACCGACCTTTGCCACCAATACACGAATAGGCATTACTAAATGACCGGAACCTCTACATGGCGACCAAACACTTCGCCCAGCGACGACATCATCTCTCCGAGCGTCACATACGCATTAGCGGCATTGATGAGTGCGGGCATGAGATTGACATCTGGCTGAGAAGCGTCGTGTTGTAGTTGTTGGCGAGCTTCAGATACCGCAACATCGTTGCGATCTTGTCGCACTGTCGCCAAACGATGACGTTGTTCTTTTTCTTGCTCTTGCGAGATGCGCAGGAGGTCCAACGAGTCGTCTTCATTGCCTTCCTTGAATCGGTTAGCACCCACCACGATGCGTTCACCAGAATTGAAGGTGCGTTCCAACTCGAACGCAGAATCTGAAATCCGACCCTGGAACCAATTGTCTTCAATTCCCTGAATACAACCCTCGAGCATGGAGCCGTGGCCCATCTCTGAGATTTCAGCAAACATCACCTCTGCTAACTCTTCAATTTTGTTCGTCAGATCTTCAACAAACCAAGAACCACCAAGTGGGTCGGCAACGTGCGTCACGTTTGTTTCGTGCGCAATGACCTGTTGTGTTCGAAGCGCAATACGTGCAGCCTTTTCAGTGGGCAATGCCATTGCTTCATCCATCGAATTGGTGTGCAACGACTGCGCCCCACCCATCACTGCAGCGAGTGCTTCCACTGCAGTGCGCACAATGTTGACTTCCGGCTGTTGAGCAGTGAGAGAAACACCAGCGGTCTGTGCATGGAATCTCAACTGCAGCGAGCGTTCGTTTGTTGCTCCATACTTTTCTTTCATCCATCGCGCCCAAATACGCCGTGCTGCTCGGTACTTTGCGATCTCTTCAAAGAAATCAATATGCGCGTTGAAGAAAAAGGAAAGACGTGGAGCAAACGTGTCTACAGGTAATCCCGCCTGCATTGCTAATTCCACATAGGCAAAACCGTTGGCCAACGTAAATGCCAATTCTTCAGCTGCCGTCGAACCCGCTTCTCGAATGTGATAACCGGATATAGAAATGGAATGCCAGCGTGGCATCTCGGCCGTAGTGAAAGAAACAACATCTCGAACAAGTCGCATGGATTGACGCGGAGGAAAGACGAACTCTTTTTGTGCTTGATATTCCTTCAAGATGTCGTTTTGCAAGGTGCCACCTAGAGCCTTGCGAGGAACTCCGGCCGTCTCTGCCTGAGCCACAAACATCGCAAGGATTGGTGCAGCTGGCGAATTGATCGTCATCGACGTAGTGATGCCTCCCAAATCGATTCCAGCAAATAGGTCCTTCATGTCGGCGAGCGAGTCGATGGCCACGCCACAACGCCCTACCTCACCGAGAGACATTGGGTGATCAGAATCAAGACCCATCAGGGTGGGCATATCGAATGCTGTGGATAGCCCGTCACCGCCAGAACGAATGATTTCGCGAAAACGTTCGTTGGTATCGGTAGCTGTGCCAAAGCCGGCGAACATTCGCATGGTCCACAACTTTGAGCGATACATGGATGCATACGGACCACGCGTGTACGGATACACACCAGGCATCTCAGAGCCTTCTTCGCCGTAGACAGGCTCGAGTGGAATACCAGACATTGTGGTGAACGGCACCTGCCGAAGTGACGAGGACCCGAAGGCCTCTGTCCAAGCTTTGCGCGGTGTGTTCTCAGTCACGAGGTGAATCGTAGTGTGCGAAGTGGTAGGCCCAGCAGGGCTCGAACCTGCGACCAAGGGATTATGAGTCCCCTGCTCTAACCAACTGAGCTATGGGCCCGCGGGTCGAACCGTGGGACGGTCCAACTGGCTCCGGGGGTGGGGCTCGAACCCACGACAAACGGATTAACAGTCCGTTGCTCTGCCAACTGAGCTACCCCGGAAGGGAATCCACACGATACCAGCGCAGACGCTGTGCCCCCAAGGGCAAATCACTAGTTCTCGTCGAGGTAACTGCGTAAACGATGGCTGTTATTGGGATGACGCATACGAGCGAGGGTCTTTTGCTCGATCTGGCGGATGCGCTCGCGAGTAACGCCCTCCTGCTTAGCCACATCATCGAGAGTCAATGGTTCGCCACTACTGATACCAAAACGCTTGTCCAAAATACGGCGATCTCTCTCTGGCAAATGTTCAAGTTCAAGTGAAATTGCAGCAATCAATTGGCGACGCTGCACGACGGCATCTGGCGACGCATCTTCGCTTTTGTCAGCAGCTCTATCACCAACGGTTGCTGAATCGACGGTTGATTAACTCCACCACATGACTTGGCACTCGAATGGTGCGGCCTTGGTCGGCCATTGCACGCATCATTGCCTGGCGTATCCACCATGTTGCATATGTAGAAAACTTGAAACCTTTTTCCCAGTCGTATTTCTCGGCTGCGCGCATCAGACCGATATTGCCCTCTTGAACAAGATCCATGAGTTGCAATTCGCGCCCATCATATTTTCGAGCGATTGAGACAACCAATCGAAGGTTTGACTCAATCAACTTATTAAATGCATCTTCACCTTCATGAATTTTCAGGCGTAGCTCGCGACGTTGAGTTGCCGATAAATCAGATTTCTCAAGAGCCACCTTGGCTTCTTGCATGTCCTTGATTGCTTTTCCGAGAGTTCGCTCACCTTCAGCATTCAACAAGTCGACTTGACCAATTTCCTGTAAGTACATACGGGTGGAGTCACCCGCATCAGCGCTGACAGCTTTGGTTGCAGTCGCCTTCTTGGGCGGAGCCACTCTTTCGATAGGTCCCGAGATGTCTGGCTCGACCGTGGCTATTGAGATATTGAGTTCTTTTAACACTGATTCAATCTGACGAAGCAGATCTGGATTTAGTTCCACACTTCTAAAGACGTGGGCCACTGTGTTGGGGTCTACCGTGCCCTCATCTGAGCGCGAAGCAATCAGCGTGGCCCATTCGGCCACATCTACGTCCGGGTGCGGAGGCGTGAGACGAAGCCGACGGGTCATACGGGGTCACCCGCCGCCTGGGAAAGCCACTGCAGCAACTGCACGGCAGCCGTGTCGGCTTTTTCTGGTTTATTGAGGTCCTCTAACGAAATTCGCACAATTCGGTCTTGTTGAATCTGTTCGATATCGGCTGCAGATTGCCGGCGAGTTAGTTCGCGCCGTACCGCAGCAGAAATCAATGCCCGCGACTCAATCTTGGCATCTGCAGTGACGTCATAGACCGAGGCCCGCTCGATAATCGACGCGGCGTCGGGAAGAACAGATTGCAAAGCCACATGAACATCTCCGTCGGCATCTGCGAGTGCACGAAATGCTTCGCGCGATGCATCGTCTGCAAATAGTTCTTCAATCAGCCACGGTGCGATCGAATCCCACTCGTGTATCAACAATGACAATGCGACAAAACCAGCACCCTCAGATGCCTGTTGCGTTGGGGAAGATACAACAACAGGAGCAGAACCGCCCTTATCGGCAATCTTCACTAATTCACCTGCCGAGACACCCGTATGGCTTGCAACTTGTCCCGCATACAGGCGCCGGACATTGGAGTCGGGATGCTCATTCACGACTTCCATGGCCTTACTTGCAAGTCGTGCTCGTGATTCAGGCGAACGTAATGGATTTGCGTCGAACAATCGCTTCAAACGAAATCCTAAGAATGGCATCGCATCGTCTATTGCTGCAGTTAGCGCGGCAGGGTTTGTGTCAGCTAGTTCGCCAGGATCTTGCCCCGCTGGGAATTGAGCAACCGACACTGAGATGTCGTACTTCTTTTCCCAAGCGTAGAACTTGTCTGCCGCACCTTGCCCGGCCGAGTCTGCGTCAAACGCAAGCACCACATTGCGCGCATACCTCTTCATGAGTTTCACGTGTTCCTCGGTGAGCGCGGTTCCACATGTTGCAACGGCCGTTGCAAGACCGCTGCGATGAAATCCGATGACATCGGTGTAACCCTCACACACAATGACTCGATCTTCTTTCACAACATTTCCCTTGGCCCAGTTCAGGCCATATAACGTGCGTGATTTCAAGTAGATAGGAGTCTCAGTTGAGTTCTTGTACTTCGCTGGGTCTGTGGAACCAGGAAGAATGCGACCACCAAAGGCGACTGCTGCGCCATTTTCATCGAAGATGGGAAACATCACTCGAGCACGAAAAGAATCCTGGAGTCGACCTGTTTTGTTGACGAACCCAAGACCCACCTCTTGCAACATCGCTGCTGGTGCACCAAGGGCCTGACACAGCACATCCCAATCGTCAGGAGCCCAACCAATCTTGAACGACCGAGCGACATCACCGGCTAGTCCACGGTTGCGCAAGTACTCACGGGCCGTGCGCGCATCGGGCGATTCCAGAAGTCGGTTGTGGTACCACTCCACCGCCTTTTCCATGAGTTCCTGCAACTCTTTGCGGTGCTTCCGCTCACCAGTAGCAGCGCCAGATGTGTAATGCAGTTCAACACCACACTTACTGGCCAGCTTTTCTACTGACGCAGCAAAATCGAGATGCTCCATCTGCTGGACAAAGGTAAAGACATCGCCTTTGGCCCCACAGCCGAAACACATGTACCGGCCCGTCTCGTCATTGACATTGAAAGAGGCTGTGCGTTCTGAATGGAAAGGGCAAAGCCCTACTTGTGTACGACCGGTACGGCGCAATTGTGAATAGGGCGAAACGATGTCAGACAAGGTGACTGCAGAGCGCACCTTCTGAATATCATCCTCCGCAATCCCCATGCCACGACATTAGTGCCATGGAGAGTCACCTAGTGCTGAGCGTCTGTGCCGCTTCGAATTGAGGCGACAATGGAGACCACCAGGATCATGGTAATCACCGACAAAGACGCAACGATTGGCATGTGCCACCAGTAGGACAAGGTCATCTTGATACCGACGAAAGCCAAGATTACGCCGAGGCCGGTCTGTAGATACTTGAAACGGTCGCGCATGTCGGCCAAAAGGAAGTACAGGGCTCGCAGACCCAAAATTGCGAAAGCATTTGAGGCAAAAGCGATGTACTGCTCGTTCGTGACGGCCAATACAGCTGGCACCGAGTCCACAGCAAAGATCACGTCTGTGATTTCCACCAAGACAAGAACTGCCAAGAGCGGCGTCGCTACGCGCTTGCCAAGTTCGTTCACAGTCCAGAGTTTCTGACCATCAAGTTTGTCCGTTGACGGTACAAAACGATGGAAGACCTTCATCGCTTTGCTCTTTGATGGATCGAAGCCTTCGTCGTGCGTTTGCAGCAACTTGATTCCGGAGTACAGCAAGAAAAGGCCGAACAAAATCAGGGTGAACTTGAAGTTATTGATGATTGCAACACCAGCAAAAATGAAGCCCAGCCTCATGGCGAGTGCGCCAAAAATGCCCCAGAACAACACACGGTGCTGATACTGCTTTGGTACCTGGAAGTGAGAGAACAGAACAGCCCACACGAACACGTTGTCGACGCTCAAACTCTTTTCAATGAGATATCCGCCGTAGTACTCGCCTCCTGCAGCACCACCGAATTCCCACAGAATGAGTAGGCCAAACAAAAGACCGATGCTGATCCACACTGCTGACTCAATGGCAGCTTCGCGCGTGTGCACTTCATGCGCTTTACGGTGAATGACCAAAATGTCTACAAGAAGCAAGACACCAAGCACGCCGAGAAGAACTGGCCAGTGCCACCCCTCGATGGTGAGATCGACTTTTCCTGACTTTGAGGAACCGGCAGAGACAAGTTGAGATGCAAGCATCGGCAGTGGGGGTATCACGGCACCGAATCTAGTTGGCTATTTGGTCTTTGTCTTGGCAGTACCGATGACTGCCTGGGCAGCAGAGAGCCTCGCAATGGGCACTCGGTACGGGGAGCAACTGACATAGTTCAGTCCCGCTCTATAGAACATGTCGATGGACTCTGGGTCGCCACCATGTTCACCACAGACTCCAAGCTTGAGTGAGCGCTTTACTTTGCGCCCGCGCTGGGCCGCCAAAAACACCAACTCACCCACACCGTTTTGGTCGATGGTCTCAAATGGGTTGCGCTTCAAAAGTCCTGCCTCTAGATATGCGGGCATCAGACGGCTCTCCACATCGTCACGACTGAATCCGAAAGTCATTTGAGTGAGGTCGTTCGTACCAAAGCTGAAGAAATCTGCGTACTCCGCTAACTCATCTGCACGCAGAGCTGCTCTCGGAGTTTCAATCATGGTGCCGATCGAAATCTTGGGGCGCTTCACTACCTTCTGACCCTTCTTTGCTTTCGGAACCGGCCTCGAATTGATGTCCGAAAGAACTTCATCCACCCAACTGCGTGCCAATGCGAGTTCCTCGCGGGTCACGGTTAGTGGAATCATGATTTCAACAATGGGTTCATACCCTTTCGACGACACTTCGTCGGCTGCTTCCATGAGCGCACGCACCTGCATTGCATACAAACCAGGCTTCACGACACCAAGTCGTACTCCGCGCGTACCAAGCATTGGGTTCACTTCAGCCCATTCATGCGCGGCCCTCAATAGATCTTCGTCTTCTCTAGACAAACCCTTTGTCGCCTTTTCAATCTCTAAATCATCAACGCGTGGCAGAAATTCGTGGAGAGGTGGATCGAGCAGTCGCACCGTGACTGGTAACCCCGACATCTCTTTCAGAATTGCCGCAAAGTCTTTCTTCTGTACTTTGCGCAACTCTTCAAACGCTGCTTGTTCTTCTTCCGGAGTACTCGCCAGAATCATGCGACGCACAACCGGCAAACGATCCGCCGCCAAGAACATGTGCTCTGTGCGACATAGTCCAATGCCTTCAGCACCTAACTCGCGCGCCTTACGTGCATCTTCATCGGTATCAGCATTCGCACGCACAGCAAGTTTGCCTTTACGAACGACATCAGACCATTCCAGGATTGTGTGATGCAGTCAGGGTAAACTGACCAAGCATTACTTCACCAGAGGTCCCATCAAGCGAGAGCCAGTCGCCCTCGCGCACGACAACATCACCGACTGAAAATGATGCACCGTCAATCTTGACCGCATCTGCTCCCACAATTGCCGGTGTTCCCCACCCACGTGCAACCACTGCGGCGTGACTAACTAGCCCACCACGCGATGTGAGAATTCCTTTAGCAATCATCATTCCGTGCACATCTTCGGGGCTCGTCTCAGAGCGCACCAAAATCACATCAAGACCCTTTTGTGCTGCTGATGCAGCATCGTCGGCCGTAAAGAACACTTGCCCGACGGCAGCACCTGGAGAAGCTGCAAGTCCTTTTGTAAGCGCAGGAATCTTCTTGGCAAATTGCGGGTGCAACACCTGATCAAGGTGGTCGGCTGCGACACGCATGATTGCTTCATTCTTGGAAATCTTCCAAGCAGAACGACCAGTGCCAGTAGGCGACACCATGTCGACTGCCATCTTTAATGCAGCAGCGCCGGTTCTTTTACCAACACGCGTCTGCAGCATCCACAGTTTTCCTTGCTCAATGGTGAACTCGGTGTCACACATATCTTTGTAGTGACGTTCAAGTCGGGCAAATATCCCCAGCAACTCAGCATGTATCTCTGGGAATTTCCGCTTGAGCGCATTGAGATCTTCCGTATTACGAATACCCGCTACAACATCTTCACCTTGAGCGTTGACGAGAAAATCTCCGTATGGTTTGGCTTCACCTGTTGCAGCGTTACGCGTAAAGCCGACTCCGGTACCTGAATTGTCGTCTCTGTTTCCAAACACCATGGCCTGCACGTTGACTGCCGTACCTAGTTCATGGCTGATTTTTTCGCGAACTCGATACGCAATTGCACGTGGACCATTCCATGAACGGAACACCGCTTCCACTGCACCACGCAACTGCTTCGTGGGATCTTGCGGAAATGGTTTTCCTGTTTGTTGAGCAATGGCCGTTTTGTACACCTGACACAGTTGCTTCAGGACTTCTGCTGGTATTTCTGCGTCATTTTGCACATTGGCATTCGACTTAGCTTTCTCAAGTTCATGTTCAAATACATCCCCATCAAGACCGAGAACAATGCGCCCATACATAGAGATAAAGCGCCGATAGGAGTCATAAGCGAATCTGTCATTTCCCGTAGACCGAGCCAGGCCCTCAACACTCTTGTCATTCAGCCCCAAGTTCAGAACCGTGTCCATCATTCCTGGCATTGAGAACTTTGCGCCAGAACGCACAGAGACCAACAGCGGGTCGTGTGCATCCCCGAGTTTGCGGCCCATCTTTTTTTCAAGAGACGCCACCTGACGAGACATTTCATCGTCAAGCGCTTTCGGCCACCCGCCGTGCATATATGCACGACACGCATCGGTACTAATGGTGAAACCATGAGGCACCGGCAGTTGCAACACGCTCATCATTTCGGCGAGGTTTGCACCCTTGCCGCCCAACAAATCTTTCAACTCCATTGGCGGGCGACGATGCTTATGGTCGAAGGCGAAAACGTATGGCACGAGGAAAGTCTAGGTGTATACGGTGAGCAGATGTAATGGGCGCGGTTGGGGCGACTCGCTAGGAGTCACTAGCGACAAATAACGGTTCGCCCACCTTGGAGCCGCGTGCTACCCGCACCAGAGCAAGTGTGGGACCAATGGAAGTCACAGTGCCAACCGTGACTCCGTCTTTCTCGATCCGTGCACCCACACCAAGGCCTTCACGCGAGACAACACGCACTTCAACCGGCGCGCTCGCCCCACGCGATGCCATGCGCTCTACCAATTCTTGGCCCGGATAGCAGCCCTTCGTGAAACTCACGGCAACATCCAAGATGCCCGAAGTTGCTGGAATGTCTCCAGCTAAAACATCGACACCAAGTTTCGGCCATCGTGCATCGGCTCGCAAGTAATCGACAAGTTCAACCTCGGCGTTTTCGCCTAATGCTGGCAGTTGAGAAACTTCGGCTACCACGTCAATTGCGTTGTCGCTCCCCCAGTACACGTCTGCACGACCAGCAACTATTCCGAGGGAAGCACGTACATCTGACCCACGAAAAGCACGCACCACCCAATCACTTTCACGCATCACAACTTTTGCGCGCAACACAAAACGTTGTAGTCGCGTGATGATGACTTGCCCATAACCAGCTTCTACGTCGAGTGTAAAAACAGTGTCGGCATGACGTACAACTCTGAGAATCGCACAAATATCACCAGTTGGTTCAAGCAACAAACTGTAGATACTCGAGCCAACTGCAAGAGATGCGATGTCATTCGCCAGTTGAGAGTGCAGGAACTCCCCGGCGTCATCGCCTTGAACGATGACGACATCTCTGGCTAAGTCGGCCCACACGATTGCATTGTCACTCATGCTTGCGTGCCCGCTGCCTTTCTGCGTTGTGTCATGCGCTCGGCTGCAGGCACCGTTGCCAACAATGCCCTAGCCTTGTTGTGACACTCCAAGTCTTCGTCGGCTGGGTCACTGTCTGCGACGATTCCAGCCCCGGCTTGCAAGCTTGCGAACTTCGGTCCAACAAACATGGTGCGAATTGCAATGGCAGTGTCGAGGTTTCCAGAGAAGTCCACATAGCCAACTACTCCTGCATATGGTCCACGTTTCACTGGTTCAAGTTCATCAATGATTTCCATGGCACGTACTTTGGGCGCACCACTGACTGTTCCTGCTGGCAACGTTGCGCGCAACACATCGATAGGCCCGAGACCTGGTTTGAGGTCTCCCGAGACTTGTGAAGTGAGATGCATGACGTGGCTGTAACGCTCGAGTGTCATGAGTTCATCCATGGTTACTGACCCATAAGACGCCACACGACCAACATCGTTACGCGCTAGGTCCACCAACATGATGTGCTCAGCAACTTCCTTGGGATTCTCACGAAGTTCCGCAGCAAGGCGTCTGTCGTGTTCGTCATTTTCACCACGCTTACGCGTTCCTGCAATCGGGCGAGAAATGACTTTTCCGTTGAGCAACTGCACCATTGGTTCTGGAGACCCACCCACGATGGTGAGATCTGGTTGTCGCAAGAAATACATATACGGGCTTGGGTTCACTTGTCGCAATACTCGATACACATCAATTGGGTCGGCAGAGAGATCAATATCGAAACGTTGTGACAGCACCACTTGGAAGATGTCTCCTGCCCGAATGTATTCCTTTGCAACCTCAACGGCGTTTTGGTAGCGACCGTTTGGCATAGACGAACGAGTCTCTGGCAATACATCTCCAGCTACAGGTGGCTCTACTGCAACATAGGCAAGTGGACGAGAAATATCCGCCACTGCTTCATGAACACGTACAACCGCTGCATCATATGCCTGATTGATTTCATCATCTGTGAGACCAGCAACCGGCACGCTCTCCAGCAGATACACACGCTGACGCCAATGATCGAAAGCAGCCAGTGACCCGATGACACTGATACTCGCGTCGGGAAGATCACGGTCATCATGTGGGATATTCGGAAGTTGTTCAATCTCACGTACAACGTCATAACCAAGATGACCCATGAGACCGCCTTGCAGTGGTGGCAAATCTGGGAACAACGGAGCGCGATAAATGCGCAGAAGTTCTTCCATCGCCGCCAACATGCCTTTGTCGAGCGGAACACTGGCAGGAATGGTTCCCGTTGCATGCAATACACCGTTGCGCAATGTCAATGTTCCGCGCGGGTTTCTGCCAACAAATGAGTAACGACTCCAACGCTCACCATGTTCCACGGATTCCAGCAAGAAGCCGTCGCCGTCGCCCACCAATTTGATGAAGGCAGCTACAGGAGTTTCAAGGTCGGCAAGTATTTGTGTCCACACTGGAACAACGGTGTACTCACGAGCAAGCGCAATAAATTCTTCGCGTGACGGCGTAATGACAGTTGACACGAATTACTCGCTACCGAATGAACGATAGAAACATGTGAACTCACCCGTGTGACACGCACCGCGTCCTTCTTGTTCCACCACAAAAAGCAAGGTGTCTCCGTCGCAGTCGTAGTGAGCCTCACGCACGAACTGCCTGTCGCCACTTGTGTCGCCTTTGCGCCACAACTCTTGACGACTACGACTCCAGTACACCATGCGCCCTTCGGCAAAAGTCATTGACAATGACTCAGAGTTCATCCATGCCATCATCAAGATTTTCCCGGTCTCTGCGCATTGTGCGATTGCAGGAACCAGACCGTCGGAATTGAAAGTGACCGCTGCCAACTGCTCGGGCGTTGCCACAATGACTCTGCCTTCGGCGCTACTGGGGGTCTGGTCCTGATTACTCATCAGAAGCACGGTACCGTCTTGACCTGTGGTAGTTGAAACTGTTTTTATTCAAACCATTGATGGTGTTGAAATTGAGGCCGACATCATCCGTACCGACGCAGTTACGCCTCGCGCTGTCGTCATTATTGGCCACCCCCACCCCCTTTATGGTGGCGACCGACACAGCCACGTGGTGCGTGCACTGCAAGAAGCCGCTTCACGGGCTGACTGCCATTCCATCGCCATCGATTTTCGGGGCGTTGGTAACTCGGGAGGCTTTCACGATGATGGCGACTCGGAACGACTAGACCTCGCCGCAGCATGTGAACTCGCAGACATGATCGAGCCTGAGTGCCCCATCATCATGTCTGGATATTCATTTGGTTCAGTGGTGGCCATGAATGTGAGCAACCCTTGGATTGCCGCTTGGTTGAGTATTGCGCCACCAACATCATTGATGACCTCCTCACCAGTTGCTGCGAACAATCATCGGCCAAAAGTCATTGTGATGGCCGAACATGACCAAATCACCACACCGGACACCATACGAGAAGCGATGCGCGATTGGGACAATGTTCACTTCATCGATGCACCCGGTGTTGATCATTTCTTTGCAGTCGATGCGCTTGCTATTTCCACTAATGCACTTCAGTGCGCACTTGAAAATATCTAAGAGGCCACAGGGCGAACACGAACGCCACGGGAAGACATCACAGACTTTGCTTCAGCAATAGTGTGTTCGCCAAAGTGAAAAATAGATGCAGCGAGAACTCCGGTAGCACCACCTTGCAACACGCCTTCCGCTAAATGGTCGAGGGTCCCTACACCACCGCTTGCAATAACTGGTACGCCAACAGATGAAGACACAGCGTGAGTCAAGGCAATGTCAAAACCATCACGGGTGCCGTCTCTGTCCATTGACGTGAGCAGAATCTCTCCTGCCCCGAGCGCCACTGCCTGCTCAGCCCATGCCACAGCATTGATATCTGTAGCAGTGCGACCCCCGTGTAAATAAACGACCCAGCGATTCTCTTCTGCATGCCACTTTGCATCAATGGCGCACACAACACATTGAGCACCAAACTCAGCAGCAATCTCTGCAATAACAGTTGGCCGCTCAACAGCTGCCGTATTCAGACTGACTTTGTCGGCACCAGCACGCAACATGGAACGAGCATCGGCAAGTTGACGAATCCCGCCACCCACGGTGAAAGGAATGAACACCTCTTCCGCTGTGCGTGACACAACATCAATCATGGTGGCTCGGCCATCTGAAGATGCGGTGATATCAAGAAACACCAATTCATCTGCACCTTGCGCGTCATACCGAGCAGCAAGTTCTACAGGGTCACCTGCATCGCGCAAATCAACGAAGTTAATTCCCTTCACAACCCGACCGTTCGTGACATCTAGGCACGGAATGACGCGAGCGACAATGTCTTGATTCACCGCAATGCCTCTACGGCTTCTCTCACGCTGAATCTGCCTTCGTATAAAGCCTTGCCCACAATGACGCCATGCAAACCACCAACACGCGCAAGATCCACAAGATGATTCAGTTCGCCAACACCACCGCTAGCTATGACAGGAATGGAGGTCGACGCCACAGCCGATGCGAGTCCTTCAATGTCTGACCCAACCAACATGCCGTCGCGTGAAATGTCTGTGATCACAAATGCAGATGCACTGGGAAACTGTGGAAGTAATTCGGCAACTGAAACGCCCGAAGTTTCAGTCCAACCGTGTGTTGCAGCAATGCCTTCTCGGTGATCGAGACCCACAGCAACTTGAACAACTTGCGCAACAGATTCCACGATTGATGGTTGTGCTACGGCTGCTGAACCCATCACAACACGAGTGACTCCAGCGGTTGCTAGTTCTTGTGCGTCAGCCACAGTGCGCACACCACCGCCAACTTGAAGCAACGCCGAGCCCCGTAATGCAGCAGCGACCCTGCCAATCAACGGTCTATTCACTGGTTCGGCACTTCGAGCAGCGTCTAGGTCAACCATGTGCACCCATTCGGCTCCCTGTTCAACAAAAGAAAGTGCAATAGCAACCGGGTCATCGCCATACACCGTGCTGTCGTCGTATTCACCTTGTCGAAGACGCACAACGCGGCCACCGAATACATCAATTGCGGGATACAAGATCATGAGTCACCAGCATGTTTCACAAAATTCGCCAGAAGCTTCAAGCCACCTTCTGCGGATTTCTCTGGGTGAAACTGAGTAGCGAACACATTGTCGCGCCGAAACGCAACGTTGACTGTGCATCCGTATTCCACCGTTGCTGCCGTATCGGACGAAGTGGCAGGAACTCCGTGCAACGAATGCACGAAGTACATCCACGGATGATCTCCGAGACCATCAAATAAATGATCATTGTTGGTAATCGTGAGTTGATTCCACTGCATCTGAGGACGCTGCACTGTTTCTGGCAACCATTGAACTGAACCAGGAATAATGCCGAGACCGGACACCCCAGGGTCTTCTTCACTCGAATCGAACAACATCTGCATACCGACACAGATTCCCAAGAATGGCTTCTTACTAACCACAGCATCATGCGCAACATCTTCAAGACCAACTGCACGCAGAGCATTCATGCACGCGCCAAATGCTCCCACCCCAGGAAGTACTACAGCATCTGACGCGTTTACTTCTGCAGCAGATGATGTGAGAACAGCGTCTGCCCCAACACGTTCAAGAGCTTTCTGCGCTGACCGCAAATTGCCAATGCCGTAATCAAGAACCGCCACGCGCAGGCGTGAGGTCATGAAAGCACACCCTTGGTGGAGGGAACCCCCGATGACTCGATTCGAACTGCATCTCGTAGACAACGAGCAAGACCCTTAAAGCTTGCCTCGATGATGTGGTGCACATTTCTTCCGGCACGCAAATTGACATGCAATGTCATGGCGGCACTTGTTGCGAGCGAAGAGATGGCGTGCTCAGCTAACGACGGGTCAAAAGCCGGCGAACCTAATGGTAAGCATTCTGGTAATTCCACGTCCCACGCAACGAACGGCCGTCCACTGAGGTCGAGCGAAATCTCAACGAGCGCTTCGTCGAGTGGAAACGCACCGCTAGCAAATCGACGTACACCTGCTTTGTCACCGAGAGCGTCACGCAATGCTTCACCAACACAGATAGCAACATCTTCAACCGTGTGATGAGTATCTATGTGTAGGTCACCCACTGCTTTCACAGTGAGGTCAAAACCACCATGGCGAGCCAATTGTTCAAGCATGTGGTCATAGAACGGGATTCCCGTAGAGATAGATGCAATTCCAGTGCCATCAAGATTGATGGAGACTTCAATTGTGGTCTCTTTTGTATTTCGTTTTACCTGGGCTGTACGTGCCATGGCTCTATTCTCGCCGCTCGGAGCATCAAGAACGCTGTCAATTTGACGATTTGTCCGAAGAATCAGGACACTGCAGCACGAATTGCTTGCAGGAAAGCCGAGTTCTCATCCGATGTACCCACCGTGACCCGCAGGCATCCTGCCAAGCGAGGCCATGAACTGCAATCACGTACCAACACGCCTTGGTCGAGCAGAGACTGCCACACCTCAGTTGCGGGCTTTCCCGAAGCTCGGAACAAAATGAAGTTTGAACCGCTCTCCCACACTTCCAAATTCAATTCTCGCAAAGAATTCTGAATACGGGAACGCTCCGACTTGATGGTGGCTACACGCGTTTCCATTTCGTCCGTAAACGACAACGCCGCGATGGTGGCGGCTTGCTTGAACGCATCTAGGTGATATGGCAGCGCCGCAATTTCTAGATTCTTAATGATCCATTCAGGCGCGACAACGTATCCGACGCGTAACGCAGCCATGGATAATGTCTTCGAGAAAGTACGCGTCACAGCAAGTGGCACATCATCAGACACAAGTTCCATTGCAGACCAATCGGAAAACTCTGCATACGCTTCATCCACCACCACAATCCCCGTAGCAATCTTGAGGAGAGCTCGCAGGTTATGTTCAGGTTCTACAAGTCCGGTGGGGTTATTCGGATTACACAAGAACGTCACCGATGGTTGATGCTCTTTTACGACTCGTTCGATTTCTGCAACATCGAGCGTGAGGTCTGGCTGTCGTTCACCCTCAACAACTTGTGCTCCGGTCACGCGGGCAATCTGTGCATACATCTGATACGTGGGTTCAAACGTTGCAACTTTTCGGCCTGCGCCGCCATATGCAAGCAGGATTGTCTGAATCACTTCATTGGAACCATTGGCTACAAAAACTTGTTCTGGGCGCACACCATGTCGCTGCGCAATAGTTCGGCGCAGTTCTGTTGCCGACCGATCGGGATATCGGTTCCAATCAATTGTTGAAACAATTCCCTCTAATTGACGCAGCCACTCTTCTGGTGGCGCAAAGGGAGATTCGTTTGTGTTGAGACGAATAGGGACATCGACTTGTGGCGAGTGGTATCCACTCATTGCACGTATTTGGTCTCGGGGTTCGAACATAGCCACTACAAGAACCTAGTCACAACACGTTGAATTATCGGGCTATTTTTTCAGCACGAATCAGCAGGCGTTCTGCTGACAACAATGCACGTTCGGCTTCGTACATCGCACTCACGAGGTCTTCGTGATTGGCTTCAACATTTTCGATGAGGCCTGCAACGCGACTGCGATAGCGACCAATTGCATCTGCGGCGGCGCCAAGTTCGGCTCGGATAGTTGCTGTCATTGCTGAAACGCTACTTCACTGCCCTATCGGGAGCGATAGTTGCTATTTCTTCTTAGCTTTGGTTGGCATCAGCGAGGACGGGCAGATGTCTTCAAACTCGCAGCGGTCGCAGGCTGGCTTCTTGGCATCACACACGCGACGGCCATGCAAGATGAGTCGCAACCCAAAGCTTCCCCATTCCTCGGGAGGCAAGAAAGCATTCAATACTTTCTCCACCTTCACTGGATCTTCTTCCACTGTGAGACCAAGCCGGCGCGACAAGCGCCCCACGTGAGTGTCAACAGCAAGACCTGGAAGCCCAAACACCACACTGCGCAGAACATTGCCTGTCTTTCGACCTACACCGGGCAGTGTCACAAGATCTTCAAGGTCACTAGGTATCTCACCGTTGTATCGGTCCAACACATTTTGAGCCATACCAATGAGATTGCGCGCCTTCGTCTGAAAAAAGCCAGTGGAACGGATGATCTCTTCCAGTTCGGAGGGGTTTGCTGCCGCCAACGCGGTTGGAGTGGGATACTTCGCGAACAATTGTGGAGTAACCATGTTCACGCGAACATCAGTGCATTGCGCAGACAAGATGGTGGCTGCCAGTAACTCAAAAGGGTTCTTGTGCGTGAGTTCGCATTCAGCCTCGGGGTACAGAACAGCCAGTCTGGATGCGACCTCTTTGGCACGACCTGCTGGCGTTCTCGGCTTTCCCATGGCACGAAGGTACCCTGACCGACGTGCGATCACTCGAAATCAAGCGTCAAATGGACGCCACCAGCATGGATGAGGTCTCTGACCTCATCGCTGATGCATGGAGAGCCGATGGCGCACGCCCACTGAATGATCATTTGTGGCTAGATCTTCGAGAGGGCGGCCGTACCGGCTTTGCCGGACTCATCGCGCGAGACGATGGCCATTCTCACATCGTTGGGTATTGCCAGATTTCCCGCGGAAATGAATCGTGGTCACTCGACCTTATTGTTCACCCGCACCACCGTTATGACTCCATGGAGATCGCCCCCGACCTGCTGCGTGAAGCGCTTGACATCGTGGCCAATGAAGGCGGAGGCCATGTGCACTGGTGGGTCTTTGAGCCAAACAACGTTCATCGTCAACTCGCCCACACAGCCAATCTTCACCCTGGGCGAAAGTTGTTGCAGATGCGTCGCGCACTACCACTCCCTCACGACGTGACTGCATCTATCGCATCCTTCACTACGGTGCCCTTTCGGCCCACCACCGACGAGGATGCTTGGCTTACAGTGAACAACGCAGCATTTGCACATCACCCCGAACAAGGCGGTTGGACACACGAGACAATTGCTCTACGTCAAAAAGAATCTTGGTTCGACCCGAACGGCGACATCGCTGTATGACCCAACACGTGAGGAGATCTCCGCCATTCTTGAAGGAGAGCCGTCGTATCGACTCAATCAATTGTGGAGTGGTCTGTACACACACTTCAAGAAGCCTGCAGACATCTCCAATTTGCCTGCAGCATTGCGCACGAAGATTGATGCCGAACTACCTGAAAGCCTGATTGAAGTACAACGCTCTACTTCTGAAGATGGCGACACTGTGAAGTTTTTGTGGCATCTCGTTGAGGGAAACCACCCCATTGAAACTGTCCTCATGTATTACGACGATCGCGCCACAGTCTGTGTCAGCACACAAGCAGGTTGCGCAATGGCGTGTGGATTCTGTGCAACCGGACAAGCCGGATTCAACCGTCACTTATCAATTGGCGAGATAGTAGAACAGGTCATTCGGAGCGCACGCGAGGCGGCTACGAAAGATCGTCGCATCGACAACATTGTTTTCATGGGAATGGGTGAGCCACTTGCCAACGAACCAAACGTGTGGGGCGCTGTAGAACGCATTCACGCAGATATTGGAATCTCCGCACGGCACCTCACCATCTCAACTGTCGGAATTGTTCCTGGCATCCGCGCTTTGACACAACGCCCTCTCCCCGTCAACCTCGCAGTGTCCTTGCACGCGGCTCGCGACACGTTGCGAGACGAACTAGTACCGATCAACACTCGCTATCCCATTCAGATGCTCATGGATACATGTCGTGATTACCTTTTTGAAAAGCGTCGTCGAGTGACCTTTGAATGGGCACTTATCGATTCAGTCAACGACACCGATCGTGATGCGCACGAATTGGCAGAACTGTGTTTGCAATTGTCTCCACCTGCACATGTGAATCTCATTCCACTCAACCCCACCCCAGGATGGCCCACCGTAGGAAGTTCACCAGGGCGAGTGGCTGCATTCCAGCGACTACTTCGCGACTTAGGAGTGAACGCAACGACTCGTCAAAATCGAGGCACTGAAATTGCCGCAGCGTGTGGTCAATTGGCTGCTGGTCAACCAGTCTCCGTAGAGATGAAGAAGACGCGCCAACCGCGCTAACGCAGATATTTCGGGTTCGCTACTCGCACTTTGTCTTCAATGACTGGACGCAAACGCCCCAACACCTCTAACAAACTGGCGTCATGGTCGCCGTTACGAATCTGTTGAGATAATTCAGCATCTGATTTCACGCCAAATGATGCAAGTAGTTCATCGTGTGATTGCAACTGGTCTGCGCCCATCGCGATTTCGCGAGAAACAATGTCCAACACATTCATAGCGACACGAGTATGAAACTGCAGGCGAGGTTCAATTCCGCTCATGAGGTCTTTCTCCATCCATTCGCGCACAGCTTCGAGTAATTCAACTGCGCTTGGACGATCATGTGGGGCTGTCATGAGTTCTCCAATGTCAGTAATTCCAGCAAGTCATATTCGTTTTCACACACGCGCCGACCAATAGCAGCTAATTCATGGCTGCGCGCCATACCACTGAGGTGCGCTGATGCTTGAGTGATACACATGATCCCCCACTTCAAAGTGCCGAGCGTTTCCCACCACCGCACAATATGTGCATCGGGGCGAACGCCAGATTCTGCTTCATATGCATCAAACAACGCTTCGTATGTTCCGAGCCCAGCGACAGGATGTGCCCCACCAAATCTCCATGCACGTACGCAAAGCCAACCAAGATCCTCCATGGGGTCACCAATATGAGAAAGCTCCCAATCCAATACTGCCGACAGACCTTGTTCGTTCACCATCATGTTTCCCAAACGGAAATCGCCATGCACAATGCACTGACGCGTTGAGGTTGGCCTATTCATTTCTAACCAACGAAATGCCACTTCGAACACTGGATGTGGTTCTCCCAAATCATCGAGAACTTGCTTATAGCGATCAATCTGGTCTTCATTGACAAGGCCTTCAACTTCTGAGGCACTAATGCGATGAAGCGCAGCTGCTGCTTTCCCCAATTGTGCGGGAAGCGCCTGACGAGCGGCCGAAAATTCATCGTCGCGCAGAATTTTTCGGGCGATTGTTTCTCCCTGCACTGCTCGCACAATCATGAATGGACGATCCAGTTCATCTCTATGAGATCCATCCACCACTAATTCGGGTACTGGAACGCCACCACGATGCGCTGCGGCCAACACAGCCGGCTCGGTACGCAAGCCCCCAGGGGTTCCCTTGCGGACACGCTGCAGAACAAAATCTTGACCATCTGCGTTGAACCGCCAGGTCTCACGTGATGCACCACCCGTGAGACGTCGTAAGCCTGAGACATCAGTGGCATTCATCACCACGCGAATCCCGCTCGCTAGTTCCTCTGCATCGCTTGCCATCTCTCTACTCTGTCACGCCCGATAGACCAACCGCGCTAAGCCTGATTTTCCAGCATCTATATGAGATGCAAGCACGCGATCCAACACACCCGCAGTCCACAAATTTCCGCCGTATGCCATGTGCATCGCTACTCGACAAGCATCACCTTCTTGCTGAAGTTCAATCTCAAGTATCCAGTCCGAGTGCTTGCGACCATCGAGTTCTTCTCGTTCAAACACAATGC
This sequence comes from Actinomycetota bacterium, assembly GCA_026393575.1. Classification (GTDB taxonomy): domain Bacteria; phylum Actinomycetota; class Acidimicrobiia; order Acidimicrobiales; family Ilumatobacteraceae; genus UBA2093. Next base: position 25,470 of record JAPKZX010000026.1, read on the forward strand.
GAGTTGCATCGTGATGCGTGCGACGCATCCGTAATCGCTTTGAACGCGCAAATACCCCCACTTTGGCACGCAGTTCCACTGCCCAAGCATTGTCGCCCAGTGCTTCCGCTACGTGCACGAGTGGCATCCATTGCGGATACAAAGAGAGATCGCTCACCCATGGAATCACTGCCTCGATTGGTGCGGCGATAACAACTTCCGAAGAATGCTTCATGAGTTACTCTTCAGGCGCACGTTGTCCGAAAGCACGACCCAAGAGACGCCCGAACACAGGTGGCTCATCTTCCTCTGCATCATCAGGTGTCGTTGCTGTCGATGCAAGACGCGGCGACCACGGAATCGCGCGTGTTTCGTCGGGGTCTTCAATGTGTTGGTCAACAGATGAAACAGGTTCTTGGCTCTCAGCAGCGCGTTGCGCGTCATTTGCTTCAAACAGCGAAGGTCGAGGCCGAGTGGCAGCCTTCTTCGGTTTCTTCTCTGCAGAAGCCACCTTCTTTTTCTTCGCTGGTGGGGCTTCGTCTTCGTCGGACGTTTTAACAACGAATAACTTCGGTACGAGTTCGCGGCGGTCGTCGATTGTCCACCCACGAGGCACACTCAGGGCATTGGCGTGACGCCGACAGAGACGCCCGGCATGATCGCGTTCAGAGACGGCTTTGTTGTCCACCCACACAACAAGGGTGGAATGATCTATTCCATAGGACACTTCTGCTTGACCAGCGCATCCAGGACGTTCGCACAATCTCCGCACACAGTGAACGCTAGTTCTGTTACGCCCGCGACATGACCACCCTCATATCGTTAGGACAAACAGACCAACCAACGGAGGCAATTCTGCCGTTATTCGTCAGCCTTAATGATGCAGGCGACTCCCATGCCTTGGCGGTCTCTATACGGGTCGCTCCCTGTGGGGCACGTACGGTCGGTGGCCACCAGTTGACGAACCACCCCATCGTGCAGGTCACTACAAGAGACTTCATACACCGCAAGTTGAGCGTCGATGTTCACGCATGAACCACCCGAGAGCAACTGGTCTGGTTTTCCTGGTTCAGATGGCTTCGATGTGGCGTGCATAAAAAGAACTAGGACAATTCCGATGGCCATACACATCAGCATCCCTCTCCACGGAAACCGTGCAGGCGCATAGGACGGGATGAACTGTGGTTCCTGTGGCTGATGATTAACGGGTCCGGTGGCACGAACTTGTGACTTGTCATAGGCGTTTCGTGAAGAACTCTGCGACAAAACATTCCACGCTTCATTCACTTTGGTTATGCGCACTGCATCAACTCTGCCGTCATTGCTGTCGGGGTGGAGCGTGCGCATGAGATGTCGATAAGCACGACGTATTTCTGCATGTGACGCAGTCTCACGTACTCCAAGTTCTTCGTAATGTGATTTGTTAGTACCCATGACGTACGTCGACTAGTCCAATAAGTTCCTCGTCTCGCATATACCGACGAACATTTTCCTGGATACGCGCTGACAGTAATGGAATTGCCATTTCAGGTGTGTTTCCTACATGCGGCGTGATGATGCAGTTAGGTAATGACCACAACGGATGTGATGGGGGCAACGGCTCAGGGTCTGTCACATCTAGAGCGGCGCCACCAATGATGTTGTTCTCTAACGCCCACACCAAATCCTCGGTCACAATGTGACCGCCGCGCGCCACATTCACTATCCATGCATGCGGCTCCATCACTTCAAGTTCTGGACGACCGATAAGGCCTTGCGTGTCAGCCGTAAGCGACAATGCCAAGAACACAACATCAGCACCAACGAGTGCATCCACCAAATTTTCTTGGCCAACCACAGTGTCTGCGCCATCGATGTGTTCAACGTTTCTTCTCACCACAGTGATTGTGCAGTGAAACGGCAAAAGAAGACGGATGAGAGATTCAGTTATTCCACCACCACCGATAATGGTCACTATTGCTCCGAGAAGATTCCGTCCAACCGGCCCTGTCCATTGAGTTGCTCGTCCATAGTCGGCGATGTTTCTCATTCCAGCAAGCGCTAATCCCAAGGCGTGTTCTGCCACCGGTTCGGCGTACACACCTTTGCCACATGTCCACACTCGATTGTCATCAATCACAGGCAGGAAGTTCTCAATTCCAGCAAACGGCACCTGCACCCATTCCAGATGAGGGTGGTCACGAAGCAATGATCGCAAACCTTCCACGTCCTTTGCGGCTGTCCACACCGCAGCTGTGGAATGTTGCGGCTGCGCTATAACGCCACCACCAGCTAACACTGCGTCATGCACCCACTGAGGCGAACCAGGGGGTTGAATTGTTATGGGGCGACTACTCGGAGGTTCCATTAGTTGCCTGCCAAAGTGGCGGCAATTTCCGACGAGGAACTTCCCGATCGCTTCAACACGACAGTGACAAACCACAACGCACCCAAGGTGACGCAGAAGAGCAGCACTGCACCCACACCCCAGAATGGCTTAATGGTGCTACGAGTTGCACCGATGAGAGCAACTGGGAATGTTGTGGAACCTGCTTCGCTCACCAACGTCGAGATGACAGCATTATCTAGACATAGAGCAAAGGACAACAGTCCACCTGCGACAAGCGCTGACGAAATGAGTGGCAATGTGATTTGGCGAAACGCACGTGCCGGGGTGGCGCCTAAGTCGGCAGCTGCTTCTTCTAGTGATTCATCGAGTCCGGCGAGTCGAGCCCTCACGATAAGAGTTACAACTGCACTCGCATAGAGCGATTGTCCAACCCACAGCTTGTTCATGCCGCCATTGAATGGTCCCCACCCGTTCTTAAATGGGTAACCGATGATTGGAAAATCTGCAATCCGCGGAAACCACGTTGCAAGAGCAATTGCGTCCATGATTTCTGGTGTTACCAAAATTAGGAACACTGTTGCCATAAAGAACTTTGTCCAGATGCCAGGTCGACGCGCCAGAGATACACCAGCAAAGCCGCCAATAATTACAGCGATCACCGTGGCACCAAAGGCTGCAATGAATGAGTTACGAATCGCATCGCCAACACCTGCAAAATCGAAAATCCCTCGGTACGAGTCTGTAAGTGCACCGTTCACAATAAACGCGAGGAAGAATGCACCTGGTCCGGCCCAGTTCAGTGCACGCTTGGAGATAGAAGTTTTTCGAGCAAGCACTTCGCGACCTACAAGAGCGATTGCAACAATCACCGCGAACCGCACCAACACTGCCCACGCCACTGTACCATCAAATAACTCGCCCCACCACTTCACGCCAGGCTGTCCCGACCAAATCGTGAAGGAAGTACCTCCGTTGAATGAGTGCAACACCACAAGCATGATTGGAACAAACAAGAAGACAATGACTAGCCCTGTCCATGCCCATAGTGCGTACGGAAGGATGTCAAATTTCAGAAGCGAACCTTTGCCTGCGCGCGAACGCACAAGAGAACGTTCATACATGCGGTGCTTCAACGAAATTGTCAGAGATGTTGGATGAGCCACAATCCACGAGACGAGCCACACAATTGCCGCACCGACCACCATCGACAACAACACTGCGCCGATCATGAGAACTGCCATTGCAGAACCAAGTGGCCAGTTTTGAGCACCGCTAAATTGCGAAGCAATCATTGAGCCGATCATGTTCCCTTTTGCACCACCCAAGATGGTGGCAGTGACGTAGTCGCCACACATGGGAATGAATGTGAGCAACACACCAGCGACGATCCCCGGCCCTGCCAAAGGAAGTGTGACACTGAAGAAAGTGGAGAGACGCCCGGCACCTAGATCTTTGCTTGCTTCTCGCATACGCACATCGATGCGGTCGAGTGCAACAAACAACGGCAAGATCATGAATCCGAGATAGTTGTAGATGATTGCAATCTGCACCGCTAGAGGCGTCTCAAGAATTTGAATACCTTGAGGACCAATCCATGACATATCCACGAGCCACTTAGAGAAGAAACCATTTGGCGCTAGCGGAATTCGCCAAGCAACCGTTCGAATAAGGAAACTAGTGAAGCTCGGAACGACGACTAGGGCAAGAATGAGCCCCTTCCATTTTTCAGAAACTTTAAAAGCCGCCAAATATGCAACGGGAAGACCAATCAACAAACACGCAATGGTGGCAATTGTGGAAATTCTCAAGGTTGATTTGAATACCTTGAAGAACGTCTCATCAAAAACATTTGCGTAGTTAGCGCCGGAGAGATTGGACAGATCAACTGGTAACAGTTTGGAGCCGTCTTTGGCCCCAAAGCTGTACACCACGATGAACGCAATTGGTACGACAAAAAACAGCGCGTACCAAATAATCGAAGGAAGAGCGAGCGCAAACTTTGGCGCCCGCAACCTTCGATGTTGTTTGTGGGTGACCGAAGCGGTCACAGAATTAGGCTCCGGCCTTAGCTTTTGCCTTATTCAAGATGTCCACGAAGCGATCAATCGAAGAGTTCAGCACTTGGGTATGCATCGTCTTGACTTGCTCATCAGCAAAGAAGATCATGTCGCCCTTGACTAGGTCGGGAGCAAGCTCGCTGATCAGGGTTTCCATGTTCTTCATGCCGGTGTTATAACCGTGATACTCGAGATCCTTGATGGAGTTCTCAGGAATCATGATCCAGTTGATCCACGCATGTGCTGCTTCTGTGTTCGGTGCACCTGCTGCGATACAGAAGGTATCCATGAAAAGTTCAGTGTCTGGAGCTCCGAGAACCCAGCGCCAATTTTCTGGAGTGCCCCCAGCGTCTTTAATACGGAAGTACGCCTGACGAGCGTCACCATTCCATGCCATAGCCAAGGTGTACGCACCTTCAGCAAGCTTTGTACTTGGGTAGCTGTCGAAAGCCTTGATGTGGGGCGCAAGCTTGTTCACCAAGAAATCTTCGGCTGCATCAATACTGGCCTTGTCTTCTGTGTTCCAGTCGATTCCGTTTGCCCAGAAATATGGACCTACGAAGTTTGGTGGAGCATCGATGACTGCACACTGCCCACTTGCTTCGCCCATGCACGTATCAAGGAAGTCCTGCCACGTATTGAGCTCTTTCTTGATCTTGGTGGTGTCGTAGAAGAAACCAGTAGTGCCCCAGTTCTTGCACACTGAGGATTCATTGTCCTTGTCCCATGCTTGTCCGAGGAATGCAGGATCAACGTTCACTATGTTCGGCAGAAGAGTCTTGTCGAATTTCTGAATCAGACCCTTTTGCACCATTTGCACCACGTACGGGCCAGTAGGAACAACGATGTCGAAGCCACTGCTTGTGCCGCCGCCTGCAGACAACTTTGTGATGAGGTCTTCGTTGCTTGCGAAGTAGTCAACCTTCATCTTGACGCCAAGGCTTGATTCTGCGAGTGCACCAACAAGTTCAGGGTCGTCGTAGTCGCCCCAGGTATACATGGCCAATGTGCCACTCGACTGATTGATGACGCGACTCCAGTCGCCAGAAGCCTGGTCGGCTCCACCTGGTGCGGTGGAGTCTGGACTTGAAGAATCACTACCACCACATGCCATCAACACCACAGCCATACCAGCCGTTGCTGTCCCAGCTTTGATGAAAGCGCGTCGATTCAACTTTTCCCGAAAGCTATCCGGTGCAAGAATCCGAAGTTCCTTAGTCATTTGATTTCCCCTTTGTTGTGTGAGATCTGTTTTCTAAACATAGTGCGTCTGCGACTAGTCAAGATGTGGTTCCGCCATTACGACGTCTGCCTGTCGGGCCGAGAAGAGGTACACCTCTTCAGGAGCCCACGAGCACCACACTTCTTCGCCCAAGGCGGGACGCAGAGCCAAAGACCGGGGCGACAAGACCAAAAGGTCGCGCTCTCCGACTGTGACCACATATTGCAAGACATCACCGAAATGCGAGATTCCCGACACCCGTGCCCTCACAGCATTGCTGCTCTGTTGAGGCTGTTCGTGCGAGAGATGAATACTTTCTGGGCGAACCGCAGCAAGAGCGTCTTGGCCGGTGGGTACGTGTTCTTCGGGGCGAGTAGCAACGAACACTGTTCCGTCGTCAGCCACAGCACCATTGTCTGTAGCGGTTCCTTGCCAGAAATTATTGCGCCCGATGAATCCAGCAACGAATGCAGACGATGGGTGTTCATACACAGTCTCTGGGTCACCCAACTGTTCAATGTGCCCATCGAGCATGATGGCAATGCGATCTGACATTGACATCGCTTCTTCTTGGTCGTGAGTAACGAACACAAAAGTGATGCCCAAACGGCTCTGCAGCAACTTGAGTTCAATCTGCATTTCTTCGCGCAGTTTGCGATCGAGTGCACCAAGTGGCTCGTCTAACAAAAGAACACTTGGGCGATTCACCAAAGCACGGGCAACCGCAACTCGCTGCTGCTGACCACCAGACATTTGTCGTGGACGTCTTTCTGCCAACTTTGACATCTGCACCATGTCGAGCGCTTCAGCTACACGTGCCGCAATTTCAGACTTTGGTGTTCCCGATTGCTTGAGTCCATACGCAACGTTCTCCGCAACTGTCATGTGTGGGAACAATGCGTAGTGCTGAAAAACTGTGTTTACTTCACGCTTGTACGACGGCACATTTTGCACTTCTTGACCGTTCACTCGAATATGGCCGGCGTCTGGCTGTTCAAACCCTGCCAACATGCGCAATGTTGTTGTCTTGCCACAGCCACTTGGCCCGAGTAGCGATAGAAATTCTCCTGGCTTGATCGACAAATTCATCGAATCGACTGCCACCATGTCGCCGAACTTCTTTGTCACATTGACAAGTTCAACTGATCCACGCTCACTGGCCACTGGACCTCCCCATTGGTGTGCCTGTAGGAAAGCATAGGCACTCAGAGCCGAAGGACAAGCAATTACACGCTCGCAACCTATTGTTCATATATGACCCCTGAGGACCTTGATCAAGTTGACGCCTTATCGCGAAGACATATCTGGGGCCACTTCACCCGACTCGCTGGAGCTCAGCGCGATGGATTGCCCATTATCGAACGCGGCGAGGGCGCATACGTGTACGACGCCGCAGGACGAAAGTTCCTCGATGGCCTCAGTGGCTTGTTCACCGTCAACATTGGGCATGGTCGCACCGAGCTCGCAGAAGCCGCACGTGCTCAAACCGAAAAGCTCGCCTACTTCCCTCTCTGGAGTTACACCACTCAACCTGCGGCGCGTCTCGCTGGTCGACTCGCCGAGCTCGCGCCTGGCGACCTCAACAGAGTGTTCTTCACCACTGGTGGCGGAGAGGCTGTGGAGTCTGCTTGGAAACTTGCAATCCAATACTTCGCCGCTATCGGTCAACCATCTCGACGAAAAGTGATCAGCCGCGACTACGCATATCACGGAACATCTCTTGGTGCTTTGTCCATTACTGGCATACCTGCATTACGCGAACCATTTGAACCACTGCTACCGAACGCCGTAAAGATTCGAAACACAAACCATTACCGATGCGCCACCTGCTCTCAGTTGCCGGCGTGCACTCTTGATTGTGCAGATGACTTAGAGCGTCGCATCTTGGCAGAAGGTCCCGAGACCGTTGCCATGGTCATCATGGAGCCAGTACAAAACACAGGTGGAACTTTGGTGCCTCCCGATGGCTACTGGAAAAAAGTGCGCGAGACCTGCGACAAGTACGGCATTCTCCTTGTCTCAGATGAAGTCATTTGCGCATTCGGTCGACTGGGCCACATGTTCGCATCTGATCGTTTTGGATTCCAGCCCGACAGGCTCACTTTTGCCAAAGGTGTTACCAGCGGATACGCACCACTCGGTGGCGTCATGGTGAGCGACCGCATTGCCGGGCCGTTCCTAGAGGAAAGCAATCGTGTATTCATGCACGGCCTTACATTTGGTGGCCACCCCGTGAGTTGCGCTGTGGCTTTAACAAACCTTGATGTCATGGAAAATGATGACATCTGTGGAAACGTTCTTCGTCACGAAGAACTGTTCGACGATGTCATGGCTTCGTTGTCGCATCTCCCAATAGTCGGAGACGTGCGCGGATGTGGCTACTTCCGTGTGGCAGAACTTGTGAGCAATAAAGAAACACGCCAAACGTTCACTGACGATGAAAGCGAATGGCTCTTGCGAACCGTCGTGTCACCAATGCTCTACGACGCAGGCCTTATTTGTCGTGCAGACGACCGCGCAGACCCTGTAGTTGTGCTCTCGCCCACCCTTATTTGTGGCGAACAGGAATTGGAATTCATTCGTACAACTTTGACTTCAGTTTTTACTGAAGCGTGGAAGCAGTACTGCTCTCGATAATCAACTATCGAGGTTGGCCATCACGTGCTTAATGCGCGTGTAGTCATCGAGGGCGTAGGCGGACAAGTCTTTGCCGTAACCGGACTTCTTGTAACCGCCGTGCGGCATTTCAGCTACAACCGGAATGTGAGTATTGATCCATACGCAACCAAAATCAAGGTGCTTTGCCATACGCATCGCACGTCCAAAGTCGCGTGTCCAAACGGACGATGCCAATCCGTAGTCAACACCGTTCGCCCAACGCAATGCTTCGTCTTCATCTGAGAATCTCTGCACGGTAATGACTGGCCCAAAGATTTCGTTTTGAATCATTTCGTCTTCTTGACGAAGGTCTGCAATCACTGTTGGAGTGAAGAAGTAACCGTCTGCACCTTGGCGCTCACCGCCAGTAACAACACGAGCATGACTCGGTGTGCGATCAACAAAACCTGCAACGCGAGCCAATTGGCTCTGATTGTTCAAGGGACCAAATGCTGCTTCTAAATCTGAAGGTGCACCTGTACGAGTTGCAGATGCTTGTTCTGCAAGAGCCGCTACGAACTCTGAATAAATCTTTGGCCCACACACAACACGTGTTGCTGCTGTGCAATCTTGACCTGCGTTGAAATATCCCGCAGCAGCAATACCGGCCGCAGCAGCTTCAATGTCGGCGTCGTCAAACACGATGACTGGCGCTTTACCTCCCAATTCGAGATGAACTCGCTTCAGACTCTTTGCTGCAGCCTCGGCAACCTCCATGCCTGCAC
>JAPKZX010000020.1 GCA_026393575.1 Actinomycetota bacterium
CTTCAGCGATTTGCTTACCAACTGTGTAATACGGGTTCAAAGCAGACAATGGGTCCTGGAAAATCATGGCAATTTCGCTTCCTCGAATCCGTCGGACATCACTTTCCTCAGCGGTCAAAACATCAACGCCCGAAATCAGAATCGAGCCAGAAGTTGTGGCGGTACTCGAATTGTTCAACCGCATTAGAGAAGCCGCGGTCACCGATTTGCCAGAACCACTTTCGCCGACTATTCCAAGCGTCTCACCACTGCGCAATTCGAATGAGACATTACTTACAGCAGCTACATCTCCGTCCGGTGTGTGGAACACCACCGAAAGATTCTGTACGGAGAGCACACTTTCCTGAATCATGGTCACTTCACCCGAACTCGTGGGTCAAGATATCCATAGGCAATATCCACGAGAACATTCGCAGTAACAATAAAAACTGCAGCGACCATTGTCGTGCCTACAAGCACTGGCAGATCGGATTCAACCACCGCACGAATAGACATCTTTCCCATGCCGGGAAGAGAAAAGACGCTTTCTGTGATGATTGCTCCGCCCAACAGACCCGCGAAATCGAGACCGGCGATCGTGACGATCGGAACCAAAGCTTGTCGCATCACATAGCGACGCAAAATAAGTCGAGTGGTTAACCCCTTTGCTACACCCAGACGAACGAAGTCTTCATTCATGGCCTCAAGCATTCCATTACGAGTGAGACGGGTATAACTGGCGGCCGAGAGAACAGCAAGAACCAGCCACGGAAGAATCATTGTGCGGAGAAACGTTGGGAAATTGTCGAATGGAGATTCATACGACGGAAATGGCAAGATGCGCAACCAAATCACAACGGAAAACAAGACAAGAAGTCCGATGTAGAACGTGGGAAGGCTTACTCCGATGGAAGTAAAAATCGATGCGGCCCGATCTTGCCATTTACCCTTGTGCAGAGCCGCAACAGCACCGGTGCTGACGCCTATCAACATCCAAAGAATGAAGGCACCAATCGACAAGTAGGCAGTCACCGGAAAGGTCTGAGCAATAAGAGTGGTCACACATTCGTGTTGACCAAACGAATACCCCAAAGACGGTGCACTGCAACTAAACGCGGCTGCACCTGTTCCGTAGTCGCGACCTGCAAATATTCCCTTCAGGAAGAGCCAGTACTGCTCCATCAAAGATTTGTCGTAGCCGAGACGCACTCTGTTGGCCGCAATTACATCGGGCTTACAGTTCTTGCCGCACGTTAAGGCAGCCGGGTCGGATGGCAACATCGCGAACAGCATGTACGTAAAGAACGAGACCGCCAAGAGAAGAACTAGGGCGAAAAAGATTCGCCGCACAATGAACATGAACATAAGACCCCTCTCACACTAATTCGCATTACAACACCAACAGCAAAGGGGGTACCGACCGAAGCCGATACCCCCTTCACCAGGTTCTTTACCTACGACTTAACGTAGAGATCTCCGTAGTTGAAAGCTCCGAATGGTGCCCACTGGTAGGCATTGCCCACCTTTGAACCCCAGATGCTCTGAGCCTTGGTGAATGTTCCAGGCAATGCCCAGAGACGATCAACCACATACTGGTTCAGCTCTCGCCACATCTCACCTTGCTTGGTGCGATCCAGTTCCTTCTTTGCAGCATCAATCTTAGTTTGGAATTCTGCGTAATCAGGATCATCAGCGTTGCGGGTGAGGTTGAATCCACCAGCAGTCGTAAACAATTCCGGAATTACGGTCGAAGCATTCGCCCAGTCAGGAGCCCAACCACCACGAGCGATGTCGTAGTCGGTTTCTGGGTTCAAGACAGTTGGCCAATATGCACTTGCTTCTACAGGCTCATCCTTCAACTTGATTCCAACTTTTCCAAGAGAATCAATCCAGATGGCTACAGCCTTGTCCCAAACAGGAGTTGCCGGACGATAGAAGTTCAAACCAGCCTTCGCGCGAGCGACGACTTCAGGACATGCGGCTTCACCAGCAGTCATAGCGGCTTGCGCTGCCTCAACGTTTGCTGTTCCGTCTTTGTTCAAGCCTTCAGGCAGAGTCGACTTCTTGTAGTCGAGAGCCAAGGCAGGCTTTACGAATCCGTCAGCGAAGTCACCTGTGTAAGGTCCGCCGCCGGCCTTGCGCAACGCATCACGATCAAGTGCCAAGTAAATGGCCTTACGTACTTCAACACAAGAGAGATTCTTCACGTTGAGGTTGGTGTACGTAACAAATGGGTCGTAATAATCGACGCGACGATCCTTGAAAGCATCATCTTCGAAAATGGTTGGCAAGTTCTCTGGCTGAATACCGAATGCAACAGCGAACTGATCATCGCCTGCATCTTTAATCATGCGCTCGTCCATGACCGCTTCGTCGAGACCGAACTCGTAAACAAAGGAGTCTGGGTTTGCATTACGAACTGGGTCGGAATCCTTGCTCCAGTTTTCGTTACGCACGAGAACCAAAGACTTACCAACTTCGTATGACTCAATCTTGTATGGCCCGGATGAAACTGGACGCATGTCGTACTTTTCACCAGTATCAGATGCTTTCGGCACTGGGCTGAAAGCAAGCAATGTTGTGGTGTAGTTGAAGTCAGCAACAGGGAGGCTCAAGTTGAAAGTAATTGTCTTACCCTCACATGAAACTGCCTTATCGAACGCTGCCTGCTGATCAGCAGTTGCCTTGTATGGGCCTGGGTAATCGCCCGCGTCGATGTAGGTCGATGCATAGGTTGGACCATCGGTGATGACATCGGATGCCCATGTGCGAGATACACCGTATGCAACGTCTGCACATGTGATTTCCGAACCGTCTTCAAACGTGATGCCGTCACGCAATGTGAACGACCACACGGTGCCATCTTCGTTGAATGTACCCAAGTCTGTAGCAAGGTCAGGAACAATTCCGGAACCTTCGTCACCTGCGGCGTACTTATAGGAAGTCAATGTGCGATGCATGGTTGAACCAGCAAACGCAAGATCGTCTCCCGTGTAGTTGCGCTGAGGGTCAAGGTGAGCAATCTGCTCACCGTTGCTCAGAATGTGGATTGTTCCACCTTTTGTTGCTGTGCCACCTTCGCTGCCATCTCCACTGCCACCACCGCAAGCTGCGGCAATCACTGAAGCGACGAGAGCAAAACTGGCTGCGGCGATAATTCGGCGCTGTTTCATGAGTTTCTCCCCTTCATGTCCTGTGTGTTTACAAGGCGAGAAAACTTTACCCCAGATTCAGATAGCGCCCGCAAATCTGATGAAACGCCGATTAGTTCGAACTACGTCAGTCAACACTGGTTAGGTGTCCCTTACAAAAGGTTTTGTCGATCAGTCTTTGGGTCGAGTGCATCACGAATAGCGTCGCCAACCAGATTGAACGCCATTACCAGAACGATAAGGGCCACTCCTGGAATGAACAGATACGTAGGGTCGGCACGGTAATAACGGACAGAATCGCCCAGCATGACGCCCCAGGATGCTGCGGGTTGCATCAGGCCAAGACCCAAGAAAGAGAGGGTTGATTCCGTAGCCACATAGCCAGGGAGACTCAGGGACACAATCACAATGACTGGTGCCCACAGGTTGGGAAGAAGCTGCTTGAAGATGATGTGCCGTGATGTGGCCCCACTGGCCTTTGCAGCTTCTACAAATTCGCGCTCGCGCAACGACAATGTTTGACCACGTACAACACGCGCAACGTACACCCAGCCAAAAGTGGCTAGGACGAGAATGATGTATGTCATTCGAGCGGGATTGCCTTCGGGAACACCTAGCGATTCAAGACGCTGTGTAAATGGCCTAGTCAGAGCAATGATGAGTAAAAAGGAAGGAAACGCCAGCGTGACGTCCATAAAGCGTCCAATGACCGAATCGACCCATCCGCGTTTGTAACCAGCCACGACACCGATTACTAGACCAATTGCTGTCGTCAGGAAAGTTGCGAGTACTCCTACCAATAACGATGCTCGAGCGCCGTAAATCAGACGAGCGAAGATATCTCGACCTGTTCCAGGTTCAACTCCCAACCAGTGCTCCGTAGAAATCCCACCGAAGGCTCCTTTAGGAAGACCGTAATCATTTAACGCGTCACCATCGAGCGCGTACGGGCTGATGCCAAGTACAGAACAAATAACTGGCGCTAAAGCAGCCACGAGAAGATAGGTAACGATCACGCCTATAGCGACAAGAGCAAACTTGTCACGGGATAGGCGCGCCCATGCGAGCTCTCTCGGGGACTTTCCCTCTATCGCCAGTGGCGAATCGTTACTCACAACTGCGACATCAGACATCAGTACACCTCAGTGCAAACGGTACTGGATAATTCGGGCGAACTCGTCTGGGTCGAGGCTTGCGCCACCCACGAGCGCTCCGTCAATATCGGTCTGGGCCATCAACTCTGCAATATTTGCAGCTTTCACGGAGCCACCATATTGAATTCGTACTTTGGATGCAGTGTCCGCACCGAACAACACTCCGATTTCGCGACGAATAGATGCACACACTTGCTGGGCATCTTCGCTTGTAGCTGTTCTACCGGTGCCAATAGCCCAGATGGGCTCGTATGCGATCACAAGTGTCGCGACCTGATCGGGATTCAGTTTCTGTAGTCCCGCGCGCAACTGTCCAAGAACCTTTTCCTCAGTTCCTCCTGCTTCGCGTTCTGCAAGAGTCTCGCCAACACAAAGAATTGGAATCATCTTGTTTGCAAGAACTGCGGCGACTTTCTTTTGCACGATGTCGTCAGTCTCACCAAAAATTTCGCGGCGCTCACTATGACCGCAGATCACATATTTGACTGTCAACTTGGCAAGAAAAACGGGAGCAATCTCACCGGTGAAAGCACCTTTGTCTTCATAGTGGCAATGCTGCGCACCAAGGAGAAATTTCAGACTGTCCGCTTCTACCAAAGTTTGCACACTTCGAATATCTGTGAAGGGAGGATGAATACTCACGTCAACCTGTTCGAAGTCGTCCTTGCCCACAAGATAAGCCAGTTTTTGTAAACACTGAATTGCTTCAAAGTGATTCTGATGCATTTTCCAGTTGCCACTAATCAGTGGTCTGCGAGCATTATTTGACATTGGGAGCGCCTCTCAAAGCATTGAGACCTGGCAAGTCGCCAAGTTCAAGAAGTTCCAAAGCAGCACCGCCGCCAGTGGAGACATGATCGACTTCATCATCTAGACCAAACTGCGCGAGTGCTGCTGCGCTATCGCCACCGCCGACAATTGTGAAAGCTTTAGTTGCGGCCATCGCCTCGGCAACGGTTCGAGTTCCGGCAGCAAATCTCTCATCTTCGAACATTCCCATGGGACCATTCCAAAAGACAGTGCGAGCATCCATGATCACATCAGTAAATGCAGCGGCTGAGCCCGGTCCAATGTCTAAACCTTTGGCTCCTTCAGGGAGACGGATACCAAACGTGGCGAAGTTTCCGGATGCGTCGAGACCAACAATGTCTTCGGGAAGATAAATCGGTTTGGAACCTTCCATCAATTTCTTACATGTGGTGAGTTGGTCAAGCTCACACAACGAAGCACCAACTGGATAGCCCTGTGCTGCGAGAAATGTGAAGCACATTCCCCCGCCAATCACCAAGGCATCAACAATTTGAAGTAGAGACTCGATAACGCCCAACTTGTCCGAGACTTTTGCGCCACCAAGTACAGCGACAAAGGGACGCTTTGGTTTCTCACGTAGATTGCCTAAAACTTCAACCTCACGTTGGAGTAATCGACCAGCAGCAGAAGGCAAAGTCTTCGGTGGACCCACTATGGATGCATGCGCACGATGTGCCGCACCAAAGGCATCATTCACATACATGTCAATCCCTTTGATAAGAGAAGCTGCGAATTCTGGCGAGTTCCCTTCTTCACCTGGGCTAAAACGAAGGTTTTCCAAGAGCTCTACTCCGGGTGCAAGTTCAGCCAAGCGCGCACGGACAGGTTCCATGGAATACTTCTGCGATGGTGCGCCTTTGGGTCTTCCCAAGTGGCTTGCACACACAACATGAGCACCGCGCGAAGTCAGCCACTCAATAGTTGGCAAAGCTGCCCGAATTCGAAAATCATCGGTGATCACTCGGCGGTCATCGGGACCTTCCATTGGAACATTGAAATCGGTACGGACAAGCACCCGCTTGCCAGCGACGTCGCCTAAATCTTCAAGAGCAGGTACACGTGCCATTAATGGAACTATTTTCCGACGTGAAGCGTGAGATCGACAAGGCGATTCGAGTAGCCCCATTCATTGTCGTACCAGCCAAGAACTTTGACCAATGAGCCCATGCTCATTGTTAAGTCACTGTCGAAGATGCACGAATGTGGGTTCGTCACAATGTCGCTCGACACTATTGGTGCATCGGTGTATTCCAAAACGCCCTTCAGTGGACCATCGGCCGCTGCCTTGAAGGCTGCATTGATTTCTTCCACGGATGCAGGCTTTTTCAGGTTCGCAACGAAGTCAGTAATGGAACCAGTTGGTACAGGAACGCGAAGTGAAGTTCCGTCGAGTTTTCCCTTCATCGATTCCAACACCAAGCTTGTAGCTCTCGCGGCCCCAGTGCTTGTTGGAGTGATGTTGATAGCAGCGCCACGTGCACGGCGTAAATCGCTATGCGGACCATCCACCAAGGATTGATCACCTGTATATGCATGGATCGTTGTCATCAGACCATTCTCTACGCCAAATGCGTCATCGAGAACCTTCACCATTGGGACGAAACAGTTGGTGGTGCAACTCGCATTGGAAATCACTTTGTGCTTCGACTTATCGAAATCTTGGTGGTTAACCCCGTACACGAAAGTTGCATCTGCGCCGTTGGACGGTGCAGACACAATCACCATTGGCGCTCCCGCCTCAAGATGAGTCGCCGCTTTGTCGCGGTCTGTGAAAATGCCAGTTGACTCAATAACCAGATCAACACCAAGACTTCCCCAAGGCAGTGATTTCGGATCGCGCTCAGAAACGACTTTGAGAATCTTTCCGTCGATGCTGATCCCACCTTCGACAGCGGAAATGGTTTGTGGCAAGACTCCAAGAACAGAGTCGTACTTCAAGAGATGTGCCATTGTCTTCAATGACCCCAAGTCGTTTACTGCAACAATTTCGATGTCCGCATTTCTGGCAGCAACAGCACGAAAAAAGTTGCGCCCGATGCGACCGAATCCATTAATACCTACACGTACAGTCACGACTGTGTCCTTTTCCTAGATACTGAGACGAAACCCCGTTTCGCCTGTACAGACCCTAGTTGGCGGAGTTCGCTGGTCTCGGATTTGCCAGGATCAGGCGTTGATGTCGCGGTGCGACACACGAGGGCGGTACCCATGAGCCGCAATCGACTTACCTAAGGCCTCAGCTATAGCAACGGAACGATGTCGTCCTCCGGTACAGCCGATCGCAATTGTCAGATAACTACGCCCCTCCTGCACATAAGCGGGCAAAATCAATTTCAATAAGTTATCCACATGCTCCATAAATTGGCTTGTGACCTCTTGTGAGAACACATAGTCCTTCACCGGTTCATCTAAACCACTAAATGGACGAAGTGCCTCATCCCAATGTGGGTTCGGTAAGAAACGAACATCAAAAACCATGTCCACATCTATGGGAACACCATTTTTGAAGCCAAACGACAGCACCGAGACTTGCATCGAATCGGAAGGGTTATCCGGACCGAACAACTGCACTAATTGACTCTTCAATTGATGCACAGTTAGGCCTGTTGTATCGATGACGAGGTCAGCAGCAGCCTTCACTTCACCAATGCTTGAACGTTCCCGTTCGATTACTTCTTCAAGACCTGAAGTGCCATCGCTCAGCGGATGCTTTCTACGTGTGGCTTCATAGCGACGAACTAATTCACGAGTAGAGGCTTCTAGGAACAGAATTCTCACGCGGTGACCTTGAGACCTCAGAACATCAACGGCACCCAAGATGCCTGCCTGCTGACGCGCATTTCCGACAACCAGGCAAAGCTTTCCGATTTCACCGCCCGCTTCTCCAGACAACTCCACGACTTTGTCGATCAGCACAACCGGAAGATTGTCAACGACAAACCAACCCATGTCTTCAAGGTCGTCTGCAGCCTGAGAACGGCCTCCGCCAGATAATCCAGTTACGACGAGAATGTCGGTCATATGAAGAGACTACCTGGCTGTCACTATCGCTTTATTGAACGCAGGTACAACAATCGCGGAACTGTGTGTGCCAATGCGTACTCGGGCGCCCTATCTAAAAAGCCTTGTGGAGGGCTTGGCTCCACCATTCGTTCAAGTACCAAACCATTTGCAATGAGCGCATTCACATATCGACTGAGTGGGCGGTGAATGAAACGGATGTACACATCCTTCTCAACTTCTTCAACCGACTCTGCTTCAACTAGGTACGGTCCAATGCGCCAATACTGTTCGGGTGGGTCGATGATGTGATCATCAATCCAGCCACTGCCAGGAGTCTGAAGTAATGGGTGGTTGAGAAAGAAAGAGAATTGGCCACCAGGTCGCAAAACGCGAGCAACCTCGCTGATCGCAATGTCAACATCGTCTATATGTTCAAACACGAGACACGCCACTACTGCGTCGCACGATGAATCAGGAACAGGCAACACACTTGCGCTGCCGACCAGATACTCCACATCTCCGCCACGCTCACGCGCAATGTCAATATGTTTTTGCGTGGGGTCTATACCGAGCACCCGAGATCCTTGAGCAGCTAAAGCTCTCGCAATCTGACCATCACCGCAACCAATATCTAAAACAAAATCGCGACCCTCAAGTTCTTCGAGAGCTAACGGAATGATTTGTTCCACATATTCGGGATCTGCACCATCGGTAAAACCATCGATCCACCACTGGGCGTGTTTATCCCACAAACCATTGTCACTCATGCAAACACCTTATGGCTCAGGATGAAAATGTTGATGTATAGCAGTTGCAACGGCAGCTGGTAACCATGACAGCAGAGTTAGTTCTTCCAACGTTGCCTTTTTGACAGCGTTAACTCCGCCCATTTCTTTTACCAGTCGCTTCGCTCGCAACTCGCCAAGACCAGGTATCCCTTCAAGACTGGAAGACACCATTCGCTTACCGCGCAACTCTCTATGAAAGGTGTTGGCAAAACGGTGAGCTTCATCACGAATTCTCTGCAACATGAAGAGCGCTTCGCTGCCACGAGGAATTCGAATCGGTTGAGATGAGCCCGGGACATACACCTCTTCGTATCGCTTTGCGAGCGAAGCCACTGGTATCTCCTCTGTGAGGCCAAGCTCCTCTAAGACTTCAACTGCAACTCCCAGTTGACCTTTGCCGCCGTCCACTAGAAGCAACTGAGGCGGATATGAAAATCTTCCGGGCTTCACCCCTTCTTCCAACACAGTGTCGCGTTCATCCAGGAAGGCCGCGAGACGCCGAGTGAGTACTTCGCGCATTGCCGCATAGTCGTCATTGCCAGGAACATCTTTAACTTTGAAACGTCGATACTCGCGCTTGTTGGGCAAGCCGTCTTCCATCACGACCATGGAGCCCACATAATCTGTGCCCTGCAAATGGGCCATGTCGTAACACTCGATACGCAGTGGAGCTTCCGGTAGTTGTAACAATTCTTGTAATTCAGAAAGAGCGCGACTGCGAGAATTGTGATCTGACGCCCTGCGTAAACGATGACGTGCAAACTCTTCACGCGCGTTGATGGTGACCGTCTCTTGCAGTTCACGTTTATCGCCCCGTTGAGGAACGCGAATCTGCACCTGCCCACCACGTAAATG
>JAPKZX010000058.1 GCA_026393575.1 Actinomycetota bacterium
TGGTTTTCGGGCACTTGATTCGTGCGCGAGGGGGGACTTGAACCCCCACGTCCTTTCGAACACTGGCACCTGAAGCCAGCGCGTCTGCCATTTCGCCACTCGCGCGAGTAGACGCTTGACGCTATCTACCCTTTGCCACCAGCCCAACAGGCTGCGCAAGTAGCCTATGTATATGGCAAAAGGCACCGTAGAACGGTCTATCGAGAACATCTTTACTGGTCTGTTCGCACGTGCCTTCAAGAGCAGCGTTACTCCGTTGCAGTTGGGTCGCCAACTATTGCAAGTGGTCAACACCCAACAAGAAACCGACTCTCAAGGTCGCCGGGTGATCCCCAATAGCTACCTCATCGAACTCAGCCCCCACGACCGCGAAGGCTTTGCAGACCTTGAAGGCTCACTGCTTCAAGAACTCACCGCTTCGTTGCGTGAATATATAGGTCAAGAGGGTTTCCACGTAGAAGGAAAAGCCCGTGTTGCCCTGCACACAGACGCAGATCTGCGCAAGGGCAAATTCACCATCACCAGCAAGAACGTGAACCAAGATGGTGCCGCTACCCCACCGGTTGCCGCTTCTGCCCCCACTCTCACCGTGGTCGACGGTGGCCCCGCCTTCGACGGACCGCCCGCAGTTCTCACACTTCCCACCGGTCAACGCATTGAACTACATGAAGGCCACTACATCATTGGTCGCCATCTGGAAAACGACATTGTTCTCAACGACACCAACGTCAGCCGCAGGCATGCCGAATTTGTATGTGCAGCTGGCGAAGTAGTGGTGCGCGACATGGGTAGCACGAACGGCACAAAAGTAAATGGTGTTGTTGTCAACAGCGAACAACTGTTGCAACACGGCGATGTCATTAACTTTGGTTCCGCTCAGGTGACGTTCGAGGCGTCGTAGTCCTTAATGACTGATGCTCTTCTCAATGCGCTAAAGCTTGTCTTACTCGCGCTCATCTACCTTTTCTTTGGCCGTGTCTTGTGGGCCGTTTGGAGCGAAGTGCGCACACCCGTTATGCCGTCGCCGTCTTCACGTGCAGGCCGTAACAAAACCACCGCTAGCAAGGGCGTTCCTACTTTTGTAGTGATTGAACCCAAGCAACACCGTGGCCGCACATTCACATTGGCTAACGTGCTGAAAATTGGCCGCCTGGAAGATAACGACATTGTGATTGACGACGACACCTTTATTTCCTCGCACCATGCACGCATAGAAGTGCGCCCCGAAGGCACCTGGGTAGTGGATTTGGGCAGCACCAACGGAAGTTTTGTGAACGGCCAACGCCTCACCGGTGAGCGATCCGTGCGAAAAGGCGACAGAATCCAAGTGGGCTCAACAGTGTTGGAGATGCGATCATGAAATTGAAATGGGGCGCAAGTACCGACGTGGGCATGGTGCGGCAGCAAAACGAAGACTCGTACCTTGCTGAAGAAAATTTGTATGTAGTTGCCGACGGCATGGGTGGCCATAACGCAGGTGAAGTTGCAAGTGCATTAGCTGTCACCACATTGAAAGCTGGCGCACGAACTGGCATTGACTCTGTTGAACGCTTCCGTGAATTAGTACAACAAGCAAACACCGCTATTTACACCGCAAGTTTGGACGACAGCACACAAAGCGGCATGGGCACAACGCTTACTGCACTCAGCATTGTTGCTGGCGAAGAACCCCGCGTACTTGTGGCAAACGTGGGCGATGCGCGTACATACATGTGGCGCAATAACGCACTCACGCGACTCTCTGTAGATCACAGTTACGTGCAAGAACTTGTAAACGAAGGAATCATTACTCCCGAAGAAGCACGAGTGCATCCACGACGCAACATTGTTACTCGTGCGCTCGGCATAGACCGCTCTGTAGTTGTCGATGTATTCAGCCACCTCGTGCGCACCGGTGATCGCATTGTGCTGTGCAGCGATGGCCTTGTTGACGAAGTGAGTGATGCAGACATTGCCGTGGTTCTTGGACAACACTCAGACCCACAAGACACTGCCGAAGCATTAGTAATGGTTGCCAATACTGCAGGTGGCCGCGACAACACCACTGTGATTGTTGTGGATGTACTAGACGACATTAGTGAGCCAGTAGTTCTTCCTACACCCGACAACACCACACCAATGGAAGCGCTTGCACCAATGCAGTTAGCTCCTGCGAAGAAATCCAAGGTTGGCATGGTGTTGTTCTGGAGTGCGCTTGTAGCAATTGTGTTTAGTGCCGTCACCGTTATTGGTGTGTACGGGCGCAGTGGTTACTTCATTGGGTTTGATTCCAATGACCAAGTGGCCATCTACCGTGGACGTGTTGGTGGCATTCTGTGGTTTCAACCAACAATTGAAACGCAAACAAGCATGTCTGGCGAAGAATTACCTGAAGACATCTTGCGCGATGTTGCTCTGAACCGTGAATTTTCTTCTTCAAGCCAAGCAAGTAAATACCTAGCCCTTATCCGTATAGCCATCATCGATGCAACAACAACCACAAGCACTACAACCACCGTTCGATAACACGCTCTCTCGTGCACGGCGCAGCGTAGAACTTGGCTTAGTTCTTCTTGCTGGAATCATTACGGCAAGCGCATATGTACTTGCGTCGTTAGGTGAACGGGCTTCTATGCCGGCGCGCATTGTGCCGTTCATGGTTTTTGTGTTGTCGCTATTGGTAGTTACGCATGTGGTAGTGCGTTTTGTGGCGCGTGGCGCAGACCCACTACTTCTGCCTACTGCTGCGTTGTTGCATGGCCTGGGGTATGTGATGATCGCGCGACTCAGCGACCACTGGGCCGGCTTGCAAGCAACATGGAGCCTTGTGGGTGTTGCCGCATTTGCACTCACATTGTTTTTCATAGAACGGCCTAGTGACTTACAGAATTACCAATACACATCACTTGCGCTTGGCCTTGGTTTGTTGCTGTTGCCTATGGTGCCTTGCATTGGTTTCACCAGTGGCGGTGCACGCATCTGGGTGAGTATTGGCCCCATCAACTTCCAGCCAGGTGAGTTTGCAAAAATTCTTCTAGCAATTTTCTTTGCCTCGTACCTTGGCCAACACCGCACACAAATTGCGCGTGGCGACAAAAAGATTCTTGGCTACACGCTTCCCGCACTTGAACACCTAGCTCCCATCTTGTTGGC
>JAPKZX010000082.1 GCA_026393575.1 Actinomycetota bacterium
GCTCAAGCCATGATTGCAGAACAAATGGCAACTACATCATCGCCAATGTCTTTTGGAGAAACTGCTGGTGGTGCGGCTACTGGTAGACCAATTAATCTCTCGATTCTTGGCATTCTGTTCGCTATTGCTGCAGCATTTTCAATTGCCCAAGGCGCCTTGCGTGGTGGTCTTATCTTGGTAATTCTCGCTGCCTTGCCAGACATGTTGGATGGAGCGTTGGCAAAGGCGGCTGGTTCAGCAAGCCAGCGTGGCGCATTCTTCGATTCTGTTGTCGATCGCGTTACTGATTCGCTCTTGTTTGGCGGAGTCGCGTGGTTTTTTGCTTCAGAGAAGAGCCCGCATCTTGCACTTCTGCCTATGGCAATTATGGGTGTCTCTTCGCTTATCTCGTATGAACGTGCAAAGGCCGAATCGCTTGGACTCTATGCAAAAGGCGGTCTTATGGAGCGTGCCGAGCGGATCATCGTTTTGTGCGTTGGGTTGTTGTTCGATTCATTATTGACACCCATCTTGTGGGTGATGCTGGCTCTCACTGTGGCGACTGCCATTCAGAGATTTGTGCAAGTGTGGCGCCAGGCCGAAGTGTCAAATACCACGAAAGAAAAGCGCGAAGTGCGCCAGGTGCGTCGCGTGAGTCGGCAAAGCATTCGAGCCTCGCGTCGTCAATTGTCTGTCGTTTCGCGTCAGCGCCGCCGTCAACGCAATGGCTAGCCCTTTCGACGAATTCAATGATGCTCTCACGGTCGGTGGATACCGACTCGGGTCGCTCATTGCACGACTCACCCCCGGCCCTGTTGCACAAGGGGCAGTATCGCTTTTGGCTCCGGGCATCGCATTGTCACTGCGGCAACGTCGTCTAATTATCGAACGACACCTAAAGAGGGTTGACCCATCTTTGTCAGGGCTCGCTTTGCGACGCGCCTCGCAACAAGCGTTTGACAGTTACATGCGTTACTACACCGAAAGTTTTCGCTTGCCGACGCTTTCACGCAAACACGTGTTGCGTACTTTTTCCTACGACGGGTACCAGCACATTCTGACGGGCCTTGAAAAAGGCAAAGGCGTCATCGTTGCTTTGCCTCATCTCGGCGGTTGGGAATGGGCCGGTCGATGGATGTCCGAGATGGGACATCGCATGACTGTGATTGTTGAACCACTTGAACCACCTGAGTTGTTTGACTGGTTTGTGAAATTGCGTAGTGACCTTGGCATGAACGTTGTGCCTTTGGGGCCTTCAGCGGGATCAGCTGTGCTCGCGGCGTTAGCGCGCAATGAAATTGTGTGCTTGTTGTCAGACAGAGATATTCAAGGCAACGGAATAGAAGTGGAATTCTTCGGCGAGCGAACAACATTGCCAGCAGGTCCTGCGATGTTGGGCATTCGATCTGGGGCTGTTGTTGTTCCTACGGCGGTCTACTTCACAAAGTCTGTCGACGGACACCATTGTGTTGTGCGGCCACCTTTATCGCTAGAACGCACAGGCGGTCTACGTGAATCTGTTGCAGCAGGCACGCAAGCATTGGCCCATGAACTCGAAGGATTGATCCGCAGAGCGCCGGAACAATGGCATCTATTTCAGCCGAACTGGCCAAGCGATCCGGGTTACGCAGAAATGCGTAAGGCGGCTAGCGCAGAATAAACGCTTGAACTGAACTAAGAGATTCCTCTACTACGGAGTACCACAACCAAGTTCCTTCGCGTCGTGCTTGTACAAGTCCGGCATCACGCAACACCTTCAAGTGGTGGCTGATGGTGGGTTGACTGCGTTCTAGTGGTTCTGTGAGGTCACATGAGCACACTCCGGTGCTGCCAGCACGGCGCACAAGATCAAAGAGTCGCAGTCGGACAGGGTCGGAGAGGGCAGCAAAAACTGGCGAGAGTGCCGCGGACTGCTGATTGGTCAACGGTCGACGTGAAAGCGGGAGTGGACGTGCGGCAGGCATGTGATCATAATACATTGATGAACGTCGATGTGTTGTATATTGACGGTTGTCAAAGTATGCATTGGCATACACAAGGAGAATTCCATGTCTCGTGTTCAATTAGCACTCAACGTTTCCAATATCGATGAAGCCATTGCGTACTACTCAAAAATGTTCGGAGTCGGTCCGGCCAAGGTGCGCGAGGGCTACGCCAACTTTGCGATTGCAGATCCGCCACTCAAATTGGTACTCATCGAAGGTCACGGAGAAGCGGGCACATTGAATCATGTTGGTGTGGAACTGGAAGACACCCAAGCCGTTGCAGACAAAATCACACACGCGCAAAATGTTGGCCTTCCGATTGAGGTGCAGGAAAGCACCACATGCTGTTTCGCTGTGCAAGACAAAGTGTGGGTGAAAGGCGGCGAACTTGCATGGGAGTGGTACACAGTCCTTGCAGATGCCCCAAGTGACACGTCGCTTACTCCAATGCCCATCATGCTTGGCGTACCGAACACTGGTAGTTGCTGCGGACCAGAGGGTTGCGACTAGTCATGAACCGTCGTGTTCTTGCTGAGTTTCTCGGTACCGCATTGCTGGTGATGGCAGTTGTTGGGTCTGGCATCATGGCTCAAAACATGACAAAAGACATTGGTCTTCAGTTACTGGCAAATGCCGTAGCAACTGGGGGTGCGCTCTTTGGACTGATCACCATCTTTGGCCCGATCTCTGGCGCATCTTTTAATCCCGTTGTTTCGATTGTTGATTTTTTCATTGAGAAGTCATCGTCGCCGTTGCAGCTTGCGCTCGACATTGTGTCTCAAGTTCTTGGTGCAATAACTGGTTGCATCATTGCAAACATCATGTTCGCTCATCCGTACATCGAAATATCTCAAAAGATTCGAACCGGTGGGCCAACATGGTTCTCTGAGGTTGTAGCAACTGTTGGATTGTTGCTTGTGATTTGGGGTGGCATTCGTGCAAAGGCAAATGTGGCAGCACTAGTTGCGGCGTGGATCACTGGGGCATATTGGTTTACTTCTTCAACCAGTGTCGCTAACCCTGCTGTTGGTATCGGCCGTATGTTCTCCGATTCATTTGCTGGCATCGCTCCAGAGTCCATGCCGATGTTTGCTCTAATGCAATTACTCGGTGGCGTCGTTGCCGCAGTCATTATTCGCACGTTGTGGCCAACAAAAGTCTCCGCATGAGTGGCATTCTTTTCCTCTGCATTCATAACGCTGGGCGTTCGCAGATGGCTGCAGGTTTTGCTCGCGAATTGTCTGGTGGCGCAGTAACAATCTTGTCGGGTGGTTCTGAACCGGCGGACTCTGTCAATCCTGTTGCAGTTGAAGTGATGAATGAGGTCGGTATCGACATTTCATCGTATGTCCCTCAGAAGTACAACGATGATTTACTCCACGCAGTTGACGTAGTTGTCACCATGGGTTGTGGCGACACATGCCCATACATCCCTGGCAAGAAATACATTGATTGGCCACTCGACGACCCAAAGGGTCAGCCTCTAGATGTTGTACGACGCATTCGAGACGAAATCAAACAGAATGTGTCTGATTTGTTGTCTCAGTTGTAGACATCAAACAGTTCGTTAATTGCTTTCACTTGGCCACCTGATGTTGAAGACATCACGGCAATAGGCATGACGCCAACATTGGCCCATTCCTCAAATCTCTCTCGTACTAATGACGCTGGGCCACTAATTGTGTTGTCGTCGAGCCATTTGTTTGTCATGAGCGATGGGAGTTTGTCTTTGTCGCCAGCAGCCAAAGCAGATTCGATTGCAGTCATCTCTTCCTCGTAACCAGCTGCTCGCCAGTAATTTCGATAGTTGGGGAGAGACACGTAACCGGTCAATGTGCGGCGGTTGATTGCGCGTGCGGCCTCAATGTCCTCATCAATCACCGTTGGGATCATGTTTGAAAGAAAGAAGTCATCGCGTCGTGCACTAGGAACTTCATCAAGTTGCTTGCTCATGTGACTGAGTGATGCGTTTGCCCAGAT
>JAPKZX010000042.1 GCA_026393575.1 Actinomycetota bacterium
CAAGGCTCATGATATGCTCGAGCGATTTGGTTTGGCGGATAAAGCACAGGCGTATCCCGACCAACTCTCTGGTGGTCAGCAGCAACGCGTTGCCATTGTGCGCGCACTCGCCATTGAGCCAGAAGTGCTGCTTCTTGATGAGATCACTAGTTCTCTTGACCCGGAACTTGTGGGCGAAGTGCTCGATGTTGTGAGAGAGCTAAAGGCGTCCGGCATGACCCTTGTATTAGCAACCCATGAGATGGGTTTTGCGCGCGACACAAGCGATGTGGTGTGCGTGCTCGATGAAGGGCTCATCATCGAGCAAGGCCCTCCGGCGCAGGTCTTTAGTCGCCCAACATCGGAACGCGCACAGCAATTCTTAGAGCGAGTGATTCGTTCTGGTCGTTTGTAACTACCGTAAACCTCGCTACCCAGCGAGCGGCTACTTATGCGGTTGGCAGCACGTGGTCAGCGAACTGATCACGCAATGTCTTCTTTGAGAATTTGCCGACAGATGTCTTTGGCACCTCAGGGATAAAGACAACATCATCTGGCATCTGCCACTTTGCCAATCGCGGAGCAAGGTGTTCGAGTACTTCTTCTTTCGACAAAGTCTCGCCTGGCTTGATTACCACGCAGGCCAATGGGCGTTCGCTCCACTTCGGATGCGGCACACCAATGACCGCTGCTTCAGCAATCTTTGGATGAGACATCAGTTCATTCTCCACGTCGACCGATGAAATCCATTCGCCACCAGACTTAATGAGGTCTTTAGTGCGGTCTACTAATCGGATACGACCCTTCGAGTCGACCACTGCTACGTCACCTGTGCGCAGCCAACCATCTTCAGTGAAGCTTTCGCGAGAACGCGGGTCGTTGTAATAGTCAGATGCAATCCACGAACCTGCACATTGCAGTTCACCTTGTGATTCACCGTCCCATGGCAATGGAGTTGTAGTACCCGGTTCAACAACGCGCATCTCCACACCAAAACTGATGAGACCAACAGTGGTGCGCAGTTCTGCTTGTTCTTCTTCGGACAACAAACGATCTGCAGATGACAATGTGCACACAGCAGCGATAGGACTTGTTTCGGTCATACCCCACGCTTGCAAGATTGGCTTGCCTGTTTGTGCGCGATACGCCTCGCTCAGTGCTTTCGGCACTGCTGAACCACCGCATGGGATGGCGCGAATGTTCGATGTATCTCGTCCTTTGAGTTCGGGAAGCACAGCCATCCAGATAGTGGGAACACCAGCGGGCACCGTGACTTTTTCTTCCACGATGAGATTGGCAATTGCAGGACCAGACAAATCTGGACCAGGCATGACCAATGTTGCACCAGAGGCAACGCCTGCGTGCGCAAGACCCCATGAGTTTGCGTGGAACATCGGAACCACGGGAAGAATGACAGCTGATTCACTCCCACCAAGTGAGTCGGCCATCATTGCACCCATGGTGTGCAGGTATGTACTGCGATGGCTGTACACAACGCCTTTCGGATTACCAGTTGTTCCACTGGTGTAACACATG
>JAPKZX010000032.1 GCA_026393575.1 Actinomycetota bacterium
GAGATGTTATAGAAGGTAGGAATTCCAATCCCTTAGAAGAGAATTGATGAGTACCCCCACCAATTCTCTGGCGGCATGAGGCAACGAATAGTGATTGCCATCGCGCTGATCAACAATCCGAAAGTCCTAATCGCAGATGAACCAACAACAGCTTTGGACGTCACCGTGCAGGCTCAAATTTTGGATCTAATGAAGGAACTCCAAAAAGAGTTCAACATGGCGATCATTCTGATAACACACGACCTTGGTGTAATCGCTGAAGCGGCTCAAGAAGTACTTGTTATGTACGGGGGTCGCATTGTTGAGCAGTCAACAGTTGACGCATTGTTCTCCGAACCGACTCATCCGTACGCATGGGGCTTACTAGGTGCTGTGAATAGCTTGGAGCTGAGTGGTCGTGGATCTCTTGCGACAATCCCAGGTTCTCCGCCTTCGCTTATTTCTCTTCCTGCTGGCTGTTCGTTTAATCCTCGGTGTGCGCACTCTTCAGAAATTTGTACGACTGACGTGCCAGCTTTGCGAGTAGTTGGCTCTCAAGGATCTGTGACTGCATGTCATTTATCTAATGATGAAATCATTTCGCTTGGACGAAAGGTGGCTGCCCGATGAGCAGTGAGATCGCTCTTCAAGCCATTGATCTGGTCAAGTATTTCCCCACTGGTTCGTCCGGAATACTTGGACGTCCGACAGATCTTGTACAGGCTGTCGATGGTGTGTCATTTACATTGGCGGCAGGAAAGACTCTTGGAATTGTGGGCGAGTCCGGGTGCGGCAAATCAACACTGGCTCGTTTAGTGACGCGTTTGATTGATCCATCCTCTGGTTCTGTGATTCTCGATGGGGTCGACATCACCACACTGTCAGGCAAATCACTACGCGAAATGCGTCTTAAGTTGCAGATGATTTTTCAAGATCCGTATTCGTCGTTGAATCCACGACACTCAATCGGCCAAATCATTGGTGACCCGATGCGTATCCAGGGAATTGTGACAAAGGGTAATGAGAAGGCTGAAGTTCAAGATTTGATGCAACGTGTCGGGCTGAATCCGGAGCATTACAACAGGTATCCCCATGAGTTTTCGGGCGGTCAACGTCAAAGAATCGGTATCGCTCGTGCTTTGTCTTTGCGACCATCGGTGATAGTTGCGGACGAGCCAGTATCTGCTCTTGACGTTTCGATCCAGGCACAGATTTTGAATCTGCTTGAGAATCTTCAAAAGGACCTCGGTCTGTCATTCGTATTTATTGCGCACGATCTTTCTGTCGTTCGACATATAGCCGACCAAGTCGCTGTGATGTATCTAGGCAAAATTGTGGAAATAGGGGATTCGGCAACGGTGTATAGCAATCCGTCGCATCCGTACACCAAGGCCTTGTTATCGGCGGTTCCAGTAGCCAATCCTGCGATACGACACTCGGACAAGCGCATTCGGTTAGTAGGCGATGTGCCCTCACCGATCGACCCGCCGTCAGGCTGTCGATTCCGGACCCGCTGTTGGCTGGCCACAGACCTATGTGCTACTGAGGAGCCTCCTTTGGCGCGTGACGATTCTGGGAGGGCCGTTGCCTGTCATTTTCCGCTAACCAGCCCCGTCTCTGTGGGTAATGGCGCCGTTTGAGGCGATAGGGTCAATAACCGTGCGTTCCATAGTCATGTACATCACAGTCGTAATCAATGTCGTCTCGATGATTTCCCTCATCGTGGG
The DNA here is from genome assembly GCA_026393575.1 of Actinomycetota bacterium. Classification (GTDB taxonomy): domain Bacteria; phylum Actinomycetota; class Acidimicrobiia; order Acidimicrobiales; family Ilumatobacteraceae; genus UBA2093. The sequence continues at coordinate 1,707 of JAPKZX010000032.1, forward strand.
CGTCCTGCTCCATTCCGGGCAGGGTGGAGGCCTCTCTGACATGTTTGGAGGCGCCAGCGGCGCGGCACTCGGGTCTGCAGCGGCTGAACGGAACCTCAATCGGATCACCACCGTGTTTGCCACCATTTGGCTCTTCACAGTGGTGGCGCTGGCGTTTCTCTTGACATGACCTCTTGGTTCTCTTGAGAACCTCGGTAACATTTCTATTCCACGTCGAAGTGGCGAAATAGGCAGACGCACCAGTTTAAGGGACTGGCGCCTTCGGGCGTGGGGGTTCAAGTCCCCCCTTCGACACCAAAGAGCGGCGCTTCGGCGTCGCTCTTTTGTTATTTCACGTAGTCAGAGAGTCTGGCGGGGGTCAGGTTTAGTCGCTTCAGTTCTCGCTCTAATCGTCGAAGACTCTGAGCAAGACTTCCTACATAGTGAATGATGATGATGTCACCGGCCCGAATGTTGCCGCCCCATGTGGTGATGGTTCGTCCATTCAACGAAACTCGCCATAGGAACACATGTGAGATTCCACATGCTGCAGCCGCCTTGAGTGTGTTTTGATCCCACAGGCCAAAGGGCGGCCGGAAATATCCGACTGTTTTTCCGAACTTGCCTAATAGACGTCCTTCGCCGCTACAGATTTGCTCCTTCTGTTTCTCGTATGACAAACCTTTGAGGGCAATATGGCGGGTGGTGTGAGAACCAATGTCGTTAACTCTTCCAAAATTAGAAAACCATTGGGCGTGAGCGCCTACAAGTTTTGGCACCAAGAAACTTGTGATTGGCCAATTCAGTCTATTCAGTACAGCCTCTGCATTGGCCGGTCGATCTTTACCGTCATCAATCGTTATGAAGACAACTGGATCTTTTGTTTCAATTCGATAGAGCAGTGTCGCAGGGTCTTTGTACACCTCTGCCCGCGTGCTCTCGACGATTGTCAATTGAATGCACAAAATGAAAGCTAGAAGCACCGCGATGCGTCTCATGTTTATGCCATTGGTCGCAGTCGTGGACGAAAGATGAGAAAGAAGAGAGTGGTGACAAGCATGAGAAGGCCGCAGACCGTGAATGTCCATGGTGCGGTGTCGGTGCTTCGTGCAATAACGCCGACAGCTAGTGCACCCGCCGGTGCTAAACCACTCATGAGTAGGGAATGAATTGCCATCACGCGCCCCATTACCTGTGGTGGCGTGTTGTGCTGAATGAGGGTCTGGCTGAGATTCATATAGAACCCTCCGCCCATTCCCCATGCGAACAAGAAAAGGCCCATCATGAAGATTGAAGAGGATTGCCCAAGCAACATCTGCACGGAGCTTCCCCAACAAAGCCCACACATAAACCACAGTCCTTTTTTGACCATGAGATGGTTGTAACGCATGATCAACATGGATGTGATGAACTGACCGACTCCCAACATGGCAAAGAGGAGAGTGGTTTGACTACCGGTAGCTCCAGCTTGTTCTTTTGCAATCTGCGGACCCAGCACAATCCATGGAGCCATCATGAATAGAACTGAACCAGCGAGTAGAACAAAGAAAGAACGAACAGCAGCATTGTCTTGAATAAACCGAAGTCCGCCGAAAATCTCTTCTCGTAAACGTCGGCGTGTGGTGTTATGGCTTGCTGGTAATTGAAGGGGGAGCAACACAATGAATCCAATGAGGTACAACACTGCTTGCAGCCAGAAAGCTCCTTCGATTCCCCAGAATGCGATTGCGGGTCCGGCTGTTGCTGGTCCGATGATGAGACCAATGTTGTTTCCAATTGTGCTCACTGCGATAGCGCCTACGAGTTTGTCGCTTGGTACCAGGGTAGGGATGATGGCAGATCGGACTGGTGATCCGAGTGCAATGAAAATGCCGGCAATGAACGAACCGACGATTGCCAAGGAGATTGTCATGTGACCAGTGGTGACTGTAATGGCGATGAGCGTTGTGATGATGAGGGCACCAACTTGGCTCGTCATCAACAGGGTCCGTCGATTCATGTGATCACTCATGACGCCAACAGGTAGTGAGATGAGGAGAGCTGGTACGCCCATTACAAACAAGATGAAGCCACTGATGTTCGACTTCGCGCCAAGTTCAAGTGCAAGCCACACAAACGCAAAACGCTGAGTGCTCTGTACCAATATGAATATAAAGCTGTTGAGCCACAAGAGGCTGAAGGCTCGTATCCGAAATAGTTCCGTTGGTCGGATGCCTTGCTCAGTATTCATGTTCGACATTTACCGCCTCGGATGGCGACAAAAGGCACCAATATTGGTTTGTTTAGAGTGCAGACTTCTCAAGAATGTGGATACCGCATGCTGAGCCGAGGCCGATGACGTGTGCCATGCCGACTTTTGCGCCCTCAATCTGTCGAGGTCCTGCTTCGCCACGAAGGTGATGACAGACTTCCCAGATGTTGGCAATGCCGGTTGCTGCAATGGGGTGGCCCTTTGACTCGAGTCCACCAGAAACGTTTACCGGTGTGGAACCGTCACGCCAGGTAGCACCTGAGTTGAAGAAATCGACTGCGCCGCCTTCTTCGCACAACATGAGGTTGTCGTAGTGCACCAATTCGGCGGTTGCAAAGCAGTCGTGCAGTTCAACAAGGTCAAGATCAGATGGTGAAACACCGGCTTGTTCATACGCTTGCTTGGCAGCAATGCGAGTAAGCGTGTTGACGTCTGGAAGGACTTGGCATGCCTCTTGGTATGGGTCACTCGTGAGAATCGACGCAGACACCTTGATGGCACGGCGCTGTTGTTCTTTTGAAAGAGTGCGCAATTTGGCACCACTCACTACAACTGCCGCGGCCGCGCCGTCACAGTTGGCGGAACACATTGGACGAGTGTTTGGGTACGAGATCATGATGTCATTCATAATCTCTTCCAACGACATGCGCTTCGTGTAGGCAGCCAGTGGGTTCAATGTCGAGTGCGCATGGTTCTTTTCAGAAATCTTTGCGAACAGCTCGAATGTAGCGCCACCGTATTTGTGGCCGTATTCCATTCCGACTTGTGCAAAGGTGCCTGGCATAGTTGCGGTACCGAGGAGACCGTCTGTATTGGTGACTGAACCAAAGCGACCTGACGGTGTCCATTCCTTTGACTTGCTCTTTGGAGAACCGCCGCCGCCAAGAAGTCCGACACCGGCCAACTTCTCAACGCCAACTGCGAGACCCATGTCGCATTCGCCTGCTTTGATTGCCATGATCGCTGTGCGCAATGCTGTTGCTCCGGTAGCGCATGCATTAGACACGTTGTACACAGGGATACCGGTTTGACCGACTTGCTTCTGAATCTGTTGTCCGATGCCGCCTTGACCCATAAGGCAACCAGCTGCGAGCACTCCCATGTCACGCATGGTGACGCCACCGTCTGCGAGGGCGGCGATTACTGCCTCAGCCGCTAAGTCCACAGTGTCTTTGTCCGGATACTTACCGAACTTTGTCATGTTGATTCCGAGAATGTAGATGTCGTCGCTTGCCATGTTGTGCTCCTATTTATTTAGATGTTGTAGAAATTATGCTGGTTCGAATCCAAAGCCAATGGCTTCGGTTCCATTGTCGTCGGTCCCGAGGGAATATGTTGCAAGACGCACTTTCATTCCTAAGGTCACGGTTTCTGGAGTGGGTTCGACATTCACTAGGTTCGCACGAACGCTTGTGCCTCCGCAGTCAACGATGACAGCAGCGAATGGCACCGGTACTCCTGGTGCAGCGAATGTCACGATGGTGAATGAGCGGACAACGCCGTCAGTTGCGATTTTGACCTTCTTGAAGTCGGTGGCGAAGCACGAAGCGCAGGCATTGCGGCGATCAAAGAATCGCGCTCCACATGCCGTGCATTCATTTGCTGTGAGGTGAGGGGAATCACCTAGAACGAGATAGTCCACCAATGGAACCTGAGTAACTGTCATCTGATTCTCCTCTGAGATGCGATGACCCACCTTATTCCCTTCAGACTGGTGCTTGAGAAGCGGAGCGGCGTCTGAAGGCCCTGATGGGTAAGAATGGGGGCATGAGTAAGACGTGGTCGAATTGGGCGGGCAACCAGATTGCGCACCCGGTGGCGATATCCCATCCCACTTCTGAAGCTGAGGTCAGCGAGATAGTTCGATCTGCAGCAGAGGCTGGGCACACGGTGAAGGTCGCTGCGTCTGGCCATAGTTTCACAAGTGCTGCGCTCGAGTTGCAGCTGGAACCAATCTGAATGACTTCAACCGTCTCCTTGATGCCGAGGGTCTAGCGATGGCCAACCTGGGGGACATCGCTTATCAAACAGTTGCGGGTGCAATCTCAACTTCAACGCACGGCACAGGTACTCGCCTGACAGGGCTTGCAGCTCAGGTTGTCGGAATGCGAATTGTGAAAGGAGATGGCTCAATCGTTGAGTGCTCCACTGAAGTTCATCCGGAGATTCTTGATGTTGCGCGTGTGTCAGTCGGAGCTTTGGGTGCGATTACGGAGTGCACGATTCAGGTTGTACCTGCTTTTGCGTTACGCGCACGAGAAGAACCGATGAAGTTGGATTCTTTGCTTCCACAAATCCATGAACTCGCTGCTGCGAATGACCATTTCGAATTCTTCTGGATACCACACACAAAATGGGCTCTTACAAAAAGAAACAACAGAACGACTGATGCTCTTCAGCCATTGCCGAAAGTTAAAGGCTGGATAGAGAAGACCTTCATGGAGAATTACGCGTTTGGTGCGTTGTGTCGTGTTGGCAAATTGCGCCCAGCACTGATCCCACGACTTGCGACTGCGCTGCCATCTTCTGGTTCCCGCGAATACGTAGACAAAAGCTTCAAGATCTTTTCAAGTCCTCGACTCGTGAAGTTTTACGAAATGGAACATGCCATGCCTGCAGAAGCTGTAGTTCCTGCTCTCACTGACATTCGTTCGATGATCGAACGCAAGGGTTACTTATTGAACTTTCCTGTAGAAGTTCGCTTTACAGACGCAGACGATGTGCCACTTTCAACTTCATATGGACGCAAAAGTGCGTATATCGCAGTTCACGTGTTCAAAGGCATGGAACACGAGGCTTTCTTTCGAGATGTGGAAGACATCATGAGATCGTATGACTCCCGTCCTCACTGGGGAAAGATTCATCATCGCGAGGCTGAAGAATTGTCGCGTCTGTATCCACGTTGGAACGATTTCTTGCAACTACGTGATGAGATGGACCCGAATCGGGTGTTCTCGAATGAGTACACCAAAAAGGTCTTTGGTTCGTAAATTACAAGCAGATGTCTTGTGGACGTACTGGACAACGATCTATAGATTTTCCAACTGCGTTACGAATCGCCGCCACGATTGCTGGTGTCACTGAAATACAGGGCGGTTCGCCAACGCCTTTGGCGCCCATAGGTGCCTGTGGGTCAGGTTCTTCAATCATTGATGCAATCACTGTTGGTGCATCGAGTGCGGTGGGTAGCAAGTAGTCAGTAAAGCTTGGGTTTCTCACTTTGCCGTCTTGGACAATGATTTCTTCCATTACCGCGAGTCCGAGTCCCTGTGCGATGCCGCCTTCGATCTGACCGAGAACTGATAGCGGATTGAGGACGCGTCCTACATCTTGAGCCGTAGCGATTTGTACAACTTTTACAAGACCCAATTCGGGATCAACATCAACTACGGCTCTGTGTGCAACAAACGCAAATGCCACGTGACAGTTTCCTTGACCGTTCTCGTCGAGATCTTCTGTTGGGCGATGGTGATATTCGAATGTCTCTTCGAAGCGAACTCCACTGGATGCTTCTGACACAGGGATGCGCAAGTGTCCACGCGTATCGACGACGTCGGTGTTCTCAATCGCTAATTGCAAGGGGTCAAGCTTGTGTATTGCTGCAACATGTTCGAATAGCCGCTCACGCACCATTCTGCAGGCACCATCCATAGCGCCTCCGCTCATCCACGTCTGCCGTGATGCTGATGTCGAACCAGCAGATCCGATTTGCGTATCAATGGTTTCCGTCACTACTTCATCAACGCCGAGAACCGAGCGAGCAATTTGTGGTGCAAGAGTAACGAAGCCTTGTCCCACTTCACTGGTTGCGAATTTAATAGTGGCAACGCCATCTTTAAGGATGCATCGAGCTGTTGAGTAGTCATCGAACCCTTCGCTGTACATGATGTTCTTGATGCTGACTCCATAGCCAATTCCGCGAACAATGTGTCGTCGATCTGCTGTGAGGCCTGACCCGCCTGGAAGCAAAAGTTCATGTGCATCTGTTGGTAGTGGAGGAGGCAAGGGGAGTGCGTCAGTCTCACGAATGCATCGTTCTACGGGTGCCACGCTCTCAAGAATTTGCCCAGTAATCAGGGTGTCACCCGTACGAATTGCGTTCAGTAGTCGCACAGCAACCGGCGATATGCCAGCCGCTTCGGCAATTTTGTCCATCTGACCTTCGTGGGCAAAGCAAGCTTGTACAACGCCGAAGCCGCGCATAGCACCACAAGGTGGATTGTTTGTGCGCGACGCGAAACCTTCAACGATTGCATTGGGGCATCTGTATGGCCCTTGTGTGTGAGTAATGCCGTTCAGGAGTACCGCAGCTGAGGTAGAAGAGTAGGCGCCACCATCAAACAAGAAACGCGCTTCAATCTTGACAATTTCACCCTCTGCTGTTGCGTGATGTTTCATCCACACCTTGGCTGGATGTCGATGAACATGACCAAAGAAACTTTCTTCGCGCCCATATTGCATCTTTACGGGGCGACCGGTTCGTAGAGCCAACAGTGATGTGTGCACTTGGAGACTGATGTCCTCGCGCGCACCAAACGCACCTCCAACACCTCCGAGCGTGAGGCGAACTTTTTCCTCTGGCATGTTGAGGCATTTAGCCATTTGTTTTCTGTCTTCATGAAGCCATTGCGTAGCAACATAAACTTCAACGCCGCCACCGTCATGATCTGGTGTTGCTAGGGCTGACTCGGTGCCAAGGAAAGCTTGGTCTTGCATTCCAATGATGTACGTACCCTCGACAACAATTGGTCCGGTGGCAGTTATGTCGCCCCTAACGATGCGTTGTTCGCGAATGAGGTTTCCATCTGGGTGGATAGGAATATGTTGCTCACCGATAGACATTTCAGGATCGGTAAGAGGCGGCAATATTTCATACGTGATCTCAATCGCTGCGAGTGCTCGTCGACACGTTTCAGGATGGTCTGCTGCAACAGCAGCAATTGGCTCGCCCATGTATCGAACAACATCAAAAGCAAATACCGGCTGGTCTTCACTGATGAGTCCATATGTCAACTGCCCAGGGACATCAGAGGCGGTGATGATGGCTTCTACGCCGGTCACTTTCCATGCTTTTGACAAATCAATGGAAACAATTCGAGCATGTGGGTGAGGTGAACGCAGAGTGGCGCCCCACAACATGTTCTCGGCCCAAAGGTCTGACGAGAATGCGAAGTCACCTTTCACTTTTGCGGTTCCGTCTGGGCGCAAAGCACTATGTCCGAGAACATCGCGTTGTCGAGTCTTGGTGAGAACCATTACTTGCCTGCCTGACGTTGAGCAATCACAGCATCAACTGCAGCAAAGATGCGTCCATAACCTGTGCATCTGCAGATGTTGCCAGAGAGTGCCTCTTTAACTGTCATCTCGTCTGGATTGTCGTTTGATTCAAGTAAGTGGTGAACGGCCATTACGAGGCCTGGTGTGCAAAAGCCACACTGAACTGCACCTTCGGTGATGAAGGCTTCTTGTACATCGGTAAGAGTGCCGTCTTCAGCAAGGCCCTCAATTGTGGCGATTTGGGAGTCAACCGCTGTAGCTGCCATGACGAGACAGCTACACACGGCACTTCCATCAATGACTACTGTGCAACTTCCACATTCGCCTTGTTCGCATGCGCCTTTGGAACCAGGAAGACCTAAGCGCTCGCGCAGCACGTATAGAAGACTTTCTCCAATCCATGCGTCCTTTACTGGATGCTCAGTTCCGTTTACATTCAATGTGTAATTCTGGTGGCCACTCATTTTGACATTCCTCTTTCGAATAGGCGTTGCGCCAGTACTTTGATTGCGTGACGTCGATAATCCGCGGTCGATCGGTGGTCATCGATCGGGCGTGACTCCTGCGACGCACGAGATCCAATTTCCAACGACACACCAGTTGATTTTTTTGAGGCAAGCGATTGATACCAGTTTTCAGTGTCGGTGCAACGAATGATTGTGGGGCCAACTGAACCCAAAGCAATGCGTAATTCGTCGTCATGAAACACCACACATGCAGAGGCAACAGAGATGACCATTGCATTTCGCGTGCCTACCTTGGCGTAGCCCTGCCATCCACAGGTTCTCGGAACGGTGACTGCTGTGATGATCTCATGTGGTTGCCGACTATTGCGTTTCGGGCCAATCATGAATTCAGAGAATGGAACCATGCGAGTACCGCCAGCAGAAGTGAGATGCACAAGTGAATTTGTGGCACTCAAAACTGGCAGCGAATCTCCGGCAGGTGAACACGTGCCGAGGTTGCCGCCCAAAGAACCTGCAGCACGTATTTGTGGTGACCCAACTGTTCGTGCTGCCTCGGCAAGTGCTGGCAGTGACTCCCCAAGTTCTCCCTTTTCCATTTGTGCATACGGAACTGCGGCACCGATGATGACATGATCGTCATTAATAGTTACTTGATGAAGTTCTTCGATTTTTCCTAGGGAAATCACTTTCTCCGGACGGCGATGATTGAAGTTGACCTCTACCATCAAGTCGGTTCCGCCTGTCAGCAAGTGTGCATCAGGGTGCTCAGCAATTAGATCGGTTGCCTCTTGTAGTGATCGCGGGATGAAGACGGTCATTATGTGCTCAATTTCTTATAAAGAGTGTGTGCTGCTTCTGCGGCTTTTGTACGAATCTCAGTCATGTCGAACTGAGTTGGTGATCCGTTGTGAACAACAGTTCGTCCGTTCATCGTGACGTCGGTGCAGCGGATGCCGGGCGTAAATGCAACGTGCCACGGGCTATCTGCGTGGTCGTAGGACCATGTCACGGTGTCGGTACGCACTTCGGGGAAGAATGCCTCGCCGTTGCGCAACCAGGACCACACTGTGTCAGGAGTTTCTTGAACGTCGTAGTTGCGTAGCGCGACATAGGCCAGACGAGCCTCTTCGAGCATGTCTGCGCCAATACCATCTGTGCCGAGAATGACTGTGTTTGTCCGTTGAGTTGGGCGTGCATAACCAACGCCGTTGTTCATATTTGACCGCGGGTTATGTGCGATGGTCCCTGGTAGTTCCTCTTGAAGGTGTACCGCATGGACTAGTAACCAATTGTCTGTCGCCAGATCTTGCAGGCGAATTCCTGCATTTGAATCATCAGCAGATTCGGCAACATGAATGTGGACACCGGTGTTGTGATCCCGTGCCAACTCTGCTGCCGCTGACAATGTTTCATCGCTACATGTGAACGATGCGTGTACACCAACCATGCCACGACCACCAGATGAAAGGAACCGTTGGTTCTCGCGTAATCCGCGTTCTGCTTCCTTTGTTATCGAAGCTTGTGGGGACACTATCGACGTAATTTTTCCGTCCGACCAACGGTCCGTGACGCCATAACTTAAGTTGCTACGTACTCCTACGAAGTCGCACGCTGATTTGATGATGTCCAGGCTTCCATCGATGAAATGAGGTGATTCATGATGGTCAATGATCGCGGTTGTTCCATTTAGTAACGCCTCGGCTGCGCCCAAGGCTGCAGACCAATACAGAGTGTCTTCATCCAATGCGGCATCAAGTCGCCACCACACGTTTTCCAGGATGCTCATGAATGAGGTGGGCGTTACTGGAGTGGCCGGCATGCCTCGGGCGAGACTGGAATACAGATGGTGGTGACCACATACGAGGCCTGAAGTAGTGAATGACATTGTCAGTCCTTGATGACTCCACGTTGGGAAGTGATGCGTCCGTATACCTCGGGGCGACGATACTTTTCAAAATCAAACAGGGTTCCTGTGTATCGGGCGCACCAATCCATGTCGCATCGAGCAACAATGAGTTCGTCATCTGTGGTGAGTGCTTGAGCAACAATCTGGCCTGACGGCGCAACAATCATGCTTTGTCCGAGAGATTCGACACCTTCTTCGTTTCCGCCCTTAGCGACACCTACGACCCAACTTCCATTTTGGTAGGCACCAGATTGCATAACGAGTGCGTTGTGGAAACCTTGCAAAATGTCTTGGCTTGGGTCTGGTAGATAATGAATTGGTGTGTTGTAGCCACAGAGAATTAGTTCGACACCTTGTAGGCCCATAACGCGGTACGACTCTGGCCAGCGGCGGTCGTTACAGATCATCATGCCGACGCGAGCATCAAATGCTTTCCAAACACCGAAACCTTCCATTGATGGTTCGAAGTAGTAGCGCTCGGCATGTTGGAACGGTCTGTTTGGTTCGTTGTGTTCATGGCCTGGAATATGAACCTTCCGATACTTGGCAACAACTGATCCGTCTTTTTCGACGAGTATCTGCGTGTTAAAACGATGGCCGTCCGTTGTGAGTTCTGCGTACCCAAGACAAAAACCAATGCCCAGTCGTTTGGCTTCATCAAACAATGGTTGCGTGACGGGCGAAGGCATTTCGGTTTCGTAATAGTGGTCTGTCTTGGATATGTCTTCTACAAACCAACGTGGGAAGAATGTTGTCAGTGCGAGTTCAGGGAATACCACAAGGTCACAAGATGCTGTTGCGGCGGTGCGAAGTAGGTGAATTAAGCGTTCAACAACTTCTTCACGCGAGTGCTCTTTCTGAATTGGTCCAAGTTGTGCTGCTCCGATAGTGATAATTCGACTCATGCGAATGTCTCCTCTGATTGGGCCATCTGCAACATGGAGTGAAGCAGAATATTGCTTCCTGCTTCGATGTCTTCTGGCGATGTATATTCGGCTGCGTTGTGGCTGATGCCGTCTCTACTTTGCACAAAAATCATCCCTGACGGGCAGACACGAGCAAGCATTTGTGCATCGTGGCCGGCGCCACTTGGCATATATCGCACTGTGTGGCCGTGTTCTATTGCTATTTCGTGCACCATGTTGATGACAGAGTCGGCGAATTGCACTGGTTCAAATCTGGCAAGTGGGCGAGTGGAGATTCTGACTTGTTCTTCTGATGCGATTTTGGCAAGGAAATCGCTGATCTCTTTTTCGGCCTGGATAAGCAATTGTTCGTCGGTGTTTCGTACGTCGAGAGTCAAAATTGCTCTGGCAGGTACGACATTTATGAGATTGGGGTGAAGGTCAATCTTGCCCACCGTGCATACCTGGTGACCGCCCATGCGCAATGCGAGTTCTCTGAGAAACACGGTTATCTCCGCGGCAACTAGAGCGGGGTCTTTGCGCATTGACATGGGAGTTGTTCCTGCATGATTTGACTGGCCATCAATAACTACCTCTTGCCAGCTGATTCCTTGTACGCCAGTTACTGCTCCGATACGAATACCTTCTTGTTCCAAGACTGGACCTTGTTCGATGTGTAATTCAATAAATGAATGTGGCGCAATGGCAGGGCACGGTGTTGCTCCGTTGTATCCGATTCGTTCAAGTTCGGCCGCAACTGTTGCGCCATCTATCGAGACAATTTCTAAAGCTTCTTCAATTGGCATCCCGCCTACATAAACCAACGAACCAAGCATGTCGGGTGCGAAACGTGCGCCTTCTTCATTTGTAAAGAATGCAACTGCAAGTGGGCGTAGTGGTGTGATGTTGTTCTCTTGCAAAGTCTGAATCACTTCCAGACCAGCGAGTACGCCAAGATTGCCGTCGTATTTTCCGCCTGTGCGCACTGTGTCGATATGTGAACCAGTCATGACTGGTTGTCCAGATCCGACATCCCAAACACCGACGACGTTGCCGATGACATCAGTGGTGACGGATAGACCGAGGTCGTGCATCCACGCGATAACTAGGTCGCGACCGGCTTTGTCCTCGTCGGTGAGGGCAAGGCGTGCACAGCCCCCACCATCAATCGACCCTATCTCGGCGAGGTCCATGAGACGTTGCATGAGGCGGCCACCGTTAACCCTCAGTTGAACGGGGTAAGAGATAGTGGTCACCCTGAAAGTGTACGAAATGTAAAGACCAAATGCCTGTCTCATTTGGGATGCAGAACGTGAGTATGTCTTGGCTTGATGACGCTTAGACCTAGGGTTATGACCCGTGAGTGGCACTAATCGCAACCTTTTGAGTCAGATGTATCAATCAGAGTGCGAGTTGTTTGCACGTTTGCATCCGCGGTCAGCAGAATTGGCCCGCGGAGCGCGACAGAACCTGGTGTCTGGTGTTCCCATGCCATGGATGACTCGGTTGCCAGGGGGGTTCCCGTTATTCCTTGATGAAGCTCGAGGTGGGCATTTCACAGACGTTGATGGTCGTGAATATGTGGACTTTTGCCTAGGTGACACGGGGGCTATGACTGGGCATGCCCTGCCGCAGGTGGCCGAGGCTATTCATCACCGGGCGTTGAACGGAATAACCACGATGTTGCCCAACGAAGATGCACAGTGGGTTGCTGCGGAGCTTGAAAGAAGATTTGGTTTAACAAAGTGGCAGTTCGCGATGACTGCAACAGACGCAAATCGTTTTGTGCTCAGATTTGCACGAGAGTTGACAGGACGTCCGAAAATCGCGGTTATGGACTGGTGTTATCACGGCACTGTTGATGAGACCCTTGTGATTAGGGGAGAGAACGGGGAGACATTGTCCCGGCCTGGATCCACTGGTCGAGGGTTTGATCCTGCAATAACTACGCGCGTAGTTCCGTTCAACAACGAGGAAGAATTAGAAAAGGTTTTAGCTATAGGAGACGTTGCTTGTCTTCTGATGGAGCCAGCACTAACAAACATCGGAATTGTTCTTCCAGAACCCGGCTACTTGGATGCGGTTCGCTCTATCACTCGCAAATACGGGGTGTTACTGATTATCGATGAGACCCATACGATTTGTGCCGGTCCCGGTGGATGCACCAGGGCGTGGAATTTAGAACCTGATCTGTTCGTCATTGGTAAGCCAATTGGTGGCGGCATGCCAGCAGCTGTGTACGGAATGACCAGCGAGGTAGCAACGCGTTTAGAGGCCTTAATGACCAGCAATGAGGTAGATGTGTCTGGCGTTGGCGGGACATTAACTGGCAACGCACTTGCCCTTGCTGCAGTGCGCGCAACGTTGTCGACAACATTGTTGCAGAGTGACTTCGATCGGATGATTCCATTGGCAACTCGCTGGACAACAGGAGTCCGTGAATCATTTGAAGCATTTTCTTTGAACTGGCACGTACAACAACTTGGATGTCGTGCGGAATACTGGTTTGGTCCACCGCCTAACGACGGAGCATCGGCTGCAGCAACTGGAGACCATGATTTGGAGTCTTATCTGCATCTCTATGCACTGAACCGTTGCGTGCTGCTCACTCCATTTCATAACATGGCACTCATGTGTCCTTCGCACACAAGCGAAGACGTGGATCGCCACACGCAGGTCTTTTCGGATTCACTGCAGAGCATCTGCGGGTCTTAGTGTCGCTAGTAGATCTTCTCTGGATTGCCGGATGTATCGCATTTGCATCCTTTGCCCAGTCTTTATCGGGTTTCGGTTTCTCACTTCTTGCTGTGCCGTTAATGACTCTTGTGGTCAGTCCACGTGATGCAGTTGTGGTGGCGACGGTAATCGGCGCCTTATCGACAACTTCGCAGGCTTTTTTAGATAGAGCACATGTAGACGTTGCCATTGCGAAAAGGCTTACTATGGCTTCGTTTTTGGGTATGCCGTTCGGGCTCACGGCTTTTGTGTTGGTGTCAGAGACTGGGCTAAGGGTTGTATTGGGCGTAGTGGTTCTCGTGTCTGCGGTAATGCTGTTGCGAGGGTTTCAATTACACGACGAGAAGCATCGTCTTGACTGGTTACTGGGAATCGTTAGCGGTTTCCTATCAACTTCCACATCAACTAATGGCCCACCACTGGTCTTCGTAATGCAGGCTCGAAGAATTGATCCGACTGTTTTTCGAGCAACAATTAATACGGTGTTCTCGCTTGTGAATATTGTGGCGGTCGCAATGTTCGTGGCGGCCGGAAAGGTAAACACCAACAATCTCAACGGTGTGTTAGTTGCAATTCCTGCTTTATTCGTGGCTCTGAAAATTGGCTACTACTTCAGAAAACACATCACGTCGGAACGTTTCAGATTTCTCGTAATTTTTTTGATGTTTTTGTCGGCAGGAAGCGTGATTGTTTCGGCATTTACTAACTAGTCGTGCCCAAACATCATGAGCCATTGCTCTTTGGTTTTTGGTTTGAACACGTAGTTGTATTCCTTTACGTCGGACAGCAATGCTGCTGACGGAGCAGAGTATTGGTGGCCAGGTAGGACGACGGTGGAATCCGGCAACTGAGCCAGGGTGTTGAGGCTGTCGTACATGTCTGCAACATTCGAGCCTGGAAGGTCTGTGCGTCCGCATCCTTCGAGGAAAAGTGTGTCACCACTGATGAGGCAACCATTGGTGAGGAAACATTGACTACCCGGAGTGTGGCCTGGAGTGTGAACGCAGGTGATATCAAATTGCCCAACCTTCACAATGTCCCCGGCGCTATGGCTGCATAGATCGGTCTGTGAAATACCGGTTGTCTTGAGAACCCATGGAGCTTCATGTTCATTCACATGGATAGGAATCTGAATATGTTCAAGTAATGCGCTCACACCTTCAATGGTGTGGCCCATCATGTTTCCACCCACGTGGTCAGGGTGATAATGGCTCGCCATGACGCCCGTGATGCGCATTCCGTCTGATTCGGCAATATCTATGAGATCTCGAACGGCGTAAGCAGGGTCAATCACTACACACTCGCCAGTGTCCCTGTCGCCTATGAGATAGGCGAAGTTGACCATTTGCTGGGCAATGGGGTTATTGATGCCAAAGTCTCGACCACTTAGTAGTTGACGGAAGTAGAAGGAAGTTTCCTCTTGAATGCTCACACAGAGCAGAATAGAGCAATGCAGATTGATCGAACGGTTCAGGCAGGGGATTGGGTGGCCGTGGGTCGCACATTTGTTCAGGTCTCGCATGAATTGGCTGCCACCATGCAGTCTGGCGACCAACTTTTGGCCGTAGCAACTACTAGTCAACTGTGTCGTATCCCTGCGAATGTCGCCGTGTTGGTCTCTGATGCCGTGGAAGTGGCTCAACGCTCTTTTGCTGAGTTATCTCAGGTGTCCGATGAGCAGATCACATCATTCTTTGAAACTGCCGCTCAACTTTTGTCTGATGATGGGGTCTTTTCCCGGATTCTTACTGCAAACGCCTCGGATGTTTCCGATGCTATAAAGCGAGGGCGCTCTACAACTCGTCTTGAATTGTCCGACTCAATGCGTCGCGACATGATTGACTCCTTGCGCATGTGGCGCGATATGGAGCCATCTAGGGACAAACAATTGTCAGAAGTAGTACACGATGGGTGGCTAGTTGAGGAGCGGAAAGCCCCGCTTGGTGTCCTCGGTTTTGTCTTTGAAGGACGACCCAATGTGTTTGCAGACGCAACTGGTGTTTTGCGTAGCGGAAACACTGTTGTGTTTCGTATCGGGAGCGACGCTTTGGGTACGGCAAAGCAATTGATGGCCTTAGTAGTTGCTCCTGCATTACAGAAGTCTGGGTTACCGATTGGTGCGGTCGTGCTTATCGATTCACCCGAGCATGCTGCTGGTTGGGCTTTGTTCTCTGACGCTCGCCTGTCACTTGCCGTTGCGCGTGGGTCGGGTGAAGCAGTTGCCCAGCTCGGAGCCATCGCCCAGCAGTCCGGTGTCCCTGTAAGTCTTCATGGCACAGGTGGCGCGTGGATGATTGTGGGAGATGCAGATGAATCTCGTTTGAGGCTTGTGATTGAAAACAGTCTCGACAGAAAAGTATGTAACACGCTTAATGTCATTTGTGTTACTCGACAAAATGCTCTCGAGCAGATTCCGATACTCGTTCGTGCCGCATTAGATGCTGCGAAGAAGCGAAATACTTTGCCAGTTGTGCACGGCGTCGATGACGCCGAGGTCATCCTTAGAAATGCTTTTGCTGAAATCGATACGTGTGTCGTTTCAGCAGACACGGCGTCTCTGGGGATTGAATACGAATGGGAGAATGCGCCTGAATTTGCTGTTGTCCTCGTAGATGACATTGAAGATGCGACCCAATTGTTCAATAGATACAGCCCGCAATTCATTGTGAGTGTGGTTTCTCGGTCGACCGATGATGTGAAGAAGGTTTGGGAGATGTGCAATGCGCCGTTTGTGGGCGATGGTTTCACCAGATGGGTTGACGGCCAATTTGCTTTGTTGCGTCCCGAACTCGGGTTATCGAACTGGCAACAGGGCAGGCTTTTTGCTCGACCAGGTGTTCTGTCTGGAGACTCTGCCTATTCTGTACGGCTGCGTGTGCAGCAGTTCAATGACAACTTGCATCGTTAGGGCACTAATTTCTGTAGCAATTGCCTAGTAAGAAATCCAACATTCTTGTTGTTTTCCTCGGCTACATCTGCGCGCTGAGTAAGAGAAATCATTCCGTTGATTCCAAGCCACCGCAAAGGCTCAGGTTCCCACTTCGGGGAAACATGTTGCATGAAGGGCAGTGTTCGAATCTCGTTGTCGGTGTCCAGAATTTCATGAGACAAAGCTTCAGCAGCAAGGCAACTGAATGCCACTCCATCGCCAACGTAGCCACCTGCACTGGCCTGGCCCGTCGTTCGATCTGTTTGTACTGAAGGATGCCAATCGCGATGAACCCCGAGCGAACCTCCCCAACGATTGGTGATTTCAACAGATTTGGTTGGGGGTAACAACTCGTGGAGTGTTGACTCCAAAAGTTGATGTACAGAGGCGTTATTATCGAACTGGCCGCCAATCCGGCTTGCGAACTTATACGGCGCGCCGCGTCCACCAAACGCGATGCGATCATCTGACGTTCGCTGCGCATACACGATCATGTTTCGCCCGTCGTTCCACGTCTCTCGTCCATCCCAACCGATGTCGTTCCATATGCGTGACGAGATTGGTTCGGTGGCGATCATGTAGGAATACAGGGGCGCAATGGTTCGACGATGTTTTGGGAGACGGGCAGTGAAGCCTTCCGTAGCACGTACGTTCCATTTGCAATTGACTGTGGCGGGGCCATGGACAGTGTGCGCACGCAACGAACGGTTTCCGATTTCTGAAACGATCGAGTCTCCGAAGAACGTGACGCCGTTTGCCAATAGTTGAGTAACGAGCCCGTCTAGCAGTTGGGCAGGGTTGAGAGAAGCACAGTGCGGTGTAAATGATGCACCGAGTGATTTACTGATCTTGATGCGCTGCTGAGATTCAGATGAAGAAAGTGAGCGCATGAATTCTTCGCCGAGACTTAAATCTCTGTACATGATGAGGTCGGCATTTTGTCTGGCTAGTTGTGCCTCGTTGCGTGAATACGACAACGTTCCTGAGTGTCTCCACCCACATTGGATGTCGTGCTTCGTGATGTGTGCCCCAATGTCTTCAACGGTGCGAATGAGATGCATTTGAAGATTGATGGCTGCTTCACGGGATGTTTCTGTAGCAATGGTGGACAACGAGGTGGGGTACAGCGCACTGCACCAGCCCCCATTTCGGCCACTGGCACCAAAACCTGGCTGGCGGGCTTCGATGATTGCGATAGACAGTTGTGGATCTATCTCCAAGAGGTGGTGTGCTGTCCACAATCCAGTGAAGCCAGCTCCAACAATCGCTACATCGCACGACAACTCTCTGGGCAGACAATCAAAATTCCAATTGAGTTGACCGTCTCGCCAGAGGGATTCTGGCCACTGCGCGAAAGTCTCATTCACGAAGGTGAGGCTAGACCAAGTTGCTCAACTCGGTGTTGTCAATCAAACGAATTGTTCCGAAGGTGGCAGCAATGCAAATAACACTCGCGGTCATTGGAAACTCAATCTCTTCCATAGTGATTGGGTCGACGATCTCCACGTAGTCAACGTTGCACAAATTTGAAGTCCTAACGCTATGAGCTGTGCGAAACTCGTTTCTCCTGCATGAAACGCAGAAATCATCGCGCGCAGTGCCTGTGGTAAAACGACAGCCGCTTGCCTTTCCATTTCCGTGAGGCGACTATTGCGACTGGAAAGAGCCACACCGTCATGGTCACGCACGGTGTCCTGTCCAACGATGTTGATAGACAGATTCAGGTCTCGAACCACCTGTTGAATGACCGCCAACTGTTGTCGATCCTTCTTGCCGAAGTAGGCGTTGTTTGGATTGACAGTATTCAGGAGTTTGACAACAACTGTGGCAACTCCATCAAAGTGGCCCGGGCGGCTCTTTCCCTCTAACTTTGTCGCGATGTGACCAGCGCTAATTGAAGTGTTGAAACCCTCGGGGTATACGGCGGAGGGTGACGGTGAATACAGAACATCCACATTGAGTGCTCGAAGAAGTGATGAATCGCCATCTTTGTCTTGGGGATATTTCTCAAAATCTTCGGAATTAGTGAATTGAGTGGGATTCACAAATATGGATACAACAGTGTGTGTGTTCTCTTGAGTTGATTTTCGAATGAGAGACGCATGTCCTTCATGTAAGAAACCCATTGTGGGCACAAACCCAACTGAGATTCCCTCGTCGCCCAAATTCTTGCGCCATCGAAACATTTCCTCAGGCGAGGTGAGGATCAACATTGTTATTGGAAGCTATGAGCTTCGTCTGGCCACTGTTGAGAATGCACTTCTGCAACATACTGACGAACTGCATCTGTGGCTGTGGTTCGCAGGTCTGCATACGCTTTTGCGAATGTGAATGTTCGTGGCGATAATCCGAGAAGGTCGTGCATAACTAGAACTTGGCCATCGCATGAAACGCCTGCGCCAATTCCAATAGTAGGAATCGAAACCTTTTCAGTGATGCTTGCTGCAAGAGAGGCAGGTACAGCTTCAATAACAACTGCGCATGCTCCAGCCTGTTCGACAGCATGCGCATCTTCAAGAAGTCTCTCCCTGCTGCCGGCTACGTCACCCGAGTTGCGACCCTGCACCTTGTTGCCGCCCATGCGGTGATAACTCTGAGGCGTTAGACCAATATGTCCCATCACTGGAATGTCGGTCGCCGCGATTGCGCGAATCTGTTCTGCAACATGAATTCCGCCTTCGAGCTTGACGATTTCGGCGCCAGCCTTCACAAGACGAACAGCATTATCAACGGCATCCTTGACAGAACTTTGATACGAACCAAAGGGCATGTCACCGACAATCAAAGCATTTGGTTTTACTGATGCAACAAGACGTACGTGGTATTCCATGTCTTGCATGGAGACTCCCAAAGTGTTGCGCTGACCTTGCATTACCGTTGCCACGGAATCGCCCACAAGAATCAGGTCGACACCTGCCTCGTCGACGATGCTCGCAAATGTGGAGTCGTAGGCAGTAACCATCGCCAGAGGCGAGTGTGATTCTTTGCGCTCCCGCAACATGGGAACAGTCATTTTGGTTCTCTTGATGTTCGACATTGCACCCCTTGCCTCAAAGGCTATGAGTGCATCACTATTGGCGCACTAATGAGTCGGTGAAAATCGTCTCACTATGAAAAGAGGGCGCGAATCTCTTGTTCAGGGTCGAGAATAAGTTCTGTTTTTTCGTCGATTCGCAGTGTCGCACGGGTGTCTGTGTCGTACTGGGACCATGAGGGGTGACCGTGATGAGCGAATTGAGTGATCTCAGCTGTGAAGCGGTCGGCGATTGGCTGGCGTTCGCTTCCGTCTCCGAGAAGCATGTCGGCCCCCGGAGCATTGATGTTTCCAAATGCAAAAGGGATGTCGAGTGCATGGCAGCAACCGAGGGCTCCGTCCATGAATGGTGTTGGCCAGGTAAACCAATACATCCATGTTGGTTGGTTATTGGCGACGCGAGCTTCAGCAAAGGAGATTGCACGTTGACGAAATCCTGTATCTGTGCTGATGGCAGACATCAGATTACGTGGTGATTCATTTGGGCGCATTTTCTCGTACGTCTGTCGTGCATTGGTGGCGCTATCTCCGAAATTCTCGATGCAAAATTCATTCCACATGTCAGCATCCGCATCAGCTAAGGCCGGATCAAAGGCTGCCCATATCTTGTTCTCGTCCTTGTTGGTGCCAACAACAAACTGAACAGCAGATTGACTCGCGGTATTAAGGATGTCGGATTCGATACCGACACCTCCGCCAGTCGGGGCAAAGAAATCGAATGTCTTATTTGCAGAAAGATATTGCGTTGTTTGAAAATCAAGAATCTTCTCGACAGATGTAGAACGAAGCTCATCAATACTTTCCACCCCCGCGATTTCTAAGAATTCCTTTGCTAGTTCTAACGAGCGATCTCGTTCACGTAACTGGCCAATGGATGGACTCATGGCCCACACTCGCTGAAATAGCCCTTGTGCCTCTGGGCAAGCCATTAGTGCAATGAGTGCTGAACCACCAGCAGACTCACCAAATATTGTGACGTTGTTCGGGTTGCCGCCAAAGGCAGCAATGTTTTTGTTGACCCAACGCAGTGCAGAAACCATGTCGAGAATTCCGTAGTTCCCATCCCCTAGGAAACCGAGGGCTCCGAGCCGGTAGTTGATCGAAACGACTACAGAACCTTGTGCTGCCAGATTGCCGCCGTGGTACCAAGGAGTGGAACTAGAACCGTTGGTATACGCGCCACCGTGAATCCAAACAAGAACTGGTTTGCTGGTGTTTGCTTCTGGTGGCCCAGATGTAAACACATTTAAGAACAGGCAATCTTCGTCAGTGGTTGCAGGGTCAAATCCTTGTATGGACTCCAACATTCCCGCACGTTGTGGACAAACCGAGCCGTACTGAGTCGCGTCGTATGTTCCGTCCCACGAAACAACGTCTATTGGGGGACAGAATCGATCGGCCGTCGCATAGCGAATACCGAGAAACTCTAACGAGCCGTTCTCATTCTGGATTCCAGAGATGTTTCTTCTAGGAAATGCGATTATTGAGTTATCAGCCATGTGGCAAGCGTAGTTTGTTAACGCAGGATGGTGGCTAGCGTAGAAACGTGTCGCGTCACTATTTCGGAAGAGCATTCGGCAAACTGGTTACGGCTGGAAGCGAGAAGGCTGCCTTTTGGGCATCTATAGGTCCGCACAATACGCGTAGTAAAAAGTTCGCATCGTTTGGCGAGCGCAGCATGATCATGTGGAAACCAACAACGATTTTTAACGAGCAATACATCTCGATTGGTGATGACGTGTTGATTGGGCCAGGGGTCGCATTGTCTGCCGGCATGGTTCCTGGTCAGGAATGTCTGGTGACCCCCGTTGTGACAATTGGAGATCGATGCCTCATTGGAAGAGGAAGCGGAATCGTTGGTCATTTCTCCATCTCAATTGGAAACGACGTATGGACTGGTCATCATGTGTACATCACAGATCAAAATCATGGTTATGAGGACATAACGATTCCGATTTCGAAACAGTCGCAACCGGAGCGCGGCGTAGTAATCGGCGACGGTTCTTGGCTGGGTCACGGATCAGTCGTATTGCCAGGAGTCACCATCGGACGACATGTGGTGATTGGCGCCAACTCTGTTGTCACTAAAGACATTCCTGATTTCAGTGTGGCCGTGGGTGTGCCTGCAAAAGTGATACGGCGATTTGACGAGTCTCACCAGGACTGGTTGTCGGTTTAGACAGATAAATCAAGTGGAGGCTGGCAAGCCTTCATCTTGTTTTCCCTAGCAAATTTGCCTAGACGTTCACTAACAGGTACACCTTCTACTTCAGTCTCTGCAAAATATGGTCGAGTCTGCGATGTCATCAATGCTTGCGCGAAAAGTCGGCGATCTTTTATGTAGAGGCGATATTCAGCTATCCAGAGAGGAACGATTGCTTTACCTTTTTCATCGGACGGTTGATCTTTTGCAATCAGATTGATTGCATTCTCAAGTGCATCAGTTGCCTTCTCGACGATTTTTGATTTCTGTTGCAATGCAAGACTGTCGTTTGGGTTCATCTCGGTCAGGTCCTCAAGAGCGAAGCGAATATCTTCCGCCTTCATGCAATGCGCTTGAGCTCTTTCTGTCCATGCTTCATCTTTGATCTTGTTCACGCTTTCACGTGGGGCGAAGATAAATGCGTAGACCCACATCAGTGCAATCAGAGAGCACACACTCCATAGAACAATGCGGCTAATTACACGAGTAGACATGCGTCAATTGTAGGAGTTATTTGGATTGGGAGGGGCGGTAGGAGATAGCCAAATGACACAGAGCGAGTGCAACTCCAATAGGCAGTGCCCATACCCCGAGGTTCACGTTCACATCGAAATAATGGTCAAGGCTGTATGTGCCTCCACCCAGCATTGCGAGCACAGTGGCGACTGACATGATCGCGGCGCAATATTCCCAACCGCCATTTGGCAAGAAAATGAAGTAGCCAACTTTCCAGTGAACCGTAATGATGGCAACGAGCATGAGCGCTACGAAAGCCACACACGAAGGCCATAGCAATAGTCCACTGGCTACTGATAAACCCGCAACAATTTCTGTAGTGGCTGCCGTCCTGGCCTGAAGGTTCGGCCATCTCATGCCCATGCTGAAGAACCATCCACCCGTTCCGGATATTCCTGAAGAGCCTGAAAACTTGTTGTATCCATGAAATGCCATGGACAAACCGAATGTTAGGCGAAGTATCAGGAGGGCTACATCTGGATTGTTCATGTTGACACTTTAGGTGCATCGTGGTTATTGGTCGCGAACTGTCAGAATGTGGAAGTGAGAGTTACACACCTAGTTGCACGATCCTGTTTGGTAGTGGTGGCAATGTTGCTAGTGGGCTGCTCAGCCTTTTCCTCGAATTCTGACACTTGTGACTCTCGAGTTTCAGTAGCCGATTTTCTAACGTCGTTACGCGATGGCGTCGGCGCAATAGCCGATAGTCAGTATGCATCAATTCGAATGTCTGCATTTGACGCTTACGACGCAACTGTCGAAGCAATGGACAACGAAGATACTCGTTCTGCCGCATCAGTGCTCCAACCAAGGTTGCAAAGATTTGTGCAAGAGATGGATGACTTGTCGTGGGACCTGAGTGTGGTTGCCGATTCTGTTGAGGCACTGGAGGCAATAACTGCGCTGAACTCTGAGGACTCTTTGCAACAAGCGAATGTTGTTGACGCGTACATGATTTCGCGTTGTGGCACGGCCAGTACTGTCGTTCAGAATCCGGGCGTAGAGATAACACTGCCGGGCCCAGTAATTAGTCAACCAAATGACTCGTTGCCTCTCACGGAAGAACCGAACGAACGTTCAGAAGCGGCTGCTTTGGGATTTACAGTTGCGACCGCTTTCAATCTGACGCTCAGTGAATCAGAAATGGTCTGCCTCGGAACAGCGCTAACAGGTGTTTATGATGCAAGTGGCGACAGCAAAAACATTGATCAATACACACAACAATTTCAAAGTGCGTTTATCAATTGCAATATTGATGCAGTGATTGACTGAAGTGATCTAAGGAAAGATTGATGAAGATAACTCTCGTACGACACGCCCAGCCAGAATGGGTAAAAGATGGTTTCAGTGTCGATAATCCACCACTGACAACTCTTGGTTTTGAGCAAGCCGAATTGCTAGGTCACTGGTGCGATGGTCAACACTTTGACGAAGTACTTGTATCGCCATTAGTTCGTACGCAGCAAACTGCAGCCCCCATGTTGAGTGCGTTGGATCGACCTTTAGAAATTGAGCCTTGGCTAGAAGAAATCCGCAACCCTGTGTGGCACGGAACCCCGGAGGAAAAGGCTGCAGAAGCTTGGCGAGCCGAGAAGAACAAGGTTTCATCGGACCGTTGGAATGGGATAGACGGTGGAGAGAGCGTGATTTCTTTTGTTGATCGCATCAACGTTGGAGCAAGTCTTTTCTTGGAAGAGCGGGGGATCCTGCGGGCTAATACAGAACTTCCTGTATGGCAGACCTCGCCTTGTTATAACGATGAAGCGAGCATTCTGTTGGTTGCCCATGCTGGCACCAATAGCGTCACCATTTGTCATCTGTTGGGAATGCCTCCAACTCCCTGGGAATGGGAGAGGCTTGTGATTGGTCATGCAAGCGTGAGTGTTGTTGAGACACTTCAGTTAGGCGATGGCATTACGTTCGGACTCACGCAGCTTTCTGGTCTTGAGCATCTCCCAGTCGCGTCACGTACATACTGAAAACAGCAAGCGACTAATCGTTTAGGCTGGCTCGTATGACAACAGATAAAACCATCAATGCTGATGCTTTGAAAATGACTTCGTTTCAAGTCTTCAGCAAGCTTGAAGGCGCAGTCACTTCGGGAATGATTCATCTGGGTGATCGTCTGGGTTTATATGTCGCGCTAGCGCAAGGCGATGGGGATACATCAGCGTCGCTCGCTACGAAATTGTCGTTGCATGAACGGTGGGTGCGTGAGTGGCTCCATAACCAGGTTGCTGCACGTCTTGTTTCGTGCGATGACTTATCTGCAGAAGATCCTGTTTTTTACTTGACACCAGAAGCAATTGCGGTGTTCGCTACACCAGACCACCCGGCATACGGAATGGGCATGTTCCACCGTCTTCCTCAGACCATGAACGCTTTGAATTACATGCCAGAGTCGTTTCGCACCGGTATCGGTCATGATTACGACAGCCATGGCCCTGAAGGTGCCGTGGGTATCGAACGTAGTTTCGAGCCATGGAATCAGAACTTCCTGGTTCCAGTCGTGCTGCCAGTTCTTGGACGTGCGTACGAGGCCCTGAAGAGCGGGGCCAAAGTTGCTGATATTGGGTGCGGTTCAGGTGGTGCTGCATTGTTAATGGGCAAGACATTTCCCAACAGCACTTTTGATGGTTTCGACATTTCCCAATTTGCTCTTGAGCGAGCGCAGGAGCGTAAGAAGAGTGAAGGTGCCTCAAATGTTTCCTTCTACGATCCGCGTACGCACGCAATTTCGCAAGACAACAGCTACGACATCATTTGCACCTTTGATTGCATTCACGACATGACTCGACCAACGGAGATGATGAAGACAATTCGAGGTGCGCTGAAGGACGACGGAACATGGCTTCTTGTGGACATCAAGGCTCATGACTCTCTGGAGCTCAATGTTTCTAAGAATCCAATGGCTTCTCTTCTGTACGGCATCAGTGTCTTAAGCTGCATGTCGTCAGCCATGTCTGAGCCAGACGGTGAAGGACTTGGCACATTGGGGTTATCTGCTCAAAAGGCCGAATCTATGGCTCGCAATGCCGGATTTACATCCTTTGAGCGTCTGGACATCGATCATTCGGTTAATTCGTTTTACGCAGTGAGGCCATAGACCAAAATATCCCAACACACCTTGGATCAATGGCGTGTTGGGATATCGGTATCGGCTGTTAGCCGAAATCTATGGTGCAGGTACTGGAAGCGGTGTGGTGACGCTGCATGCATCAACTGCTGCAACAACTGGAGTTGGATCAATTGCTTCTCCACCGAAAGGATGAACCTCTAAGTGCAGGTGAGGAGTTGTTGTGCCACCGGTCTTACCGAGATATCCAAGAACTTGTCCGGCCTTAACTTTGACGCCAATACCAATTCCGTCTGCTACACGTTGCATGTGGCCATAGAAGAAGTACGTACCGTCAGCGCGAGTCAAGCGCACACCATTGCCAGCAAGCTTGTCGGTAGCTGTTGAATACATCTTTGTGATGGTGCCATCTGCAACTGCGTAAAGAAGGTTTCCTTCTTTCGCGATGATGTCAACACCAAGGTGAATGCGGTTTGTGCCACGTGGTGCGTGCCATGTGTTCTCGTATGAACAAACGCCTTGAACTGGAAACACTGAGATGCTGATCGTAGGAGCTGCAACAAGTCCCAACTTGATTGCTGTCGGTGTTGTGAGAGTTCCAGTGACTTGAAGACCATTTGCTGTTTGGTACTTCTGAAGAGC
>JAPKZX010000099.1 GCA_026393575.1 Actinomycetota bacterium
GGCTTGCTGCCGTCGCCAACTACTTCGCCGTTGAACAACATGGGCGCTTCGTCTTTTTCGCCCTCACCAATCACCACGATGCCGCTCATAGGCACGGTGCCAAGCACCATACGCATGGCGTCTACGGCTGCACCGTCGGCTCCGATTTTGTCTCCACGGCCCACCCAGCGAGACGCTGCCATGGCAGCAGATTCGGTGGTGCGGACAAGTTCAAGGGCAAGGTTGCGGTCTGGGCGCTCTGTAGGCATATCTCCACCGTAGTGCGGTGGGTAGCCTGCCACCGTGTCCCCAATTCCCGTTGAAATGTGCCTGCCGGGCGACGAGATCACCGATGTACAGGTGCGGCCAGGCGACCACTATTACCAGTGGATGTCGGGGATAGTCACCACACAGACCCCCAACGGGCCCCGCAACGAATTGCAACTGTGGGCCGTCGATGGCAACGAGACGCATGTGATTCTCAGTGACCCCATGCCAGCGGCTGGGCGCGGATTATCTGGTGGCGTGCACGCATGGCGACAGGATGGCGACCAGATTGTTGTTGTCACAAAAACAGATGGCATCGTGCTGATTGAAATGAATGGCTGCGATGCCGATTCAGTGACTTCATTGCCGTTTGATCGCACGCGTTCGTGGAGCACGCCGTGCATGAACTACATGAATGACACTGTGTATGCAGTTGCCGATTGGAAAGAATTGTGGAGTTGCGACCTGCGCACAAAGAAGATGACTCTTGAATATGACGGCTCGACGTTTCTCATGGATGCCATTGCTGGAATTGGTGGAATGTGTGTTGCATGGGATGCGCCGCATATGCCGTGGACACAAAGCACAGTGTTTCCAGAAACCGTGCAAGAAGGCGTGGCCGTACAGCAGCCACGCTTCTCTACAAATGGTTTCTGTTTTGGCTACATCGACGACGTACACGGTGTAAACAACTTGCACATTCTTGGCGATGAAATTATTGCTGGCGATGTTGTCTTGCTAGATGATTGTGAACACGGCGGGCCAACCTGGGGGCCAGGGCAGCGCACATGGTGTTTCAATACTGATGGCACACGTGTTGCTTACACGCGCAACGAAGGCGGGTTTAGTTCGTTGTGGGTATATGACCGTGCCACAGCATCACGGCATCGCATTGGCCAAGGTGTGCATGGCTGTGTGTCGTGGGAAAATAACACGCTTGCTGCAATTCGCACTGGTGCACGCACGCCACCACAAGTAGTGACGTACAACGTGACGAACTTGTTGCAGCCAGTACGCACTATTTTTCACACTGTTACTGATGCACGTTGGAAACAAGATGAGTTCAACGACGAATTGGTAGAACCCACTGTTCATCGTGCACCGGGAGTGGAAGTTTCTGTTCCGTATCGGTTGTATCGACCGCATTCGCCAAACGGTCTTCTCATTGTGTGGGTGCACGGCGGGCCAAATGATCAATGGCAGGTCACATTTCGGCCACGTTTTACGTATTGGTTATCTCGTGGCTACACCATTGCTGTTGTTGATCATCGCGGTACTACGGGTCATGGTCGTCAATTTCTCATGGCACTCGAAGGCCACTGGGGAGACATGGATGCAACAGACACATTGCAAGTGGTTCGCCATGTGCAAACAACGCAAGGCTTTTTGCCTGAATCAACTGTGTTGATGGGTGGCAGTGCTGGTGGCCTTACTGCGTTGAATTGCATTGTGAAAGACGCGCCTCTTGTGGCTGGTGCTGTGTTGCAATACCCCGTTGTAGATCTTGCAGAAATCTTGCGTGGAGACGACCCGTTCGAGACCCCATATATGCCTACTTTGATTGGTGCAACTGGCCCCGATGACCCAGTGGTGGCACAGCGCAGCCCACACTTGCACGGCTCGGCGTTTACGAATACTCCGCTGTTGGTGTTTCATGGCGACAGCGACCATTCTGTGCCGCTCGTGCATTCACAACGGTTGCACGAAGCCGTAGTGGCTGCCGGTGGCCAGATGCAGTTGGAAGTAATGGCAGGCGAGGGGCATGGGTTTAAGAATCCTGCGAATGTCACAGCCGAATACCGCATCACTGAAGAGTTTTTGAATCGGTTGTTCACCGCTTAGAGATAGCGTCACACCCATGCTGTTGGCCGAGCTTGAGATCTTTCACTCACGCCCCATTGCGCCCACACGTCGCTTAGCCATTGGGCATTTAGTGCTTCCCATAGACCCACTGCCTGGTTTCGGTGGCATTTTGTTGGGTGCAGTAATGGCCATGCATATTCGCGATGTAGACGAAGAAATGCACCCCGATATTCAGCGACTCTTGCTAGAGATTGAACGCGGTACTCGCGTAGTGCAGCCACGATTGCGCCACCGTTTCCAAGTAGACAGACATGGTCTTGCATACAGCCGACATCGCATGATGGGCAATGGTGACTCTGTGGAGTTTGCATTTGAAAACAACGGATCAGCACTGCAGCAAGTGTTGGGTGCTGTGTATGCACTTGAGCGTTTAGACGATGATCTGCGCCGACCGTTAGTAGCCCTCATGCGTAAAGCAATGACGTGGCGTGGGCCAATGGGGCCCGAATTCATTGCGTATTTGGCTGGCAATAATTCATCCAATGTGTCTGCATTGGCCGACCCGCGTGCATGGGCGTTGGAAGTGCTTGGTTTTCCAGCAGGGACTATCAAACCCAGTAAGCGAGAAATCATGTCGCGATATCGCGATGGTGTGCGTCGCGCACACCCAGACCATGGTGGTGCAGAAGCCAAAGCGAGTAAGGCACTACAAGACATGTCTGAAGCGCGACGCGTATTGCTGGAGATGATGTGACGAGTGGAGCATCGCGCACCATCGCTGGTGTTGTGTTGTTGCCTGGTGCAGGTTCATCTGCATCGCATTCATCTTTAGTGTCATTAGAAGAAGCACTGTCGCCGTTGCCTGTGGCGCGCATTGATTTTCCGTATCGTCGCGCCGGCAAATCTTTCCCCGACAAAACACCGGTGTTGCTCGAGTGCGTGCGCAATGAAGTACGCGCATTTGCAGAGCAACTGGGCGTGCAAACATCGCAATTATTGATTGGCGGGCGTTCCATGGGTGGACGCATGTGTTCTATGGCAGTGGCCGATGAAGCAGACCCACTCGACGTTGCAGCACTGGTACTCATGAGTTACCCATTGCACCCACCAAAGAAACCAGAAAACCTGCGCACGGAGCACTTGCCACGCATCACGGTGCCCACGCTGTGCGTCAGTGGAACAAAGGACAACTTTGGCACTCCCGAAGAATTGGAAAGCGCTTTTTCAGTAGTGCCTGCGCACGTGCAGTGGCATTGGGTGCAAAATGGCCGACACGAATTAGCAAAGGCAGATGCCGAGATTGCAGAAACTGTTCTGCAATTTATTCAAACTGTGTAAGCGAACTACGCAGTCTCGGTGTCATTCGTAATGTCATCTAACTCGCGGTGTGCAGTTTCGGGGTAGCGAAACCACACAATGGCAGATGCGATCACTGGGCCAATCACCAGCCACATCATCACTTGACCATACGAACCGTTGGCATCAAGAAACCATCCGCCACCAACCAGGCCAATGATTCCGCCCAACAACGCCGAAGTCATGATGATGCCGCCGGCCAAACTACGTGTGCGGGTAGGGAATAGTTCGCCTCGGTACACCGCTAGTGCGGGGTATGAGATACCAAATGCCAAACCACCAGCAATGGCAACAAGCCACATCACAACACCCGAGGTGGAAAACGACAACGCGAGCAGAAAAGCACCAATAGGTACAAGGGTTGCGCCCAGTATGCGCCGGCCGCGTTCATCGGCAACCCGACCACCAATGATGAGACCAAAGGTTGCAGGAGAGGAAGTGACGATGGTGAATAGTGCGACAAGTGCAGCTGAATACCCACGTTCATCTTTCAAGTATCTGTTTTGAAAAATAGAAGCAGTTGCAATGTAAATGTTCGTGAGAAACACCACTGAACAAATGCGTCCCAAGTTTCCACGCAGTGCATCTGCAATGTATGCAGCGCGCATCTTTGTCTTTGGAACATGACGAATGAATCGTTCCGACTCTGGTAACCACTTCATGAGTGCGTATGCAATAACTAACCACACCAAGCCAATGACATAAATGAATCGCCACGATGTCACGCTGATGTCGGCAATTGGCAACGATGCAACTGCAATGCCACCACCAATACCGCTAAGCACGGCCAAGATTCCCGTTGCATACGCGCGGCCGTCTCGTGGCATTTCTTCCACTGCAACAACCGCAATCAAGATGTCGAGCGTGAGCCCAAGTGGTCTTCCCACAGCTTGCGTGGCCACCAAGAACGAATACGACGGAGCAATCGCACCAAGTGCAGACACAAGGGGAGCAGCCCATGCCATTGCAATCATCACGGGGCGTCGTCCACGCCTGTCGGCCAGTGCCACAAGTGGAAGACAGATCACAATGCCAAGGCGAACGATGGCCGCACCAATTCCTTGGCCAGATTTTGAGATATTGAACTCATCGGCTGCAAAGGCAACGGTTTGTGTGAAAAGCGTGTTGATGAACGCAGCAGACATGGAGGCAAGGCCCACCAAAACAAGAATGCGACGTTGACGGGCAGTGAGAGGCTCGCTTGGCTTGGCCCACGCAGGTAAGCGATTGGGGGAGGTTCTACCGTTCAAGGTCACGGCGGGAGCATACTGATAGCCATGACTTTTGAGCCACACACACGCGACGGTGACGTCATTGTCGCTGCCAAGAGTGGGCCATTGTCGGGTGAAGTAGTGGTGCCAGGGGCAAAGAACTCGGTGCTGAAACTGATGGCAGCCACCTTGCTGGCCGATGGTCAGTACGTGCTCACCAATGTTCCTGTGATTGAAGACGTGGCCATCATGGCTGACCTTCTCACGGCTGTTGGGCTACAGATTGAAGTGCAACCTGCGCGCGTCGGTGAAGTGGGACAGCATCTTGTTATTCGTAACACGGGCGCCATCACGCCAGTTGCACCATTTGAACTTGCAGATCGCATTCGTGCATCGGTGAACTTAGTGGGGCCATTGCTTGGTCGTTTCGGACACATAGATATTGCATTGCCGGGTGGCGATGATTTTGGCGGTCGTCCTATTGATATGCACTTGCGTGGTCTTGAAGCAATGGGAGCACAGTTCGACATTACGTCTGAAGGCATTGTTGGTCACTGCGCAGAGTTGCGTGGTGCTGAAATTGAATTTGATTTCCCCAGTGTTGGCGCAACCGAAAACATTTTGATGGCAGCAGTAGTTGCCAATGGCGAAACAACTATTCGTAATGCAGCACGCGAGCCAGAAATAGTGGACTTGTGCACCATGTTGCGCGCGATGGGCTGTCGTATTCAAGGCATTGGCACGGCAATATTGGTGATTACGGGTGTAGCTGCTGCATCTTTGCAAGCTGTTACTCATGAAGTTGTTACAGATCGCGTGCAGGCCGCTACATATATTGCAGCAGTTGGCATGTGTGGCGGTTCTATTCGGGTACAACGCGCCAACGCTTCACACATGGGCATGATGCTCACACGTTTTACAGACATGGGCATGCGCTTCGACATTGACGACGACGGAATTACTGCCACAGCGCCAGAACAATTGACCGCAGTGAATGTCTCAACGCTTCCGTACCCAGGCGTTGCAACTGATTACAAACCACTCGTCGTGGCAATGTTGTCGCTTGCATCTGGTGTGGGAATCGTGACGGAGAATTTGTATCCCGGTCGTTTTCGCTATGTAGAAGAGCTACGCAAACTGGGAGCCGACATCACTATCGATGGTCATCATGCAGTGGTGCGTGGCGTGGGGCATTTGCACGGAGCTTCAGTGATCGCACCCGACATTCGCGCTGGTGCAACGCTTGTGGTGGCTGGTCTTGCCGCTTCGGGAATCACCGAAGTGAGCGATGTATTCCACATTGACCGTGGCTACGACGACCTGGTGGGCCGTTTGGCCGGCCTTGGTGCGTCCATCAGCAGAATTAGCGGTTCACCCTCATAGTGAGTCGTTAAACGGCGTCTCAGTGTCTGCACTGCGAGCCTGGCTCACGAGCCCGTCAACTTCCTGGTGTTTTGCCCCTTCAGACACCTGACGCTTCGCACGGGTGTTGGCGAGGCGCAATAAGCCGAAAATCAGAAGGATAGGGACCGCGGCGTAGAGCATTTCATCCCAACCGCCTTGATGAGCGAACATCTTGTCAGCGTAGGCTATGTACATGTCAATGCGTGAACAGGTGGAAGAGACAATCGAGGTCATCCGCCCGGCCCTCCAAGCAGACGGAGGAGACATCATCCTTCGCGAAGTCGACGAGGCCACAGGCGTTGTGTCTGTCACCCTCACTGGTGCGTGCACCACATGCCCAGCCTCCGACCAGACCCTCAAGGCGGGTATCGAGCGCATCATGCGCGACCGCATCGATGGAGTCACCGAGGTTGTGCAGGTCGCCTAGGTGAGCCGTCGCAATCTCAGCCCGAACGAATTATTTGATGCGGCGTGCGCGGGAGATCGTGCTGCGCTTGCACGCGTGTTGTCGCTTCTTGAACGTGGCGATGCAGTTGCACGTGAAGTAGGGCGTCTTGCCTACAAGAAATCTGGCGGCGGATACACCGTTGGAATTACCGGTGCTCCTGGTGCGGGAAAGAGCACACTCACAAGTTCGCTCATTAAGCACCTGCGTCAACAACAGTTAGAAATCGCAGTACTTGCCATCGACCCTTCGTCACCATTTACTGGTGGCGCAATTCTGGGTGACCGTGTGCGCATGCAAGACCACGCCACAGACCCAGGTGTGTTCATTCGCTCCATGGCAACACGTGGTCACTTAGGTGGATTGTCGTTGTCTACGCCCGAAGCGATTCGCATGCTCGATGCTGTAGGGCGCGCATGGATCTTGGTAGAGACCGTTGGTGTTGGCCAGGTGGAAGTAGAGATTGCTGGCAAAGCCGACACCACTGTTGTGGTGTTGAACCCAGGTTGGGGTGACTCTGTGCAGGCCAACAAAGCAGGCCTCATGGAAATTGCCGACATCTTCGTGATTAACAAAGCAGATCGCAAAGGCGTGGAAGAAACTCGGCGCGACATTGAACAAATGTTGGAGTTGAGTGATTTGCCACACGAAGCATGGCGCCCACCGATCATTGCCACTATTGGCAACACAGGCGAAGGTGTTCCGGCGTTGTGGGACGCAGTACTTGAGCATCGTCAAGCAATTGAAACCACGGGTGAATTGAAATCGCGACGTGATTTCCGATTGCGTGAAGAACTACGTGAGATTGTTGCACGTCGGCTTGAACAACGCGCCCGTGAAATTTGCACAGGTGAAGTGTGGGATGGCTTGCAGACTCAAGTTCTCGATAAAACGCTCGACCCATGGTCTGCAGCCGACGAAATGTTGCGAGGAGTAGGAGCCTGATATGTCAAACGAAGGATTAGTACTTGTTGAATCACCATTGCCTGGTGTTTTTGTACTCACACTCAACGCACCCAAAGTAAATGCTTTGTCTACTGCCATGTTGTCGCGCATTCATTACTTGGCAACAGACCTCACGATTCTGAATGCACGAGCAGTTGTCATCACCGGTGGCGATCGTTTGTTTGCTGCAGGTGCAGATATTTCAGAGTTTGGCGGACCAGAAGATGCTGCACGTATTGGTGCTTCTTTCCATGCAGCTCTCAATGCTGTTGCTTCTTTGCCATGTTTCACCATTGCTGCCGTTAGTGGCTTTGCGTTGGGCGGCGGTTGCGAATTAGCGATGGCCTGCGACTATCGCATTGCATCAACAAAAGCAGTGTTTGGTCAGCCAGAAATTCTGCTCGGCATTATTCCTGGTGGCGGCGGCACGCAACGCCTTCCGCGTTTGGTGGGTGCAAGCCGCGCAAAAGAAATCATGATTACTGGTCGCCAAGTAAAAGCCGATGAAGCATTGAATATTGGACTCGCCAATGAAGTGGTGGAGCCCGATGCACTGATGGCTCGTGCTTTGGAACTGGCGAACAGCGTTGCTAGTGGTGCAACTGTTGCAACAGGCCTCATCAAGCGTGCTGTGGACGAAGGCATGCAAACAGATCTTGCTCAAGGTTTGGCACTGGAACTTGAACTGTTCGAAGAAGTGTTTCATTCGACAGACAGTCAAATTGGGGTGGCAAGTTTTCTTGAGAATGGTCCAGGCAAAGCCTCCTTTACTGGCAACTAAACATGCATCATTTTCGCGCGCCTGATGCGCGACGTTTCATTGTCGCTTCGCTGGCAATTGGTGTTGCGTTCGTAATTTTCGGTGCTTCTTTTGGCGTGCTCGCCATCTCTGCTGGTGCAAGTGTGTTGCAAGCATGTGCAATGTCTGCGCTTATCTTCACGGGTGCGTCGCAAATGTCTGCGGTCAGTGTTATTGCATCAGGCGGCACTTTGGCCAGCGCCTTTGGTGGTGCAGTGTTGTTATCCGGGCGTAACGCGGTGTATGGCTTAGCGATGTCGTCAGTTTTGAAACACAGTTCGTTGCCTGCGCGTTTACTTGGTGCGCAATGGGTGATTGACGAAACCACAGCAATTGTTTCTGCCGAAACTGATCCGCAATTACAACGCACGGCATTCTGGATCTCAAGTGTGATTTTGTATGCAAGCTGGAACATTGGCACTGTGATTGGTGCACTTGTTGGCTCCAGCATTAACCCCAGTGACTTTGGGCTCGACGCTGCATTCCCCGTGATGTTCACGGCCATGTTGGCGCCACATTTGAAAACAGCAGCGGGGAAGAAGGCCGCGTTGTTTGGTGGTGTAGTGGCTGTGCTGCTTGCGCCATTCATGCCAATTGGTTTACCTATTTTGGTTTCAGCTTTGGGCATGTTGTTTGGTCTGAAGCCTCAGGGTGCTGTGGCGAATAAAGCCGATGAAAGTGATCACACGCCATGACGTGGACATTTATCTTCGCTCTTGCGGCATGCGCATACGGTTTGAAGTTGTTAGGCGCTGTCATTATTGGTCACCGCACCATGCCAGAGCCACTGCAACGGTGCTTGTTGTTAATTCCCGCAGCGCTGCTTGCTGGCCTCATTACAAAAGACACATTCACCACGGCGCAGAGTTACGCAATAGATGCGCGTGCTGCCGGTTTGGCAGTAGCAGTGCTTGCCACATGGCGAAAGATGCCATTTGTCGTGGTGATACTTGCGGGCGTGACGCCAAATTGCTTTCATCACAATCTGACCACCAACGAATGCACCAATTGGTCCGCCGAGCCACCATGGGAAGACCAATTCTTCGGTCCATGTGAACTTGGTGTGTCCGTTTCCAATTGGTGACAACGTGAATTCGCCATTGCCTGTAACAACACCCGTGTGAGTGACACCCATTGCTTTGCCAGGAACCCACGATGTGATGGTCATTTCATCGACAAGGCTGATGAATGCCACTTTTGTATCGCAGAAGAACTCTGTGCCAGTGCCGCGTGTTTGATCTGTTTTGAATCTGATGGCAACTGCGTCGGTCATCCAATCGATGTGGCGCTCAATTGGCTCCACCACA
The DNA here is from genome assembly GCA_026393575.1 of Actinomycetota bacterium. GTDB lineage: Bacteria > Actinomycetota > Acidimicrobiia > Acidimicrobiales > Ilumatobacteraceae > UBA2093. The sequence continues at coordinate 9,517 of JAPKZX010000099.1, forward strand.
TTCCATACATGGTCGGGTGAAGCTGCAATGTCAACAGAAACTTGAATGCGCGACACGATTAAGCCTTGACTGCTGCAGCGCGCAACGCGGTTGCTGCTTGTTCTGGCGCGACCACGTTGATCATGACGCCAGTGCCGCGCTCAAACCCAGCTGTGGTGGTGAGCTTTGGCCACAAGTGTGCGTGCCAGTGGTACATACCCGAGTGGTGCGACGGTGCAGTGTGGAAGACCAAGTTGAATGCAATGTCGCCAAGAGTGGCAACGAGGTGTGCAAGCGCATCGCGAATGGCAATGCCGACACCGGTGAGTTCTTCATCGGACGCATCGGTGATGTGCTGATGATGTGAGTGAGGCATGATGAGCAATTCGTACGGGCTGGAGCTCCAGAATGGGCACACAACGGTGGCAAAACCATTGTTCAGTACGAGTCGTTCACTGTCGGCTTCGGCTTCAGCTGTGGTGCACACGATGCAGCCACCCTTGAAGCGTTCGAATGCGCGTTCTTCTTCCAAGATTTCGCCTGGCACGAACGGCAAACCAAGAAGTTGACCGTGTGGGTGAGCAAGTGATGCACCAGCTTCGCGACCGTGGTTCACGATTGCTTGGGTGTAGCGAATGTTTGGTGTGTCTGCGTGCGCTTTGAAGCGGCTACGCAATGCAGTCATCAATTCAGCGATGACCTCGTCTGAAAACATGTCGAGGCGAACATTGTGCTCGGGCGAGAAAACAAACACTTCGTGGGTACCGCTTGCTTCGGCCATGACGTGCACCGGACCAAGGTTGCGCACTGCCAGAGAATCGTCACCTTCGAATGCGGGGTAGCGGTTTGGCACCACTCGCATTTTCCAATTGCCGTCGGCGTCGAGGTTTTCAAGTAGTGGAGGATCGCTATGTGTGCTGCCTGGGCAGAACGGGCATTCACGATCTGGATCGTTTTCTACTTGTGTGGCGCGTGGCGCAAAATCACTATTGCGTTGGGCCCTGCTGGGCACCACCGTGACCCATCGGCCGGTGAGAAGGTTGAGGCGAAGTTGACTCATTTGTACTTCAGGATAGGTGGCAAATGGCCTGAAAGTGTGGCACCTCGCTACTCACCCGTAATGGTCAATGCTTATTGCCCTTTTCGTTGGTAACGACTCACGTGTCGAGGTGAACTACTCGTGAACTGCGCACCACTTCCATCACCATGGCGACTTAGAAGTGTCAAACCGTGCGTTGATGCATGGGTATCGAGTTGTTGGGGTGTCCAATATCGCACCGACCATGGTCGAAGCCGTGTCTGACCGCCGTGAATGAACTGCACAAACTGGCCGGTGATGCGTTGATCATCTGCGTTATGTGAACTGATGGATAACACCACTTCATTGGTGGTCATGGTGCGAACAGTCACATTGTCACCCACTTCATCTGGCATTGGCATGACGGCGTCGATATGAAAGATGCCTGTGGGTGAGAGCCGTTGCGACACAAGAGATAGGCACGACAGCAATGCGTCGGTATCTGGCAGGTTGAAGAGCGTGTTGTAACCCACGAAGATTGCGTCGAATGGGCCATCGGGAAGAGTGCGAGAAAAGTCAGCGCATACGAGTTCAACATGAGATGGAAATGATCTGCCACGAGCAACCGACAACATCGCTTCAGATGAGTCAATGCCGATGATGGTGTCGGTGAACTGTGAACGCTGTTCGAGTAACTGTGTAATGAGGCGGCCCGTACCCACGCCTAATTCCAGTATGCGTGCGTTATGCGCGGGCAGAGTCGCGACGACGCCAATCATGAAGTCGGCATCGTTGAGGTCTGCGTACCAGTCGTCATACACATCTGCGAATGAGTCGCCATAGGTGGTCTCGGTGTAGCCAGCAATGCCGAATGGGGCGTCGGCTGCATTGCTCCCAAGAAAATCACTCATACAGATAGTCCACCACGACGGTGCCGTTCACGGCACATCGGTAGCCTGAAGCCAATGGCATCGGCATCTATCCCTTCTCGCGAGTACGTGTATCTCGACCATGCCGCCACGTCTCCGTTGCGCCCTGAAGCACACGCCGCCATGGAGCCATATGGCGATGTGATGTATGCCAATCCGTCTGGTTCGCACCGTTTTGCGCGCGAAGCCCGACAAGTGATTGACGAAGCCCGTGATGCAGTGGCTGAAGCCATTGGATGTGCACCTGGCGAAATCATTTTCACAAGTGGTGGTACTGAAGGCGCAAACTCTGCGGTACTTGGTGCAGTGCGCCGCACAGGTGGTACTGCTGTGTGTGCCGCAACCGAGCATCATGCGGTGTTGCATTGTGTGGAACATGTACAAGGCGTTGTAGTGCCAGTGACTGAACAAGGTCCAGTTGATCCCGATGTCATGCGTGAGACTCTTCGCACTACAGACAACGTTGCAGTGGTGTCTGTGATGGCTGTGAACAATGAAACAGGTGCCATCAATAATCTCGAATTAATTTCGCACGCAGTTCGCCGGCAAGCACCCAACGCAATCTTTCACACCGATGCTGTGCAGGCTGCATGTTGGTTAGATCTCCGTACTATTTGGCCGCATGTAGATGCATTGACATTGTCTGCACACAAATTTGGTGGGCCAAAGGGCATGGGCATCATGGTGTTGCGCAATGGATTCAATGTTGAACCACTGCTTCTTGGTGGTGGTCAAGAACGCGACAGGCGAAGCGGCACTCATAACGTTGCCGGAATTGTGGGCACTTCAGTAGCACTCACGATTACAGACGAGAAGCGTGCAAGTGAAGTGGCGCGTCTTGGTGCATTGCGCGACGAGCTCATTCACGGAATCACCAGTCGTGTGGAGTGCGCAACCGCCACACTTGCGCCAGGTGTTGGTATTGCTGGAACCGCACATGTGTGTCTTGAAGGTTTAGAGAGTGAATCATTGCTGTATCTATTAGATGAAGCAGATGTGTGTGTTTCGGCAGCATCGGCGTGCGCAAGTGGGGCAATGGAGCCATCGCATGTGTTGGCAGCCATGGGCGTGCCCCGTGAACGAATCAAGGGTTCTCTTCGTTTCAGTCTTGGTCACACCACGACGCGCCAGCATGTGCAGGCCGCAGTGGAAGCCACAGCTGCAGCAGCATCACGTCTTGGTGCAAAAGTGAGTGTGTCATGAAAGTTCTTCTTGCAATGTCTGGTGGAGTCGACTCTTCTGCTGCAGCGCTAGTTCTGCGCGAGCAAGGTCACGACGTAGTGGGTGTGACCATGCGTTTGTGGGGTGGCGAAAGCGATACGGGTTGTTGTTCAGTGTCCGACGTTGACGATGCACGTCGAGTAGCTCAACAAGTTGGCGTTGATCATTTGGTGTTCAACTTTTCGGAAGAGTTCAACCAACATGTGGTGGACCCTTATGTGAAGTCGCACGTGGAAGGCACAACGCCGAACCCATGTATTGAGTGCAATCGCCATTTGAAGTTCGACAAGTTGATTGAGCGCGGTCGCGCTTTAGGTTTTGATGCTGTTGCCACTGGTCACCATGCGCGCATTGTGGAACAAGATGGTGTGAAGCGTTTGGCTCGTGGTGCAGATGCACTGAAAGACCAGAGCTACGTAGTGCATATGTTGTCTGGCGAAGACCTCAGTTATGTGATGTTCCCAGTGGGTCACATGCAGAAATCTGAAGTGCGCGAACTTGCAACAACAGGTGGTCTGCGCACCGCAGCAAAACCCGACAGTCAAGATGTGTGTTTCATTGGTTCCACCATTGGTCGCGCTGGCTTCTTGGAACCACGCCTCACGTTCAACTCTGCACAGGTTGTAGATGCATCGGGTGACACTGTGGGTGAAGTGCCCGCAGTCGAACTAGTCACGTTGGGTCAGCGTCGTGGCCTTGGCTTAGGCGGTGGCGATAAGCGATACGTAGTTGCTGTCGATGTTCCAGCGCGTCGCGTCACCGTGGGCGACGAATCAGAGTTGTATGTAAGCGAAACACGCATTGGCACGTTGTCATGGCCATACAACAGCGACACCTCACTAGTGAACGGCACAGAAGTATTGGTGCAGGGCAGTGCACATGGTGATCGTGGCGCGGGAGTGGTAGCGATTGACGGCGATGAACTCACTATTCGCTGGTCACGACCACATCGTCGTATTGCCCCAGGACAAACAGTTGTGTTCTATGACGCCTCAGACACCATGGTGCTCGGCGGCGGCATTGTTCTTTCTTAAGAAAGTGCAGCCATTGCCACGTGAATGCGACGTGGTGCAATAACAAAAGTCTTCACATGCAGTGCTTCGGTAGTGCCCAAAGTTTTTGCAGTGATTTTTGACAGCACCACTTTGTCGGCTTCCTTCATCGCCACGCTGAGTCGCGGCCCAAGAACGCCGCCAGTGAAATCGGCTGCTTCACCATTCTCTGTAACAACTCGTAGAGACGCGATGCCGTTCTTTGAAGTCATATGAGTTTCGGCCAGCACCATGTGATCATGCACAACAAGACCGGCAGGAACAAGGACAAGCCAGCGTCGAGCGAGTCGGTGCAATCGTTTTGGAACGATGCGCACAAGAACTATTCCCGCTACAAGTAGAGGTGCACCAGCGATGTAATTCTGTGCAGCGGTGAAGAGCGAGCCACCGATGAGCGAACCGCACAAAAACGCCCACACCAAGGCAGCAGGTGCCATGTGTGGAACTGGAGTGCGAAGTGAGAATCGTTTTTCGTCGCCGTATGCGCCGCCTTGTACGAATGCATCAACAAAAAGTGCAGATGAACAAATGATGAATACAACGATGGAAGCAAAGATGGCAAGTGGGGCAGTGGCGACGAGAGAAATAACGACGGCTAACGGTGTGATGCATCGCGTGATGGTGAGAGTAATGGGAGAAGGAACAAGAAAACCAATGAAAACAGATGTCCAGCACAGCCAACCCCACACTGCAAGAACTACTGCAAATGCTGTGGAATGAGAATCACCGTATGACTGCCACGGAGCAACAATGGCTAGTACAACCCAGGCGAATGCAGCGAGTCCGACAACAATGCGTTGCGGAGTGAATGGGAGTGATTTCGCCATATCTCTAGCCTGCCTTGTCGAAGGGTCATAACGGTAATTCCTTCGGCTCGTTTGTTGCGAACTCATACTGTGACAATGGTGAGAGAGAGTTCTACGCCTGAAAGGAGACGCCATGACAACAGATGCAAATGTGCCACTTCGTGCTGGTGCTTCTTTCGGGGTGGGCAGCTTGCCGCATCGCAGTGTGTCTCAGGCTCTCGATTTTGTGTGGAAGTCGACCGACATTCCCACCATTCCTTCGTTGCCACGACGCTCGCCGGCTGAAGGCATGATCGCTCAGGCACTTGTTGGCATTGAAGGCGTTTCTGTAGGTCAATACGGCGGCATCAGTGTCGATGTGAGTGCACTTGACGTTGATCATTTCATCACCACAGATCTTTCCTCTGATGCATACGGAGCCTTTGCGGCATTCCTCGAAACGTTCCCTGTGCGCAACAAAGGTGCAAAGGCAGTGAAGTGGCAATTTGTTGGGCCAGTCACTCTCGGTATGGCATTGGTACGTATTGGTCTTGAGGCATCCATTGCTTTCCCACTTGCGTTGCAAGCCGTGCGCGAACACGTGAGTGCATTAGAAGAGGAAGTGCGCCGTGCAACTGGCGGCCTTACTCAAATCATCGTGCTCGACGAGCCATTGCTCGATGAAGCATTGGAACTTGGTTTTCACATTGGGTCTGAAGAAGTCATCGACTTGATCTCTGGCGCGTTGGCAGCAGTGTCGCGAGACAACATCAACGGACTTCATTGTTGTGCTCACACAAACTGGCGTGCCATGTTGTCCACCGGGGCAAGTGTGTTGTCTGTTCCGGTTCCTTCGGTGGCAAACAACGAAGATTCATCTGAACTGTTGGCTGCAGCAAGCCGTATTTCAGACCACATGAACAAGTATTTGCACAGGTGCGAAACATTGCCACCAAAGTGGGCGAGCAGGCCACAGCCTCACGTCTCACTCTTGGCTCGTAGTTTTCAGACCATCTCTTACGCTCTACTCCTTGAGTAGTTTGTAGGTCATGGCGCGCAACCCTTCACCTAAGAAACGCATTGAAGAACTGCGCGCGCAGATCTCTCACCATAATGAGCAGTACTACGGCACCGATGCTCCCGAAATTAGTGATGCCGAGTACGACCTGCTCATGCGTGAACTGCGTGACCTAGAGACACAACACCCCGAGTTAGCCGACGAGCAGTCACCAACCGAGTCCGTTGGTGCGGCTGCAATCACCACGTTCGACCCTGTTGTGCACAGAGTTCCTATGACAAGCCTCGATAACGCCATGGATGAAAGTGAACTTCGCGCATGGGGTGAGCGCGTGGCAAAAGGACTCGATGGTCAGCCTGTGCGCTTTGTGTGCGAACTGAAGATCGACGGCTTGGCAATCAGTATTCGCTACGAGAACGGCCGCATGGTGCAAGCAGCAACACGTGGCGACGGCAAAGTGGGCGAAGACGTCACAGCAAACGTGGCCACCATTCGCGGATTGCCGTCTGTAATAAAAGATGCACCCGAAGTTCTTGAAGTGCGTGGCGAGATCTATATGTCCACTGCTGCATTTCAGAAAATGAAAGCAGAGCGCGAAGCAGAGAATCTTGAACGCGTACTCAATGGTCGCGCACCATTGAGTGTTCCTGTTAATCCACGTAATGCTGGCGCCGGCAGTTTGCGACAGAAGGACTCTGCAATTACTGCACAACGAGACCTCTCACTGTGGAGTTACCAATTAGGTGAAGTTGTAGGCGGCCCCGAATTCACAAGCCATCAATCCACTCTTGAGTACTTGCAGAAGTATGGATTTCCCGTGAACCCAGAAATCACCATGCTCGACTCCATTGATTCTGTGTTGCAGTTTTGTCAAACATGGCAAGAGCGCCGGCATGAATTGCCCTATGAAATAGATGGCGCAGTCGTCAAGGTAGATGATCTTGCCCAACGTGAATTGCTTGGCTTCACCTCACGTGCGCCTCGATGGGCAATTGCATTCAAGTTTCCACCCGAAGAACGCCACACCATCTTGCAAGACATTCAGATTTCTGTTGGTCGCACTGGGCGAGTCACGCCGTTTGCTGTACTAGAGCCCGTATTTGTTGGCGGTTCTACGGTGGGCATGGCCACATTGCACAACCGTGATCAAGTGGCCGCTAAAGATGTTCGCCCTGGTGACACAGTGGTGGTGCGTAAAGCTGGTGACGTTATTCCTGAAGTTGTTGGCCCAGTTCTTGCGAAACGTCCGAAGAATTCGAAGCAATGGGAGTTTCCTTCGCAGTGCCCATGCCCAGTGAAATCAACATTGGTGAAACTCGATGACGTTGCCGACACTCGCTGTGTAGAACCTGCATGCCCATTCCAACGTGATCAACGCATTATCTATTTTGCATCGCGCGGAGGAATGGACATTGAAGGTCTCGGCGAGCGAACCGTTTTTGCATTGTCAGATGCTGGTTTAGTTGCAGATGTGGGCGATTTGTTTTCTCTCACAGTGGAACAATTGCTCACGCTTGAAGGTTTCGCTGAACTGAGCGCGCAAAACTTGGTTGCCTCCATTCAAGCGTCACGCACGAAGCCTCTTCCTAAATTGCTTACTGCATTAGGTATCAAACATCTCGGGCCAGCTGCAGCAGATTCGTTGTCATCACATTTCGGAACGCTCGATGCTATTGCTTCTGCATCAACTGAAGAACTGTCTTCCGTTGATGGTGTTGGAACTGTTATCGCTGCATCGATTGCATCGTGGTTCTCAATTTCTGAAAACCAAAACATTATTCAGAAACTCAGAGATGCGTCGGTGGAGTTTGGTCGGGTAGAAGTCAGCACGCTTCCTCACACGCTTTCAGGTAAGGCCGTTGTTGTCACAGGAACTCTTACCAATTATTCGCGTGAAGGTGCAGAGAACGCCATTAAGGCTCGCGGCGGAAAAAGTCCGGGAAGTGTGAGCGCAAAAACATTTGCAGTCGTCTTGGGCGACTCTCCAGGTGCAAGCAAAGTAACCAAAGCAGAACAACTCAATATTCCCGTGCTCGATGAAGCAGGATTTGAAGTGTTGCTGGAAACAGGCGAGCTACCGAAGTAGCGCTTGTCGATTAGTCGGCCTGAAATTCCCAACTGAATGAACGGGCTTTGTTCTTCCCGTCTTCAACTTTCCAATAGCGCACAACTGCGGTGTGGATACCTTGCGTCAACGTAGTAATTGGCGCACCTTCTTGGGGAAGGAAACTAATTGTGTAGTTGCCGGGGTCGTAGATAGCTGTAGATGGAATCTCCACTTGCGCTCCTGGTTTTGGCATGGCGCCATCACCGGTGAGTTCGTCGAGTCGCGTGGTGGGGATGTCAATACCGTCCACCGTGAGCTCTGCTTCGTAGCCATCGATGAAGTCCACGAGGATCTGACTCTGCTGCAACACCTGGTCGCCAGGCCCTGGCGACATGCGCTCGATGACGGCGGGGAGGCGCTGAGCATCGCGGCCGGTAGACCCCGACTGGAGTCCGGTGATGATCAGAAAAAGCCCGAGTCCGACCCCTGCACTGACGATGAGCGTTTGCTTGTCAATTCGGCGTTTCATAGGCCCATTCTCGCTTATATCGGGCGCGAAACCCCTGTTCATCGGTCACAGGGTAGGTTCTATGGGTCATGAGAGAGCCAGAGAACATGCCAGGCACAGTGCTTGCCGGGCGGTACCAACTCGATGCAATTCGTGTGGACGCCACCGGGTCATCCACCAGCGCAATGCAATTCGACGCCACAGATGTGTCGTCGAAAGAGGCTGTCTCTGTGCGCATCGTGGCCCTTGCCAACCTCATCGACCCAGCTTTGGGTTCTACGACCCCTGACGATGCTCTGGCGGCTTATGAGTCCCAGGCAGACATCGCTGCCAGCCTGCGCCACCCCTGCATTGAGTCAGTTCTCGACCATGGCGAGGTGACCCTCGATGGCGACCGCTACGTCTTCACCGTGGGCGAGCGCCTCGCCGGTGGGTCATTGCGAGAATTCCTCGACCGTGGTCGTCGCCTCACCCCGTCGCAAGCTCTCATCGTGGGTATCGACGCCTGTCGTGGCCTCGATGCAGCCGCTAAGCAGGGAATCACCCACGGAGATCTTCGTCCATCACGTTTGGTGTTTGGTCTCGACCGTCGTGTTCGTCTTGTTGGTTTCGGAGCGCCGTTGCGCGCGCTCGACACACTTGGCTTAGACCAAGCCACATACGCCGCACCCGAACTTGCCGATGGCGGCACACGCAGCGCATCGTCTGACGTGTATTCGCTGGCATTGATTTTGATTGAAGCGATGACTGGCGAAGTTCCGTTCGCAGCAGAAACTGTTGCAGCTGCATTTGCATTACGCACCGACAAGTTGTTGCCAGTGAGTGCAGATTTTGGTGCACTTGCTCAAGTGCTCGAGCGTGCTGGTCGACCAACTGCTCCTGAAAGATTTAGTCCGCGCGAGTTTGGTCAAGCCTTGGTGCAAGCCGCAGAGAACATGCCACGACCAACTCCGATTGATGTTGTGGGAACCGGATTGTTTGATGACGAAGTGATTGCATCAGATCCATCGGCTCCAGCACGTCGTCCCGACATTGAGTCGCAGCCTCCAGTACAAAATGTTGCACCACTCGAACCACTTGTGATTCGTACCACGCCAAAGTTTGGCGGCAGCGATGCAACGGGGCCAACTAGTCCCATCGTTGATTCAGTTGTCAATACAGATGCAACAAATCCATCTGGTATTCCACTCACCATCGGTGGAGACGAAACAGGACCCATCGCAATAGATGCTGAAACACTTCGCACATTGTCTTCGGAAGATGTAACGGAACAAGTAGTACGACCGAAGAAGCGTTGGGGTCGCCGTATTGCAATTGCAGTCGTTGTTGTTGCACTTATTGCGGGCGTAGGTGTTGGTTCGTATTTCACGGTGTTGAACCCGAAGAACCCCGTGCCTGGCCTCATCGGACTTACAGAAGCCGAAGCACGCAACCAGGTCTCACCATTTGGTTGGGGAGTAGTGGTTGAAAAAGAGCGCAGCGATCAGGTGCAGGCGGGTCAAATCATCCGTACGAATCCAGTGCTTGGCGCAAACCTTGCGAAGCGCAGTTCAATTACTTTTGTTGTGTCCGAAGGACCAACGTTGTCGGTGCTTGTTGAACTTGCTGCGCTAACTGCCGACGATGCGAAAGCAAAACTTGCTGAACTTGGTTTACAAGCTGCGCCAGTAGATGTTGCAGACGAAGCTGTTCCTGTCGGAACTGTTATTTCGTGGAGCATTCCAGATCAGCCCACACTGAAAGTTGGGGACTCTGTTGTCAAGGGCACCACGGTTTCACTCAATGTCTCCACCGGGCCTGCACTGCGTGAAGTACCAAACCTTGTTGGCCTCACATTGGCTGAAGCAACTGCAAAGTTGACAGAAATGGGTCTTGTAATTGCGGAAGGCCCACAACAAGGACATCCAGAAATTGCAGCCGGCAAAGTTATGGCTCAGCTTCCAGCTGCTGCAGAGAAATTGGCGAAGGGTGGCACTGTCACCATCACAATCTCCAAGGGCCAGACCACAACGCTTATCCCCACCATTTACGGCAAAGACTTAGCCACCGTGAAAGCGCGCTTGTTGCAGTACGGAATGGTCATTGGAAAAGTCACTGGCAATACCAAGCGCGGCCTGAAGAGTGCATTGATTGACGGCAAAGTTGTCAAGAACTACGAACGAGTGATCGTCGGTAAGACCGTCGACCTCGTCTTCCCCTAATCTCATTACAGCGAGCCGTTAGTGGCTCTGCGTACTTGAGGAGGAACTCATGGGAGCATTAGACGGACGCGTAGCAATCATCACTGGTGCAGGTCGAGGTATTGGTCGCGAACACGCATTGTTGTTTGCAGCTGAAGGCGCAAAAGTTGTGGTGAACGACTTGGGCGGCGCAAATGATGGCTCAGGCGAAGATGCAACTCCTGCGCAACAAGTGGTGAATGAAATCAAAGCTATGGGTGGCGAAGCAGTTGCAAACTACGACAACGTCGCCGACTGGGAAGGCGCACAACGCATGATTAACGCAGCAGTTGAAACCTTCGGTGATCTTGACATCTTGGTGAATAACGCCGGCATCTTGCGCGACCGCGTGTTGGTGAACATGACCGAAGCAGAGTGGGACGCAGTAATTGCAGTTCACCTCAAGGGTCACTTTGCTCCTTCACGTTGGGCAGCTACGTACTGGCGTGAACAACACAAGGCTGGCGTTACAAAACCACGTCATATTGTTCACACATCATCAACATCTGGATTGTTCTCGAACCCAGGTCAAGCAAACTACGGCGCAGCAAAAACCGGCATCGCAACGTTCTCGCAGATCTTGGCAAAAGAATTGGTGCGCTACAACGTCACCAGCAACTCCATTGCCCCAGCTGCACGTACACGACTCACTGAAGCAACACCTGGTCTTGGCGATCGCATCGCTGCTCCAACCAATGCAGCACAGTTCGACGATTGGGATCCAGCAAACATCTCACCACTCGTGTGCTACCTCGCATCTGAAGAGTGTGCATTTACCGGCGAAACTTTCTTTGTAAAGGGCGGGGAAGTTACTCGCATCAAATCATGGGAACGTGCAGAGACTGTTGAACAGCAAGATCGTTGGCAAGTGTCAGAACTCACAGCCGCAATGAAGGACATGGCCGCAAAGGTCAACAAATAGCGCACTACCCTCGGTAGTCGCCCCATGAACCCACGTAAGAACGAAGAAGAGCTTGTAGAACACGGCCGCAACACCATTGCAATTGAGCAAGGTGGGGTGGACGAAGTCTCTGTTATTCCATGGTCGTTAATGATTCCTCGGCGCATCGCGCGCAAGGTGGGGTTAACGCGTAAGTGGGCAACTCTCATTGTTGTTCTCGCGGGATTGTTCACAACTAGTTCCACCATCACCGTTCTTGTGGTGTCGCTTGAAACGATCTCTCGAGATCTGAACTCATCGGTGAGTGTTTTGAACTGGTCCATCACGGGGCCAATGTTGGCTTTCGGTGTTGTGGGTCCTGCGTACGGAAAAATTGGCGACCTGTACGGCCACAAGAAGGTGTACGTATTTGGTCTGTTCTTTGCAGGAGTGTTTGCCGGGCTCACAGTATTTGCATGGAATGCAACCTCAATGGTGGTGTTTCGCTTGTTGTCTGCCACGGCAGGTTCAGCCACAGGGCCAGCTGCAATGGCGTACATCAATCGATTGTTTGAACCCAATGAGCGCGTGCGGCCTCTTGGTTTGTGGAGTTTTGTAACTGCCGGTGCGCCTGTGCTTGGTGTTGTTTTAGGTGCGCCTTTGGTGGAATCCATTGGGTGGCGAATGATCTTCGTGATTCAAACGCCGCTACTTATTGGTGCATCGATCCTGGCGTGGAACATGTTGCCGCAAACGTCGCGCATGAAGAACGTGAAGTTCGATGTGAAGGGTTCCGTCACGCTTGGTCTTGGTGCCACGTTGCTACTGCTCACCATTAACCGTGGTCACGCGTGGGGCTGGACTTCGCCTGCAATCGCGGCGTTTGCTGTGGCATCCGTGGCATCTTTGTATACATTCGTTCGGATTGAACGAGTTGCTGAAGCACCACTCATGCCATTGCATTGGTTGCGCACTCCGAATGTGATTCTTCCCATCGCAATTCAGGCTCTCCTGAACTTTGCGTACATGGGCGGTTTCATCATCGTGCCACAGATGTTGGAGACAGGGCTCGGGTTCACGTCATCGCACATCGGATGGTTAGTTATTGCTCGGCCGTTGACATTTTCTATAACTGCACCACTTGCCAGCATGGTGACAATGCGAATCGGTGAACGTCGTTCAGGTGTGATTGGTGCAATTGGAATCATTGTTTCAATGCTGTTGTTGTCGTCAGTTTCTGCTGGCAGTTCCGACATTGTTATTGCACTGGGTCTTGCAATGTCCGGAGTTGGATTCGGTATTGCTGGCCCAGCACTCACTGGTCTTGTTGCCAATGCTGTTGACGATGAAACTGTTGGCGTGGCGGGTGCAATGCAACAACTCCTCAGTCAGATGGGTGCAGTACTTGGCTCCACGGTCATGATTTCAATTCACGAGATGACAGCGGGCAGCACAACTGTTGTGCGTAGTTATGGTCTTGCGTTGCTTGCTGGTGCGGTGACGGCGAGTGTGGCCGCAGTGTTGGCAGCCAAGTTGCAAAGTACAGATCGTTCGGGAACGCGTAGCGAAGCCACGGCGTAATGCAAGCTAGGCAGTAATTGCCTTAATGGCTGCTGCCACTTCAAACGTAATGTCGGTTTGCGGCATGGTGGTTTGCAGCATCATCAAGCGTGTGATGTCACCTTCAACTTTGATGCGCCCACCCATGAATGCTTGCATGCTCGCGGTGGGGTCTTGGTCCACAAACAGTTGACGCGCAGTGTCGTAATCGGTGGTGATGGTGAGATCTGGCGATTCGAGTTGGCCGAGTTCCATGTCGAGCGAGCCTTCAGACGTATTGATATAGGCGTTGATGTTGCCCTCACCAAAAGGGACCTTAGTTGTAATCACGTTGATTCGAACCAGAGCTTCAATGGTGGGAACAGAATCTGCGTACTTGTGACGGATGTCGCGAGCGGCATTTATCCATGCTTCGGAGAGAAATGGGTGACTCATGGGGAACCTCGGTGGGGTGTTTGTACGGATTGTTAAATCAATGTCGGAATACAGGGTTCAATCGGCGAGAATTGAAGGGATGTCACGAATTCTAGTCTCTGAAGAACTTGCCGAAGGCGGCCTAGCCAAATTACGAGCCGCCGGCCACGAAGTAGATGTGCAGGTGGGGCTTTCCCCTGAGCAACTTCACAGTGCCATCAAGGGCGCTCATGCGCTCATCGTTCGTTCAGCCACGCAAGTAGACGAAGCTCTTCTGGCTGCAGCCGACGATCTTGTCGTTGTTGGTCGCGCTGGTGTTGGTCTCGACAATGTTGATGTTGAGTCCGCTACGAAGCGCGGAGTAATGGTTGCCAATGCTCCCGAGTCAAACATTGTGTCTGCTGCCGAACACACCATGGCGATGTTGCTTGCAGTTGCGCGCAACGTACCTCAGGCTCATGCAGCGTTAGTGCAAGGCCGTTGGGAACGTAGCAAGTGGGAAGGCGTTGAACTTTTCGACAAGACACTTGGCGTTGTCGGTCTTGGTCGCATTGGCAAGTTAGTTGCGCAGCGTGCTGCTGCATTTGGTATGCGCATCGTTGCATTCGACCCATTTGTGTCTGAAGAGCGCGCACGTGCTCTGAATATTGAGTTGTTGCCATTAGATGACCTTGTAGCGAAATCAGATTTCATCACTGTGCATCTTCCAAAGAATAAAGAAACCATCAATCTCTTCAACACGGCCATGTTTGCAAAGGCCAAGCCATCGTTGCGCATTATCAATGTGGCTCGTGGTGGCATCATCAACGAAGCAGATCTTGCAAAAGCAGTCACCGACGGTGTGATTGCTGGAGCAGCACTCGACGTGTTCGATAAGGAACCAACAACTGAGTCCGCCTTGTTTGGCGTGCCAGGCATTGTGGTGACACCTCACTTGGGTGCAAGCACTACAGAAGCGCAAGACCGCGCCGGATTAGACATTGCAGACCAAATCATCCTGGCGCTTGCTGGCGACTTTGTTCCGTATGCAGTCAATATCTCGGCCGCCGATGCAAACGAGACACTGAAGCCGTACTTGCCACTTGCAGAACGTCTTGGTCAGTTGTTCTCATCTGCTGCGGGCGCCAAAGTGTCCGAACTCGAAATCATCGCGACCGGTGAAATTGCTGGCTATGACACACGCATTCTCACGTTGTCGGCCTTGAAGGGTTTCTTTGCAGCTCGTCATGACGACACAGTGACCTATGTGAACGCACCGCAGATTGCAGAAGCGCAGGGTGTCACTGTGAAAGAGAATAAGGTTGCTGCTGGTTCAGCCAATAGCGACTATGTCAATCTCGTTACTTTGCGTGCGGGCTCTCACAGCATTGCAGCCACGCTTGTTGGCCCACGCCGTCAAGCTCGCATCGTCATGGTGGATGACCACATGACAGACGTGCCGCCTGCCGACCACATGTTGGTCGTGCGTAACGATGACCGCCCAGGTGTTATTGGTTTAGTAGGTACTTTGCTGGGCCGTCACAATGTGAACATTGCAGACATGGATGTAGGCCGCGCGCTCACGCCAGGTACTGCACTCATGGTGATTGTGCCAACAGCAGAAGTGACAGACGAAGTTCTGAACGAATTGCGTGCACAGCCAGGCATTATCGAAGTCACGTCGCTTCGCGCGTAGTTATTGGTTTAGCGGTGCGCGTTGAGTGCGTCGCGAGTTTCACGGGCTACTCGTGCAGCCGCAGGCATTGGGTCTACCTTGTCGGCATACAAAATTGCGCGTGATGAGTTCACGATCAATCCGGTGCCAACAGAGTTAGCGCCGTTCTTCACAACTTCTTCAGGGTTGCCGCCTTGTGCGCCAACACCAGGAACCAGCAGAGCCATGTCGCCAACGATTGCACGCACTTCAGCAAGTTCTGCTGGGTACGTAGCGCCTACCACGAGTGCTACTTCACCTTTATGAGACCATTCATTCGCTGCACGTTCAGCAACAAGTTGATACAGAGGCTTTCCGTCAACAAGTTGCGATTGGAATTCGCCACTTCCAGCATTTGATGTTCGACAGAGAACAACAGCGGCGCCTTTTGGATGCACGAGGTATGGCTCAATGGTGTCGCCACCCATGTATGGGTTCACGGTTACTGCGTGAGCGCCGTATCGGTCGAATGCTTCGCGTGCATACATAGTGGCCGTATCGCCAATGTCGCCACGCTTCGCATCAAGGATGATGGGAATGGTGGGGTAGTTGGAGCGAATGTAGGCACAGATGCGCTCGAGTTGCGCTTCTGCACGCGCCGCAGCGAAGTATGCGATCTGTGGCTTGAACGCGCACGCGTATTCGGCAGTTGCATCGATGATGTCGATACAGAAGTATTCAATGCCGTCTGCGTCGGGTGAATAATGATGCGTGAGGCGATGCGGGTCGGGATCAAGCCCCACGCAGAGTAATGAATTGGATTCCTTCCAGCGTGCTGAAAGAAGTGACGAGAACGACAAGAGTTAGCCCTCGATAGTTATTGCGGCAGTTGGGCACATGTCGGCAGCCTGAGTGACTTTGCCGCGCAGTTCTTCGCCTGGCTCGTCGATCAAGATGTAGAGGTATCCGTCGGTGCGTACTTCAAATACTTCTGGCGCGATCTGGGTGCACGCACCGGTTGATGCGCAGATGTCGTAGTCAACTATGACTTTCATGGTGAGCCTCCTGGTTCACTTCCAAACTAGTCGGTACTACTTGGTAGAGGAATGGCGTTCGAACGCGCCAAGCACGG
>JAPKZX010000083.1 GCA_026393575.1 Actinomycetota bacterium
AATGAGACGAGATGAACGCTTGCGCATGTCATCGAGCGTCAACATCATTTCGATGCTTTCTTTGCGTGCTTCTTCAATGAACGCGCATGTGTTCACAATGACAACATCAGCTTTTGATGGATCATCAGTAGACGTCAAACCATCGGCGATGAGGGTTCCCGCAATTTTGTCGGAATCCACCTGGTTCTTCGGGCAACCCAAAGTCTCAATGTAGTAGCGCTGCCCCATCGATAAGAGCCTACTGGTTATTGAGTTTGAGCCCCTTGTATGGCCATTTCATGGAGAGTAAACGCCCTGTAGATGACGCTGTGATGTAAGCAGTCTGGAAATCTGGGCCCCCAAAACAAATATTGGTGGTGATGCGGTCATCAACGGCAATGTGTTTCACAATCTCACCTGACGGGGAAATCACCGTGATTCCTCCGTTGATCAAGGTGGCCACGCAGACGTTGCCATCACCGTCGACTGCTAGCGAATCCAGCAATTGATATCCGGGCAATCCGCACAGAACAACTGATGCGCCATCTGGCGGCGCCAACACGCCTGGCGAAGTAATCGTGCGTTGATAGACGCGACCCGTGTGTGTCTCTGCCCAGTACAACGTGTCTTCGCTTGGAGACAAACCAATGCCGTTTGGACCATCAGTTGGGAATGCAATTTCAGTGATTGATGAACCGTCGGTCGTTGCATAGTAAATACCTGTGCGGTCTGCCGTACGTTCATCTCGCGTGCCGTGGTCGGTGAAGTAAAAACCACCGTGCTTATCGAACACGATGTCATTCGGTGCGCGTAATTGATGCTCACCACAATGCGTATACAAATCTGTGACGACGCCTGTTGCAATGTTGACCCGCTGAATACGGCCACCGATATATCGCGATGGGTCAAACGGTCCGGGATACAGCAAACCACCCATGTCGACTTTTGTAAATGCATTGCCGTTGTTGCAAAGATACAAATCTCCGTCTGGACCAAGCGCTAACCCATTTGGCGAACCATTGATTTCAGCAACAGTTGTCTTTGTGCCGTCTGGCGCAACTCGCGTGAGACGCGATGCAAACATTTCGGTGAGAATCACACTTCCGTCCGGCATTGACACCGGACCTTCTGGAAATTGCAATCCGTTGGTTATCTCGGTGAATGCCTGATCGGCCATGTGTTATCCCCCCATGTTGTCGAGTTCTTCAACGCTCATCAATACGGTGCGCGCCTTTGAACCTTCGCTTGGCCCTACTATGCCACGCTCTTCAAGTTCATCCATCAGTCGGCCTGCACGGGCAAAACCCACCTTGAGTTTGCGCTGCAACAACGAGGTAGAACCCACGCCAGAACGCACCACAATCTCTATGGCGCGCAGGATGAGATCGTCATCGTCGCCATTGCCATTACCGCCTCCGAAAAGGCCTCCACTGCTCGAGCCACCTGGTTCATCACCTTCAACTCCAGAGACATACACAACTTCAGGAGCCTGACGACGCCAGTGCGCAACTACCTTGCGCACTTCGTCTTCATCGACCCACGAACCTTGGATTCGGTTAGGCACGTTTGTGTTTCCTGGCATGAGCAACATGTCGCCCTTACCCACAAGTTTTTCAGCACCAGGTTGGTCGAGAATGACTCGACTGTCGGTGAGGCTGCTGACGGCAAATGCCATACGTGCAGGAATGTTTGCCTTGATAACACCAGTGATGACATTTACTGATGGTCTCTGAGTTGCAACGATGAGGTGAATACCAACAGCACGTGCTTTTTGAGCAATACGTGTGATGCTCTCTTCAACGTCGCGAGCAGCAACCATCATGAGGTCGTTTAATTCGTCAACAACGACAACAATGAACGGCAAACGGTCATACATCTTTGCGTTTTCATCGGTGGGATCATTGACCTCACCCTTATCAAATGCTGCGTTGTAACCGCCAATGTCTCGGAAGCCCACTTCTACCAAAAGGTCGTAACGGCGTTCCATTTCTTTCACTGCCCAACCCAAAGCGTTTGCTGCTTTCTTCGGGTTTGTAACAGGAGCAGTAAGCAAATGCGGCAGACGAGCGTATTGACCCATCTCTACTTGCTTCGGGTCAATAAGAATGAGACGCACCTGGTCAGGCGTGGAACGCATGAGCAATGAAGTCAAGATGGAGTTGATACCACTTGATTTACCTGCACCGGTAGCACCAGCAATAAGAAGGTGAGGCGTTGCAGCAAGATTCAAAAACACTGCCCTACCTGCAATGTCTTTACCAACAGCAACGTCGAGTGGATGTGTCGCCGAACGTGCTTCTGGCGAGTTAATCAAGTCACCAAGAGAAACGAGTTGACGTGTTTCGTTTGGAACTTCTACACCTACAGCAGATTTACCTGGAATAGGCGCCAAGATTCGAACGTCTGTAGCGGCCATTGAGTACGCAATGTCGCGGTTCAAGCTGGTGACCTTGGCAACCTTGACACCAGAGCCAAGCTCTAATTCAAAACGTGTGACGGTGGGGCCCACGGTCATTCCCACTAGGCGTGTTTCCACTCCGTGAGAGGCAAGAGATTCCTCAAGCAAACGGCCGCGTTCAGCAACACGCGCTTTATTCACTTCGTGCACTTCTGTCATGGACAAAATGTCTGTGGAAGGCAATGTCCACACGCCAGGAGTAGACGGCACATGTGATGCAGCATCATCGTTCTTCGCGTCTTTGTTTTTCGTACCTGGCTTGCCTACAAACTCTGGCGTGATGGGTTCTACTGAACCAGGCTTTGGCTTACGACCTACTCGCGGTTTCGAAGGGCGCAGTTCTTCATCTTCAGCCGCGTCATAAATACTGACTGGCTCTTGTGGGCGACGTGGACGTTCCATTTCACCAGGCACTTCAACAAGATCGTCATACGAATCAGTCGAACGATTAGCAGTTGCTTTACGCGCAGCATCTGACGCTGAACCACCCACTTTGGCGGTCCACGTGCGAACGACGATCAGCAATTCTGGAACAGTTGTGTCTGTAATCAACATGGTTCCACCGAGCGCGATGGCAAGCAACACAACAAGTGCCCCTGCCCAACTCAGTGTGGAACGAAGTGGTTCACCCACGATTGCGCCGAACCAACCACCAGCTTGTGACATTGCGTCGACGTCGGCGACGATTTTATCTGCACCATTCATGATGTGAAGCAAGCCAAGAATGGCGAGCACAACAATTGTCCATCCGATGGCGAGACGCACACGGTGTTCAATGCTGCGACGGCGCACCATGGCAACACCGATACCGACCACGACTACGGGGAGAGCAAAACGACCAAGACCTAACAGCCAGCCGAATGTGGTGTCGATAGCTTCACCGAGCGGTCCGGCGATATGGAGATACATAGACAACACGAACAAGATGCCCATGCTGATGAGGCCCACGCCCCAGAACTCCACTTCACGTCCACGCACAACTTCACGAGCAGCAGAGTCGGGCGCAGCAGCGGGTCGCTTGTTGCCCTTTGGTGGAGTCTTGACAGAGCTACGGGAGCCAGCAGACTTCTTGGATCCTTGTGATGATGGTCGAGAACCCTTGGCAGACATAAAAAAACAGTACCAACGCCGTGTTCGGGGGTTCGGGATACCTAGATATAAGTGGCTATTTCGAGCCCTTCAGACCATCTCAGGTGGTCATGACCACTGGCACGATCATGGGGCGACGCTTGGTGCGGTCGCTCACAAACTTTCCAGCGGCTTTGCGCACTATTCGCTCGAGACTGTCGATGTCTGAAATTCCATCGTCAAGGGCCTGCACAAGTGCTTTCTCAATATGTGCTTCGGCTTCGTCCAACAAGTTGTCGGCCTCGGGTGCATACACCCAACCTCGCGTAATGAGTTCTGGCCCAGTAATCACTTTGTGCAGTGCACTATCCACCGTGGCAACGATGACAACAACACCTTCTTCAGCAAGCACTCGCCTATCGCGCAACACTCCTTGACCAACATCTCCCACAATGCCGTCCACAAACAAATAACTTGCTGGCACTTTGTCTGCAAACACAAGCCCGTCGTCGGACAATTCCAACACATCACCGTCAGTTGCTTGCAACACATGGTCTGGGGCTGCGCCCATCACGACCGCCAACTCGGCATGTGCACGCAGGTGGCGGAACTCACCGTGTACCGGCACGAACCACTCGGGTCGCAAGATGGAGTGATACGTCTTTAGTTCGTCTGCTTGCGCGTGCCCTGTTGCATGTACATCTGCAATGCCACTGTGCACCACCTTGGCTCCTGCGCGTAAGAGGCCGTCGATCACACGATTGACATTGCCTTCGTTTCCAGGAATGGCGTGACTCGACAAAATGATTGTGTCATGTTCGCCAACGGTGAACCATTTACTTTCGCCACGAGAAAGCAAAGACAATGCCGCCATTGGCTCACCTTGTGAACCTGTTGAGATAATGCACACATCTGCTGGTGCGTAGTTGTCCACTTTTTCAACGTCAATGAAGATGCTTGGCGGGACATCGATGAGTTTTAGTTGAATCGCCAATGCGATGTTCTTTTGCATTGAGCGCCCCATAAGGCACACTTTGCGACCATTGTCGATTGCGGCTTCAATAATCTGCTGCACACGGTGAATATGGCTAGCAAAGCTTGCAGTAATGATGCGACGGTCACGATGTTCGTGGAACAACTGGTGAAGAACCGCTCCAACACTCTTCTCGCTTGGTGCATGTCCGTGCTCTTCTGCGTTCGTGGAGTCACACATCAACAGGCGCACGCCAACAGTTGCTGCAAGTTCACCAAGTCGCGCAAGGTCGGTGCGACGATGATCTACTGGTGTGAGATCAAGCTTGAAATCGCCCGAATGCACAATGACGCCTTGTGGAGTGTGCACGATGATTGCGTGTGCGTGCGGCACAGAGTGAGTTACAGGAAGAAATTCAACATCGAATGGGCCTATGTTGATGCGCTCGCCATCGCGCACAGTGACAAGGTCTGTCTTTCCGAGAAGACCAGCCTCTTCAATGCGGTTTCTTGCAAGACCCAGTGTGACGTCGGAACCATAAATAGGAAATGACAATTCGCGAAGCAAGAACTGCAACCCACCCACGTGGTCTTCGTGACCATGAGTTGCTACACATCCAACAATGCGTTCGCGGTTCTCAATCAGAAATGTGAAGTCTGGAAGCACCAAGTCGATGCCATGCATGTCGGCATCGGGAAACATAAGTCCACAGTCGATGAGCAACAACTTGTTGTCTTGCTCGAGAACCATGCAGTTGCGACCAATCTCGCCAAGACCACCTAGAAAATAAATACGTACTGATTGAGCCATAGGTTTTAACCGCGCAATGCGGCGCGTGCTTTCTGAAGATTCTCATGAACCTCACGGGCACGAATGTCGAGACCGGCAGGTGGCGGCCCCATTGGAAGTCTGCACTCGCCAACGGCAAAGCCCAGATGATTCATCATTACTTTTGAAGGAATTGGGTTTGGATTCGCGTCGCCAGTTTCGAACGCATAACTCTCTAACAAGATGTCGTTGTATGCGCGTGCAGTAGCAATGTCGCCACTCTTGAACGCTGAGATCATTTGTTGATGTTCCGGGGCACTCCAGTGCGTAGCAACACCAATGACTCCTGAACCGCCGTATGCAAGAAACGCAAGAGTAAGACCATCGTCGCCTGAATACAGTTCGAAATCTTTCGGCACCATCTTCATGAGGTTGGCCGTTTCTGCAGGCGCACCCGCTGCATCTTTCAACGCCTTGATGTTCTTCACATTGTTGGCAAGGTGCGCAAGAGACTCAGTACTGATTTTGCGACCAGTTCGTACAGGAATATCGTATACAACAACTGGCAAGTTGGTTGCGTTAGCCATGGCGGTGATGTGACCCACAAGACCAGACTGCGGCGGGCGGTTGTAATACGGCCCCACTGCCAAGATGCCTGCAGCACCCATCTTCGTCACCTCTTTTGTGAGATGCACCGAATGAGCAGTGTCGTTAGAACCTGAACCTGCAATCACCGGGATAGTGACAGCGCCAATGACTGCTTCCCACAACGCAAGCTTCTCGGGGTCTGTCAACGTGGAGGACTCTCCCGTTGTTCCCGAAACGACAAGACCATCGTTTCCATTGTCTTGCAACCAACGCGCGAGACGCACAGCCTCATCAATGTTGAGCGCACCTGTGGAATCGAACGGCGTGATCATTGCCGTGAGTACTTGTCCGAAAAGGGCCATGCCCCATTATGACCGACTCACGGCGTTGACAACGCCCCGAAATTGGTGGTTATTGACCGATTGTTGGCATTTCTTTGCCGAGCTCAAAATCTGTGAACTCTTCGGCGGTGTCTTGCCAGTCCTCGAACTGAATAACGCCCATCTCTTCGAACTTATGACGCAGCCATTTGTCGTTACGGTCGAGAAGGCCCAACTTCTTGCAGTTCGGCACGATCTTGGCGAACAACATCTGCTGGAACAACTGGCGTGCAGGGTCTTGCAACATGATGGGAGCAAGTTCCTTGGTGCTCACGCCCATGCGATCCCATACTTCTTGCTGCAAGAAGCGGTCACGCATACGGACACTTGCCTCGTAGGCAAATTCTTGGCGGTCTTTCATTTCGGCATCTGACATGCCGTCATAGACCTCTTTGAGGCTAAGAACACCGAACGCAACGTGGCGCGCTTCGTCACTCATGACGTAACGCAACAACTTCTTCAAGAGTGGCTCATTCGTTGTGGCATGGAGGAATCCGAATGCAGCAAGTGCCAAACCTTCCACCATGATCTGCATACCGAGGTAGGTCATGTCCCATCGGCTGTCATTGACGATGTCGTCAAGTAGCAAACGAAGGTGCGTATTGACTTGGTATCCACCTTCAAGTTTTTCGTCGAGATAACGAGCGAATACTTCAACGTGACGTGCCTCGTCGACTACCTGCGTGCTCGCATACAACTTTGCGTCGTACCAGGGCACTGTTTCCACAATCTTTGATGTGCAGATCAACGCACCCTGTTCACCGTGAAGGAACTGACTGAGCTGCCAGCGGCGACCCTCGATACCAAATTCAAGCCATTCTTTGTCGCCCCAAATACCAATTTTGGTATCTGCGTACATCTCGCGCTCCATGCCATTACCAATGAGGGCTGCATCTTCTGCGATGGTCTTTTCAATATCTACACCGATGCTCCAATCAAGATCGGTTGCACCGTTCCACTGCCCGACCTTTGCCTTTTCATACAACTTGCGCAGATGTGGGCGCGCGAGTGAATAGTCCCACGTGAAAATGCTGTCTGCATTGTTCTTTACGATGTGCTCTACTTCATCAACATCTGTGTTGGTGATAGCAAGAATTGCTTCAATGTCGTTGAGCTCAGCGCGACCGATGAGTTCTGAGTTTGGCTTTTCTGTGATGCTCATAATGTTTCCTTTGTTGTAGTTATTTGGCTGTGATTGTTAGTGCTGGAAGTACGAAACGTTGAACGAAATGCCTCGCGGCATCCTCGTTCGTAAAATCAATGGTGGACGACGGCGACAAGTAATACGAGATCACTAGTCGGCACATCACATCAACAATGTGGGCGGCTTCATCTCCCGGGATGAACTCATCGGTGAGTGGTGTAATAAATGCAGTTGCAACGCGCACAATGCGCCCCAGCCCGCTCACTGTGAGGTCGCCAAGAGTTTCTCCTGGAACTGTTGCAAGCATCATTGCTAAGTGCTCGTCGTGCTGCAATTCAATTGATGCGACAACAATGCAACGCACCAACAAATCTTCCAATGATTCAGAGCCCTCGATATGGGCACGCATTGCAGTGAAAAAGCCTTCTAACTTGCCAAGGCGCACTGCCTCGAACAAAACGTCACGACCTCCCGGAAAAAGTCGATACACAGTTGCTCGCGACACCCCTGCTGTTACGCAAATGTCGTCCATGGTGACTTTGTCCCAACCCCACTGCGTGACGCATGAATCAACAGCAGCAAAGATGGCCGCCTCAATATCGCGAGGCTGAGAAGTTGTGACTGGGGACACATTGAGACACTAAGACGGAAACTGTCTCACTGTCAAGGGGGCACCTATACCTGACCATTTGGGTCGGCTTTCAAGTGTTGTTAGAGTCGGGGTCGCAATACCTCCCGAAAGGACTCACAATGCGCAAACTGTCGCTCTCTATCGCCCTCACCGGTGCACTTCTTCTCGCTGCTTGCGGCGGAGACAGTTCATCATCTGACACAACTGCCGCTTCTGCAGCAGGCACAGGCAACGAATGCACCGTCGGAAAAACTCTTGAGGCCAACACCCTCACTATCGGCACCGGCAACCCTGCCTACTCACCATGGGTAGACAATGACGCGCCTGAGAGCAAGGAAGGCTTCGAAGCTGCTGTTGCCTATGCAGTTGCAGCAGAGCTTGGCTTTGCAGACACCGCAGTCAAGTGGGTACGCACCGGCTTCGATGAAGCGATTCAGCCTGGTGTGAAGAACTTCGACTTCAACCTTCAGCAGTACACCATCACTGATGAGCGCAAGAAGACTGTGTCATTCAGCGATTCGTACTACACAACAAATCAGGCAGTAGTAGCCCTCAAGGGATCTCCTGCAATCGGAGCAACCACAATTGCAGCAATGAAGGACGTCAAGTTTGGCGCCCAAGCCGGCACAACAAGCCTTGACTTCATCACCAACGTGATCAAGCCAAGCACTGAGCCATACGTTTACGACGACAATGCAGGCGCAAAGGCCGCACTTGAAGCTAAGCAAATCGACGCGGTTGTTGTCGACCTGCCAACAGCTTTTTACATTGCTGCTGCAGAACTCACCGATGCATCTGTTGTCGGACAGTTCCCCGCAAGTCTCAGCACAACACCTGACAACTTTGGTTTGGTGTTCGACCTGAACAACGAACTTGTTGGTTGCGTGAACACCGCACTTGCAACGCTGAAGGAAGACGGAACGCTTGCAGCAATCGAAAAGACTTGGTTGTCTGACAAGACAAGCGCACCAGTTTTCGCTGCTGAATAAATCTTCAGCAGTACGCAGCACATGAGCGCATCACTCTCTCGTCGTGCCGCGTACGAACGCACACGGAAACGTCGCAGTATCGCGGTCGCTACAGTCAGCTCTCTGACTGTGGTGGCCGCGATTGTGCTTTTCGTGCCCCGCATGCCCCGCTGGGACAGAGTAAAAGAATCGTTCTTTAGCGGCGAACGCTTCGCAGATTCATTCCCTCGCCTCCTTGAGGCATTTGTGCTCGATATCAAGATATTTGCGTGGTCAACACCCGCCATTGTGATACTTGCTCTACTTGTGGCCATCGCTCGTAACTCGCGGTCTGCAGCACTCTTTCCAGTGCGGGTCCTCACCATTGCCTATACCGACATCATGCGTGGTGTGCCCGTGATCCTGTCGATTTATCTCATTGGTTTTGGTGTTCCAGGTTTAGGCCTCGAACGCCCGTGGAATAGCCCACTTCTCTGGGGCTCCGTTGCTCTCGTCCTCACGTATGCCTCGTATGTGGCCGAAGTGTTCCGTGCAGGTATCGAAAGCATTCATGAATCGCAACGAGCCGCTGCGCGTTCACTTGGATTGTCGAACTGGCAAACCATGCGTTTTGTTGTATTGCCACAAGCAATCAGACGAGTAGTGCCACCACTCATGAACGACATGGTGAGTTTGCAAAAAGACGTTGCTCTTGTCAGTTTGATTGGACCTATCGAAATCTTGCGTCAAGCCGGCGTTGATAAATCTAAGTTCGCAAACTTCACGCCATATGTTGTGGCTGCGGTGATCTTTCTCATGATGACCATTCCTCTCACCCGCACCACCGATTACCTTCTCGAGCGAGAACGTCGACGCACTACAGGAACTCGCGTGCGATGAATACTCCAAAGATCTCTCTTACTGGCGTCACAAAGTCGTATGCCGAACATCAAGTACTCAAGGGCATCACCCTTGATATTGCTGAAGGGTCCGTCGTAACCTTGATTGGGCCAAGTGGTTCAGGCAAGAGCACACTGCTTCGTTGCGTCAATCTTCTCGAACCAATTGACGACGGCACCATTCTTCTTGATGGCGTCGACATCTCTATTCCAGGCTTTGATGCAAACCCAGTACGTCGTCGCGTGGGAATGGTGTTTCAGAACTTCAATCTGTTTCCTCACATGTCAGTCATCGACAACATCACACTGTCGCCTATTCGTACTCTCGGCGTAGACAAAGCACTTGCAAAAGCCAAGGCTCATGATTTGCTCGAGCGATTTGGTTT
>JAPKZX010000105.1 GCA_026393575.1 Actinomycetota bacterium
TGGAAGTGGAAACTGAAATCGCAATCATGCGTCAGGAATCACGACCTGCCTCAATTGGTGA
This sequence comes from Actinomycetota bacterium, assembly GCA_026393575.1. Taxonomy (GTDB): domain Bacteria; phylum Actinomycetota; class Acidimicrobiia; order Acidimicrobiales; family Ilumatobacteraceae; genus UBA2093. The sequence continues at coordinate 62 of JAPKZX010000105.1, forward strand.
CGTCACTGTGACTATGCCTGCATTTATGGAGCGAATCATCGCAATGTTCTCGCATCAAGCTCGCAGCAGCAGTCATGTAAACCAGCGCAGTGGTGTCAGCGTGCGTCTCAGTGTTTCAAACTTTGAAATTCTTAGTGCAAACGCAGTGCGCCGCGCATTGCGTGCCGGCGAAAAAGATGTAGCGCCACGCGTGAGCGATCTTGATGCTCTTGCTTCTTCCACTGGTGGAAAAGTTGAAATCGAGTCGCTTGAAGAAGGCCGTGAATCCCTCATCTTGCAGCAGTTGATCTCAGCTGCAGTTCTTACTGTGTATAAGGAACTGGCTCCTGGTTCCATGATGGGCGAAGTCATCACAGCTTTTGAAACGGGAACAATTGCTCACGTCGGCGAAGACATTCCATCGGCTGAACTGATCGCATTGTTCAACGACATCCCCGCACTGCGGGCTCCTGTGCTTGTGCTCACTGAAGGCGATGAATCGCCTGCTGTTTTGGCAAGTGCTGTTGAATTTGTGCTGGAAGGTTTACACCTCACGCGTCGTCTCAACAAAGATGCATCGGGCACGAAAGCCACGTACCGTTCTCGCGGTTAGAGCGAGATAAAGAATCTGTATGTGTCGCCGATGGCGATAACTACATAACGAACGGCGAGCGTGTCCACAACTCGCCAGTGTCATTGCGTGCAACATCGGTTGCTTCACCCGTGAGTGTGACGACGTTGATTGCTTCATTGAGTCCGCGCAAGGTGAGCGGCTCGTGAGGAACAGCCACAACGCCTTCTGGCAGGTTTTCGATCTGATCCACTGGAATGATCACTTCATACGAGGCAGCAGCGTCACAGAGGCGCGCAGCCAGGTTTACAGCAGTACCGATGTAGTCGTCGCCTTCGAAGAGCAAGGCAAGACCAGATGCGATACCAACACGGATAGAAAGCGGGGCACAGGCAGACGCAGAGCGTTTCTGCAGCTCCAAACAAAAGCGCACAGCATCGCGTTGGTCTACGGCTACGAGCATGCAGCCATCGCCGAGCCATTTAGCGATACGTACGCCGGTCTCAGATGCCACATCACGAGTCACGGCGCGCCAGGACGCCAAAAGGCGACCGGCCGCATCGTCGCCGTTCTCATTCGTGAAGTTCGTAAACCCTGAGATATCGACGAAAACAAAAGTTCTTGGTACTCGCATGTTGTTCACCACCTTAGAGCAACTAGGTTGCCAATATGCCTGCGAGATTCACATACTCCCGATGGGATGGCACCCAGACCCCATTCAGTATGGATGCAGACGGGATTCTTGATGAATTAGCCGATGATCTGATGTATCACGGCGACCTCGATTCAGCCTTGCGCCGTTTGATGCGTGAAGGAATGACCGACAAGGACGGAAAGCGAATAGAGGGTCTTCGCGAAATGATGGAGCGCATTCGTCAGCGCAAGAAAGAACTTGAAGAAAGTGGCGACCTTGGCGGCGTGTATTCAGAAATTGCTGAAGCATTGCAAGATGTCATCGACGAAGAACGTCACGCTGTAGAAAACGCAGTTCGCGAAGCAGAAAATTCTGGCGACGAACGTCGCGCGGAGACCGCACGTGATGCAGCGATGGAGCGCAACTTTCGTTTGGACATGATGCCCGAAGATCTCGCGGGCATGGTGCGCGAATTGCAAAGTTATGACTTCGAATCACCAGAGGCACGTCAGCGATTTGAAGAACTCATGGACAAATTGCGTCAGCAGATGATGCAACAAGTTGTGGATCAGATGGCTGAAGGCATCCAAGATATGTCGCCAGAGAACATGGCTCGCATGAAAGACATGATGGCCGCTCTCAACAACATGATCGAAGCGCGCGAGCAAGGTGAAGACCCGCACTTTGAAGAGTTCATGGAGCAATTTGGAGATTTCTTTCCTGAGAATCCGCAAACGCTCGACGAGCTTTTAGAAAACATGGCGCAACGCATGCAGGCCATGCAAGATTTCATGAACTCACTCACACCAGAGCAGCGTTCACAGTTGCAGCAATTATCTGACCAACTCATGGAAGACATGGACCTCAATTGGCAGGTGCAGCAGTTGGGTCAAAAGTTGCAATCCATGTTTCCTCAGCAGGGTCCACCGGGCCAACAACAGGGCTACAACTTTCGTGGTGAAACCCCAATGGACATGCAGCAAGCCATGGATGCCATGCGCGAAATGGGTCAGCTCAACGAGATGGAAGCAATGTTGCAGCAGTCTCGAAACCCAGCCCAACTAGCTGAGGTAGACATTGAAAAAATGCGGGATTTATTGGGTGAAGACGCTGCCCGCTCCATGGAGCAATTAGCCAAAATTGTCAAGCAATTAGAAGACGCCGGCCTTGTTCATCGCAAAGATGGAAAATTAGAACTCTCACCACGCGGCCTACGAGCTATTGGTAACAGCGCCTTGCGCGAACTATTCAGCAAATTGTCGAAAGACAAATTCGGTCAGCACAGAATTGCTCGCGACGGCAGTGGCCATGAGCGCACCTACGACTCGAAGCCATATGAATTTGGTGACCCATTCCGACTCGATTTGCAGCGGACTATCCGTAATGCAATTTCTCGAAATGGAACAGGCACCCCCGTTCGACTGTTGCCAGAAGATTTTGAGATTGAGCGCACTGAACACACCACGCGATCTTCCACGGTGCTGATGCTCGACTTGTCATACAGCATGGTGCAGGCAGGCCGATTCTTGCCCGCCAAAAAAGTGGCAATGGCATTGCATTCATTGATTACTTCGCAGTTCCCACGTGACTACATCAGCATTCTTGGGTTCAGCAGTATTGCGTACCCCATTACGCATGAAGATCTGCCGGGCATCAGTTGGGATCAGGAATACGGCACGAACATGCAGCACGGATTTGCTATCGCCCGCAAACTTCTCGCACAACAAACCGGAACCAAGCAGATCATCATGATCACCGACGGCGAGCCCACGTCGCACATCACGCCAGATGGGTATCCGTGGTTCACGTATTTCGATGGATATGAAGCGCAGCAACTGACAGCTGAAGCAACCATGCGAGAAGTGATGCGCTGCACGAAGGACAACATCACCATCAATTCATTTGTGCTGGATGCAAGTGGTTCATTACGCAAATTTGTTGAGCAAATGGCGCAGGTCAATCACGGACGTGCGTTTTTCACGACTCCAGAGACCCTGGGGGACTACGTTTTGGTCGATTTCCTAGAAAATAGGCGCAAAATGAGCCGCGCTCGGTAGATCGGGTCGCGGAGGCGAATGCCTTCCAATTTGGCAGACGCTGACTGTTGAAGAGCCTAAATCCTTACAGCATTTGCTTTTTCTGTGATTCTTTGTAACAATGACATCGCTGTAATTACAGAGGCGAAAGTCGATGTCCCCCGGGAGTCGCTTGAACCTCTTGCTGGGAGGCAACAAGCATGCACGGAGATTCTGAATCATTAAGCCAGGAACGCGGCTGGCAAGACCAAGCCAACTGCCTTGGCGTCGACCCCGACCTCTTCTTTCCTGAGCGCGGCGCGAGCACTCGCGAAGCCAAAGAAGTATGCAAAGGCTGCGTAGTTCGTGGCGAATGTCTTGAATACGCATTAGCAAACGGTGAGAAGTTTGGTATCTGGGGCGGATTGTCTGAACGTGAGCGCCGCCGTTTGCGTCGTCAACGCGCACAAGACGGTCGCCGTATCGTCAACGGTTAATTCCGAAGACGCCACTCAATCGTTTGTTCCTTCGACACATCGAGTGCCTCCCACCGATCTCGTGGAATATTCGCAAGAACTGCTGCTGGCAATAAACCAACTAGTTCTGCATGATGAATTGGGGCATGTTGTGCCACAGCATCGTAAGCATCTAATGGGCCTGCATTCATTGGATTAATGAGGTTGATGCTCACCTGGGTATAGGCACCAACTTGAAGTCCCAATGTGCGAATGTCTGCAGAACGCACAGTAGATGCAATGTTTTTTGTTTCAACAAGATCAACTTTTTCAAGCCACAAGTTGTATGCAACCAAAGGTGGTCGTACACCAACACACATTGCACCTGCCGAGTGATGTGGCGTTAGCGGACCAATGTCTGGTTGCAAATCTTTCCATGCATGGGCACGTACATACGGAAGTGTGCGTTCTGGGCCGTAGAAGAAGATGGGAACTTGCAGCGATGTTGTTGCCCAGGTTGCAAAGTCGTGCCGAGCACGAAGAGCATCATCAATTGTCGAACCTTCAAGTGGAACAAATGGAACAACATCGACAACACCGAGGCGTGGATGCACTCCGTCGTGTTGTGTCATATCGAGTAGTTGCACTGCGGTGCTTATCAATGTTCGTGGGGCTTCTTCCCCAATCAGTGTGAACACGCTTCTGTTGTGGTCCGGGTCTGAATGAACATCAAGCAGATTGTCACCAAGCCCGTCTGACAACGCAGCGATAATTCCAGGGTCTTGGCCCTCGCTGATATTGATGACGCATTCAAGCACGACAAGTTCCTACCAACTCAGATGCCCTCGTTGCTACCTCAGTGGTAGCGTGAGCCTCATGGGAACACCTGAACTTGTCATGATCGCCATTGTGGTGCTGGTCCTCTTCGGAGGCTCTCAGTTGCCAAAGCTCGCTAAGAATCTTGGCAGCGCACAACGTGAACTGAAGAAGGCCATGGACGAAGGCAAGAGCGATCAGAAGCCCGAAGGCGAAGCAAAGTAGTCACTTGTTGTTGGCTCGAGAGCCAATTCAAAATTAACTAGGCCGTGACGCCGCGACGGCGCTTCAAAATGCGGCGACGCTCGCGCTCGCTCGTGCCACCCCACACACCATGTTCGATGCGCTCTGTAAGTGCGTACTCAAGACAAGTGTCCAACACTGGGCATCCTTTGCAGATTGCACGAGCTCGATCAACGCCCACTCCGTCTGATGGGAAGAACGTTGTCGGTGGGTACTTGCGGCAGTTGCCAGTTCCCATCCAGGCAGTCGGAGAGTCGTCAAACGGCTGCGGCTTGACTGTCTCTGTCGTTACTTGAAGTTTGAGTTTCATGGCTCTCCTCACTGCAACCTCGGGATGAGGTCACTATCGGTTCGGTATCTGTATGACGCCGAGTCATGACGGGAAGTTCCCGCAAGAACATTCAACCACGGAGATTTCTGCTGATGTAGTCAGAAAAGTAAAGGTTTGGCAAAAATCCTGCTTATCCACAGGAGAGAGCCTTGCGAATCAAGGAAAAAAGCGAAAAAAGAGTCATTCTGTTGTCATTCGTCACCCCCCGATAGGCTTATGAACGTTCGTTAGTAGCCAGGTCGTTTTCTCAACGCGCCAGTGTCCCCCCGGAGGCCCATATGTCAGATACACAGATTCAGCAGCCGCCAAAAGCTCATGCCCGCATTGTGTTTCTTGGTGCAGTGTCACCTCATTGGGAGGTCTACGGCGAGTGGGGCGATCAGAACGCCATCGATGAATTTCGTTCTCGCGTCCTTGCTCGTTTGGTCTTGCTTCCTCGCGACGACCCACAGTTCCGCCGCAACATGGCACGCATCGTGCGTGACGCAGAACGTGAATTGATTTCCCTTGAATGGGACATGGGTGACCCGAACTACGAGTTCTAAATCACTGCCGGTGACGCTCATGCGTCTTGCTGGTGAACAAATGGGAAACTCCCGTTTGCAATCCGTAGGTGGTGCCTTCGTAGGTCATTACCCTGATTTTGTATGAGTCGCTGGTTTGGTAACCGAGAGTTAAGTTGGCTCGATTTCAACGAGCGAGTTCTGTCTCTAGCTCGCGAAACATCCGTGCCACTTCTGGAGCGAGTGAAGTTTTGCGCCATCTTTAGTGGCAACCTCGATGAGTTTTTTCAAGTGCGTGTAGCGGCCTTGAAAGGCCAAGTTGCTGCCGGAGTTCCTTCAAGTGCTGCAGATGGTTTATCGCCAACGCGCCAACTCACTGCAGTGGGACAGCGTGTAGAAAGCCTTGTGAAAGAGCAAGAAAGAATTTTGCTCGAGGATTTATTGCCACTCCTGGCGGAGCAAGGCATCACCGTGTGTCGATGGCACGAACTCACTGCTGATGAACAGTCGCAATTGTCTCAGTTTTTTGATCGGCAATTGTTTCCGGTGCTCACGCCGTTGGCGGTTGATCCTGCGCATCCATTCCCATATATCTCTAACCTCGCGTTAAGTCTGGGAGTGTTAGTTCGTGACCCGTCTAGTGGCGAACAACGTTTTGCGCGCGTAAAGGTTCCAACGTTCCTGAAGCGATTCCATCAAGTCTCTGAAAATCGTTTTGTACCTATTGAAGATGTGATGTCTGCAAATATTGCAGATCTTTTCTTGGGTATGGACATTGTCCATGTGAGCGCATTCCGTGTTACACGAAATGCCGACCTCACCTTGGAAGATGAAGATGCAGATGACCTGTTAGCTGCTGTGGAAATGGAATTACGCCGCCGCCGCTTTGGTCGTGCTGTGCGCTTGGAAGTGGAACGGGGCATCGATGCCGAGGTATTGGAGATGTTGCTCGAGGAATTGGAACTTGAATTCGGCGATGTTTCTTTTCACGATGCTCCACTTGCTCTCAGTTCCCTTTGGGAAATACATGCAATTGATGAACCAGGCCTGAAGGATAAACATTGGTCATCGGTGACAGCCGGTCGTCTTGCTGCTGCCGATGGCAATGATCAATCCATGTTCAGTGTGTTGCGAGACAGAGATCTGCTCGTACACCACCCATATGAGTCATTCTCATCGTCGACAGAAGAGTTTTTAGAGCAAGCAGCAGAAGACCCGCGTGTGCAAGGAATCAAAATCACTTTGTATCGCACCTCTGGTGATTCACCAATTGCACGCAGTCTCATTAAGGCGGCAGAAAAAGGGAAACAAGTTGTTGCTCTTATTGAACTAACGGCTCGTTTTGATGAAGCAGTGAACGTGACTTGGGCCAAGGAACTGGAACGTGCTGGTGTTCACGTGGTGTATGGCGTTGTTGGTTTGAAGACACATTGCAAATGCGTACTAGTTGTTCGTCAAGAAGATTCAGGCCTGCGTCGCTATGTGCATGTGGGAACCGGAAACTACAACTCAAAAACTGCCCGAACCTATGAAGACATTGGCTTGTTTTCTTGTAACGAAGAAATCGGCAACGATGTCTCTCACTTGTTCAACTCCCTCACTGGATTTAGCAGAGATCGAGATTATTCCCGACTAATTGTTGCGCCGCGTTACCTACGTTCAAAGATTATGAGTCTGATTGAAAATGAAATTCAATACGGATCAGATGGCCACATCGTGATGAAGATGAATGGACTTGCGGACTCGGAAATCATTGAGTTGCTCTATAAGGCCAGCGAGGCTGGGGTACGAATCAATCTGATTGTGCGTGGTATCTGCTGCATGCGGCCTGCAGGTGGTCACGAAGAAACAGTTCGGATCAGGTCTGTTCTCGGTCGTTACCTAGAGCATTCACGCATGTATCGCTTCGCTCATGGCGGCCGACAAGGCGCCCCTTCCTATTACATCGGCTCAGCAGACATGATGCCTCGAAACCTCGACAAGAGAGTTGAAGTTCTGATTCCTGTGGAGCACCCAAAGCATCAAGCGTGGATCGATGAAGTTTTCGAAACTTTGCTGTCAGATGAAATCGTTGCGTTCGAGATGAATCGTGAAGGCGACTGGCGGCGAGTTGGGCCAAGCGAATTCATTTCTGAGCACGATGCGCAGTATCGCATTCATCGTCGCGACTCTGAGAATCAATCAAAATTGGGCGCTCCGCGTCCATCGAGCCCAGATGCCATTGCCGTTGGCAGAGACTAATTCAGCATTTTTGTGCGAGAATGTAAGCAATTCATACGGAAACAATCGAGCAATTCGATTGTGACGACTAGAGGAGAGAAACAACATGGACGAACTGCGTAAGGGATTTCATCAGCAGCTGGACGATGTTCGTACAGACCTTGTTCGGTTGGCTGCTTCGGTTATCGAGGCAATTCCACGTGCTACTTCAGTGATTCTGAACGGTGACCTAGATGGCGCAGACGCCCTCATTCAGTTTGATGATGAGATTGATGCTCTATCTATAGATCTTGAAGAGCGTTGCTATCAGATCTTGGCTCTGCAAGCACCTGTTGCCGGAGATCTTCGACAAGTTGTCTCAGTTGTGAAGATGATTGCTGAAGTTGAACGTTCTGCTGACCTTGCGGTCAACATTTGTAAAGCAGCACGACGTATTTATGGTCACGAGCTAGACCCTCGCCTTCGCGGATTGATTGCACGCATGGGTGAACAAGCTGAACAACTGTGGGAAGCAGCACTCGAATCGTTTCAAGAAAACGATGCTGCCAAGGCTGCCGCTATTGACGACATGGACTCGTATCTCGACAGTTTGCAACGTGAATTTGTGCAAGCAATCCTTGAAAGTCACTCAGAGAACTCCATCGACCTACAAGTGGCAATTCAGTTAGCAGTTGTGGCTCGTTTCTACGAACGTATCGGCGACCATGCTGTGAATATCGGTGAACGAGTTCGTTACTTGGTGACTGGCTGGTTGCCTGAACACAAAGG
>JAPKZX010000056.1 GCA_026393575.1 Actinomycetota bacterium
TTTTGAGTCAAATATTCAGGGCACATGGAACTTGCTGGATGCCTGTCGCATACTGACACCATTGGTGAAAAGAATTGTCGTTGCTTCAAGCGATAAGGCGTACGGCACTCAGTCTGTGTTGCCATACACCGAGGACATGTCAATGAATGGTGATCACCCGTACGAGGTGTCAAAGAGTTGTACTGATCTCATTTCAACAACTTATGCACGCACCTATGGAACTCCAGTCACAATTGCACGTTGCGGCAACATTTACGGTGGCGGAGACCTGAATTGGAATCGCATCATCCCTGGAACTTTCCGCGCACTACTTCGCGGTGAGCAGCCAATACTGCGGAGTGATGGAACATTTATTCGTGATTACTTGCATGTAGACGACGTTGTGTCTGCATACCTTGCCCTAGGTGAAAATTCTGACAAACCAGAATTTGCTGGTCATGGTTTTAACTTCAGTGATGAATCACCATTAACTGTGATGCAGATATTTAGTGCTATCTGTGAGGCCGCCGGAAAGCCAAACACAAAACCAGTTGTTTTGAATGAAGCTACTGGTGAAATCAAAGATCAATATCTGGATTCCACTAAAGCGCATGAAGTTCTCGGCTGGCATGCGCGTGTCTCTCTGCAAGATGGTTTGAAAAAATCGTTCTCCTGGTACAGCAATCTCCTCAACGGAAAGAATTAGTCCGATGGCAGAGAAATCACGCGCAGAACAACTGCGTGCACAAATTCTTGAGCTCGTGAAGGAATATCACGGTGAGGCCTTTCCTGAAAAGCCATTTCTTGGTGGTATTTCAACGGTTCCAGTCTCAGGGAAAGTTTTTGATAATCATGAACTGGAGTTACTCGTTGACTCTTCACTTGACTTTTGGTTGACAACGGGTCGCTATGCAGAGAAATTCGAAAAGGCATTTGCAAAAAAGATGGAGATGAAGCACGCCATGTTGTGTAACTCTGGATCCTCTGCAAACTTGCTGGCAGTTACGGCACTTACTTCATCACGATTGGGCAAGCGTGCGCTCAAACAGGGTGACGAGGTCATCACTGCTGCGGCTGGATTTCCCACAACAGTTAATCCAATTCTGCAAAATCGGCTAGTACCGGTGTTTGTTGACATTGAACTCGGTACGTACGACTCTTCGGTAGAAAAGATTGAAGCGGCAATTGGGCCAAAAACAAAAGCCATAGTGATGGCACACACTCTGGGCAACCCTTTCGATATTCAGGGTGTTATGGAGTTGGCCGAGAAACACAATCTGTTCGTGGTTGAAGACACATGCGACGCAGTCGGTGCAAAATTCAATGGTAAGGCTGTCGGGTCTTTCGGAGATCTTTCTACTGCAAGCTTTTATCCAGCGCACCACATGACAATGGGTGAAGGCGGCTGCGTGATGGTGAAGAAGGCTTCCATGAAGAAAATTGTCGAATCTTTGCGTGACTGGGGCCGAGACTGCTGGTGTCCGCCAGGACAAGATGACACCTGCGGACGCCGTTTTGACTGGCAACTTGGTGATTTGCCATACGGTTATGACCACAAATATGTGTATTCACATATTGGATACAACCTGAAGATGACCGATATGCAAGCAGCGATTGGTGTCGCCCAAATGGACAAGCTGGATGGGTTTATTGCTGCACGTAATGCGAACTGGAGGCGCCTTCTCAAGGGACTAAAACCCCTAGAAGAGTTTCTTCTCTTGCCTAAAGCAACTAAGGGAAGCGAGCCGAGTTGGTTCGGATTCCCCATCACAGTCAGGGAAGGTGCACCGTTCAGCCGTTTTAATTTGGTGCAACATATAGAGAGTCGACGCATTGGTACTCGCCAATTGTTTGGCGGCAATCTCCTTCGTCAACCTGCTTATAAAGGAATGCCAATGCGGGTAGTGGGTAGTCTTGTAAATGCTGACATAGTCACAGAGTCAACCTTCTGGATTGGTGTTTATCCAGGACTGACTGGAGAGATAATTGAATTTATGGTCGGCACTATCAGCGAATTCGTACACGAGAAAACAACGTAGAGGTTGCCAATGACTATTAATAGAGATTTCTTTGAAGATCTGTTTGTTCTTGAAATGGCCAACAACCACTGGGGCCGCATCGAGCGTGGGAAGAAAATTGTTGATGACTTTGCGCACGTTGTGCGCTATAACGGAGTTCGCGCCTCTATAAAACTTCAATTACGAGATGTGGATTCCTTTATCCATAAGGACCACGTTGAAAATTCGGATGTCCGTTATATCAAAAAGACTCTTGATACGAAGATGTCGAAAGCAGATTTTGCACAACTTGTTGAGTACATCAAGAAATCTGGCTGCATTCCGACAGCAACACCATTTGATGAGGCATCAGTAGATTTTGCGCAAGAACTTGATTTACCAATGTTGAAAATTGCAAGTTCTGATCTGAATGATTGGGTCTTGATTGAAAAGATCGCTACCACTCGCAAGCCAGTGATTGCATCAACAGGTGGAAGCTCGCTGAAAGATATTGATGACCTCGTTACTTTCTTTGAGAATCGGCGAATTCCATTAGCAGTCAACCATTGTGTTTCTTTGTACCCGTCTGAAGATGGCGCACTTGAGCTAAATCAGATTGATTTCCTTCGCAACCGATATCCGGGAATTACGATTGGTTTTTCATCACATGAATATCACGACTGGTCTTCGTCAATCATGATGGCGTACGCCAAAGGTGCGCGCACTTTTGAGCGGCATATAGACATTGATGCGGACGGAATTCCTGTTTCGCCGTATTGCACCCTGCCTGAACAATGTGACACTTGGTTTAAATCCTTTAACAAGGCCAAGGAAATGTGTGGCGGACCGGGAACCGACAAGAGAATTCCATCGGTGGCAGAAATTGAGTACCTCGATGGATTAGTTCGTGGTGTATACGTAAAACATGACCTCCCCGCTGGGCATCAACTCACCGACGATGATATTTATTTGGCAATCCCTTTACTCAAAGGACAATTGTCTTGTCGCGAGTTAATTGCCGGTGAAGCTATTGCTCGGGCAATCAAGGCTGACCAACCACTCACTATTGAGTGCCTTGATAATCCATATTCACGCACTGCTCAATTACGTGAGCAGATTGAAAAGAGGGGTCTCTAAATAGAGATGGCATCGACCTCGCCAGTCGCTAGCAAGTACGCCGAACAACTGACTGACTGGTTGGTGGAACTTGGCTATACACATTGCTTTTTTGTAGCAGGTGGAAACATCATGCACCTTTTAGATGGCGCGCGAACACGATTCACCTGTGTGCCCGTCGTACACGAAGTGACAGCGGGAATAGCTGCGGAGTACTTCAATGAATCTGGCGGAGAAGGCAGAGCATTTGCAATGGTCACAGCTGGCCCTGGTGTTTCGAACATCATTACAGCGATGAGTGGGGCATGGCTCGAAAGCAGAGAACTTTTAGTTATCGCAGGGCAAGTGAAGTCTGAGGATTTAGCGACCGATGGTGTACGCCAACGAGGGATTCAAGAAATTAATGGCGTTGGACTTGCTGCGCCAGTTGCAAAACACTCTGTGCAAATGAAGAGTCCCATGTCAAGATCACAATTTTGTAATTTGGTGAGTGCAGGTCACACAGGACGACCTGGACCTGTCTTTATTGAGTTGTGTTTGGATGCTCAAGGGTCTCCACCAATAAGTGAACAGGTTTCTGCAACAAAGATTCGGGAGAATGCTGTCGCGTCAAATTCTGCAATTGAATCAGTTATTACAAAACTAGGTTCAGCGAAACGTCCAATATTGTTGATAGGCGGAGGGGTCAGCCGAAAAGCCGCACAAGCATTGCAAAAGGAACTGGATGCATCAGGTGTTCCGCTGATGACTACATGGAATGGTGCAGATCGAATTGATGCATCTAACCCTCGCTATCTAGGTCGCCCAAATACTTGGGGTCAGAGAGCTGCAAACCTTCTAGTTGCTCAAGCTGATTTGATTATCGCGGTTGGAACACGTCTTGGGATGCAACAAACTGGTTTCAATTGGCAGCAATTTGGTCGCAATGCATTTGTTGTGCACGTTGATATCGACAGGTTTGAATTAGATAAAGGACACCCAAAGGTAGATCTACCAATATGCGCTGATGCAGATGATTTTTTGTCACAGCTCTTGCCAAAGGTTCGAGGTGATTGGGAGGCGTGGTTGTCATATGCACGAGACGTTCGGGGTGCGCTCCCACTTAATGATTCCGCAAATGAGACAGGTAGTGATTATCTAAGCCCTTACAGCTTTTATGCAGATTTGGTGCGCCTATCTAAACCCGATGACGTAATCATTCCTTGCTCAAGTGGGGGCGCAAACTCTGTTTCCATGCAAGTGATTGAACAGAAACTAGGGCAGGTAATTATTACTGACAAAGGTTTGGCAAGCATGGGTTATGGACTTGGCGGCGCAATTGGAGCTTCAATGGCTCACCCTGGAAGACGTACGTTTTTGATTGAAGGTGATGGGGGTTTCTCACAGAATCTTCAGGAACTAGCTACTGTTGCGGTAAATCACCTACCCATAAAGACTTTTATTTTTGCCAATAATGGTTATGGGTCCATTCGAATGACGCAGAAGAATTACTTCGGTGGTGCGTATTTGGGTTGCGATACTGAAAAAGGACTTGGTTTTCCGGACTGGGACATGCTCTTTAGGAGTTTTGGAATTGGAACTCTCACACTAGACAACAACTGGTTCACGAATAAGGAAGTTTTAGATGCTCTTTCTAATGATGAGCCCTTCGGCTTCATTGTGCCTATTGATCCGTTACAAACTTATTGGCCCAAAATCACTAGCCGGATTGTGGAAGGTGGGGGAATGGAATCGAATCCTCTACACATGATGAGTCCAGATCTCGACCCAGCACTTTTTGCGAGAGTAACGAAGTATCTTTGAGCATGTCGCGAAAACCACTCATCTCCATAGCAATACCAGCGTATAACGAATCTGCAAATATTGATGAATTGTGGACTCGTCTCTCGACTATGTTTGCAAATCTCAGTTCGACTTACGACTTTGAAGTCGTGGTTTGTGAGAATGGTTCGAAAGATGACACATTCAAAAAATTGGTGCAGATAAAAAGTGTTGATGCAAGACTAAAGATTGTCCAATTATCTCGGAACTTTCACATGGAAGGCGGAATGCTCGCTGCACTTTCGGAAGTGAGTGGTGATGCATGCGTCATTATGAGCGCAGACTTGCAAGACCCTCCCGAAATGATTCCCGAAATGATTGAGAAGTGGCGTTCGGGATTGGATCATGTGTACACCGTCATCACGCACCGGCATGGTGAAAGTAAATTTCGTCAAGTAGCGGCTGAGATTTTCTATTGGATGATTGATCGCATTAGCGACACTCCTGTGCCACGAAATGCGAGCGACTTCCGTTTAGTCGATAAACAGATGTATCAGGCCTTTAATGCACTTCCTGAGAAAGACAGAATGGTTCGCGCCGTGTGGGGGTGGATTGGATTTCAATCAGCGAGTATGGAGTATGAGCGTCCGGCACGAACTGGTGGAACTTCTTCGTTTAATCCGTTTGTAACTGGAGCTTTTGCGATACGAGGAATGTTTGCAAGTTCTCTAAAGCCACTAAAATTGATACCCATCGCTGGTCTCATTCTGTCGGGAATATCTTTTGTTGCCCTAATCATTGGTGTCGTCAGAGCATTTATTGAAGGTGTGCCATCACCAGGATTTGGCACAATTACATCGCTTATTCTGCTGATGTTTGGGCTCTTGTTCCTTCTCCTCTCAGTACTTGCGGAATACATCGGAATGATTTACATTGAAGCGCGCTCTCGACCGACTTACATTGTCAAGCGTGACCGAACAGACTTTGATAAATGAAGCATGTCGTACGGCTCTCAACATATAACTAAACAGATTCTTTCTGATCTAGAAGAGATCAATCAAAAATCAAAATCTGATCTTTCAGAGTTAGTGAATAAACCTCTGGTGATTACAGGAGCATCGGGGTTTGTGGGCACATGGTTAACTTTGTCTTGGGTGTCAGCACGTAAGAAATTGAATGGTAGCGGGCGACTCCTCTTGACAAGCCGGAATCCTCAGTCGTTATTGCAACTCACGAACGTCATTGATCCGGAGAGCCCAATAAGTGTTTTATCGAGTGATATTCGCAATCTTGTAATTCCGAATGATTTCTCTAATGGAAACTTGGTCCATGCCGCAACGCCCGCAAGCGCCGCCCTAAATTCAAGTGATCCAGCCCTGATGCTCAAGATAATTGTGGATGGTCAAGAGAGAGTACTTGGAGAAGCAATACGTACGAGCAACAGGGTGCTCTTTCTCAGTTCAGGTGCTGTCTACGGCCGCCAACCTCTAGACCTTGGCCAAGTTACTGAAACATGGGAAGGCGCACCACTGATCAGTGACAGTAGATCTGCATATCATGAGGGCAAGCGAGTTGCGGAGCTTATGGGCAACATTTCTTCTGAAAAACAAGGTCTTCACTTTGTAACAGCGCGACTCTTTGCGTTTGTTGCACCATTTCTCCCGCTCGGAACTCACTTCGCCGTAGGGAATTTCCTCCGTGACGCGCACACCTCGAATCAGATTGAAATCCAAAGTGGTGGCGGATCAATTCGGACCTATCTTTATGCAACAGATTTATGCTCTAGTTTGTGGGCGCTTCAAGAACGGGGTCTGTCAGGGCGCGTATATAACGTGGGTTCTGAAGAAGAGATAACCATCAGGGAATTGGCGACTCAAGTTGCTGCTCTGGCGACTCAAGAAGTCAAAGTCGTGGTTCGTGGTATTGACACGTTCGACAACATGAGTAGGTATGTGCCTTCAATTGAGCGATTAGGTAGAGAAATGAATATCTATCAATCTGTGACGCTTCAGGAGGCACTTCTACGTACTTCAACTTGGCTAAGTGAAGCCAAGATTGAAAACTGGTGAGTGAGCAATTAGTGCTGTCTGAACCAAGCAATAGCGACGAACGAAATCATTGCGGTACAGAATTGTCTAAAGTTAAAACATGGTAGTAACTCACAGACTCGATTTTCACACGGTCACTATGCTTCTCGAGAAGCTCAGTACTTTGTGTGTCTGCCGCACCTCCGCGTGAGTCAATTACCACTGCACAGATTTTCTTGCTGACCAATTTTGAAATTATCTGAGTGGCTGACGGAGGACTCACAGTCCAGAAATTTCCTGCGGTAGTTCCACGTACTGCGCCATAGGTCCACCGGTACTCTTCCAGAATCAGTGGTAACCATAAATGATCACCATTACCTACCTGCCCGACCTGTCCTCCTTCGGGCAAAGCCATGATCGGTAACTGGAGTATCTGACACCCCGGTTCAATCTTGGCACGTATGAGAGAAGCTGATTCCTGGAGTGACTGAAAAGCTTCTCTAGAAACCACGTCTGGCTCTGCTCCGATTCCGGACGATTTCAAAGGCATTATCTGGCTAGTGAATGCAATAACAAGCAGCAAAATAGTCATGGGTTTTCTGAACTTACTGATTCGTCCTAGATAATCCCCTAACGCGAGCACAGCAAACGTCATGATAACGATTGATAATCGATTCCAACAGCGGAATGAAGGGTCGACTGCATAAGCAAAGATGAGACTTGTTCCCGATGCCGTGTAAAAGAGCAATGCCCAGAAAAAGAAATATCGAATTGAGCGCTGATTGCTAATTGTGTGGGTTAAGCCCGGCCGAGAGATTGCAATTCCGATGAGAAGAATCCAAACTCCAATTACACCAAGAATTGGTGAGATTGTCCATTCAAATGCTGTTGGCAAAACTACTGGTCGTAAGTTTGTTGGAAGCCAAACACCCCAAGGCACCAATAGACGCGCAATGGACCCACCGAACTGCACTGATTCCTCGGGGCTTCGAGTAATCACGGTGTCTAGTCCTCTTAGTTGGGACAAAAGAATACGAAGTATGGGACCAGTAACAAAGAGTACTGAAACAAGAACAGTTAGTCCTGCACGCTTTGTAGTCACTCGAATTGAATGATTGTGTTGCGGGACTAACAGAATCACGGTTGCTGCAAGAAGCGCAAAGAAAAATCCGTAATATGCGCCAGACGAACCTACTGCGATTATTCCAATCACAAAGCCAACTCGTCTCAGCGTCGTGGCTGGAAAAAATATATCGATTGAACCAGTTTGGTAGTCAAACAGGCGTTTTAAGAAGACAACTCCGATCGGAATCATGTAATACGCAGCCAGAAAAGTATGACCGGCATCCATACGAGTGAAGTGGTAGGGGAGCCATGCATATGACAATGCCAACGGGACAGAGACCCACCTTGACAGTTTAAAGATGTCGGCGAGGAAAAGAAAAGTAGATGCACAAAGCCCAAATGTAAGCAAATAGAAGATGTTGACAGCAACGAACGGGTTATGCGTCAAGTGAGTGAGTATTCGAAGGACCTCCAACTGCAAATCATCGGGTACAAATGCCAAAGAGAAATCAGCAGTGAATGGCGCACCAAGTGAATGGTTGACCAATCCAAACCATGACTGCCCTACTGTTTGTGCCAACGAGTAGATCCCTGATAGGTCGCTGTCTACAACTCTCCATGGATAGGCGAGGTCCTTGGGAGTGACGCGATGGACCCATACGGCTCCCAAGATGGAAGAAAAAAAGACACCCATATATATGGTGAGAGTTGCTCGATATCTGGCGACTGAACGCCACACTGCAAACCTCTTTTCCGTGAAAGGTGAAAGCGTGTTCATGTAGGCCGTTTGTCGGCCCGCATGACAAGGCCACCTGCTATTGATGGGAATCGCGAAAGGAGAGTATCCAGTGGGCGTACAAATCGTGGTAACTCAGGAAATGGAACTCCAACAATTTTAGAATTGTGGAAACCATTATCTTCCACAAATTCCTTGAGGGCTTTTCTAGTGAATAGACGAAGGTGCCCAACAGTTCCACTGCCTGGGCGCCCATAGACTTTTTTGAAACTCACTTCACTAAAAGCTGGCTGTATTCCAAATAGCAACGCAATGCGATTAAACCACGAAGCAAGGTTTGGCGTTGAGATCAGTAATTGGCCCTGATCAGTGAGGACCCGATGGATTTCTTCCATTATGGAATCAGTGTCGACGAGGTGCTCGATGACTTCATCAATCATGACGATGTCAAATGTTTTGTCAGGGAAGGGCAATTTGTGTCCTTCAGCACTAGCTACAAGGGGTGAAAACCCTCGTTTTCTAGCTTCGACCAAGGCAGGTACGGACAAATCGATACAGACCACATGATCGATAGAAGCAGTTTTAGCAATGAGAGCTGCACCCACGCCGGCCCCAGAGCCGATATCAAGAAGCCGTGAAGTATGCGCTGAGGCAATCACCGGTCGCATGATTTTTGCTTGTGCGTTATGGATGACTGGCGGGGTAGAACTGTGCTCACCCATCACCACTGTTGCGTAAAAAGATTCGCCTGGGTCAGTTTCTTTGCTCATGTATCTCCCACTGAAGCGTGCCTCATGTTAGTTGAGAAAGAAGGTGTCGGCTGAGGTAGTGACTGGCATTTAGTGTCATCGGGAATTGCGTACAATTCAGAAGTGAAGAATCCCGCAATCAAGATGGTTTTTCGTGACTGGGGTGGGCCACTTGTTTACGTGGGAAGCGCCGGATTTGCAGGCCTCCTGAACACTGCATCCACAGACAGTGTGAAAGGCCAGGTTTCCACTGATGTCGCTTTCAATCTTGATTCAATTCTTCTTGCCTTAACCGGTGTATCAATGCTTGTGATCGCCCTTCAGTTTCTTTACGTACGAGCGATTGGTGAAGGAAATCGTGCTTCGATGCGCCAGGGGGTTGCTTTAAGCCTTTTGCTCTCTGTCGGAGTGGCTGGAGTTGCGTACCTGCTGATCGATTCCTCAACTGGATTCAAGTTTGAGATTGCAGTGTGGCTTGGCTTGGCATCTCTATTTTCGCTTGCTGCCTGTGCGCGCCTTGCAACTCTTTTGATTAACCAAGAATGGACCTCAATCTGTTTCCTGGTTGTACTCAGTGCCGCAAGCCGCTTAGTGATGTGGAACATTCCTTGGTTTCAAGAAAACATCACACGTCTAGTAGTCGCCATTGTCATCAGTAACTTTGCACAAGTTCTGTATCTGTTCGCTCCGCGACATGAGAGAAAGTACGCACAGATTGTCAAAGTTGACTTGCGTCGACAGTTTGTACCGATGGGTATTCTGGGTGGTTTTGTTGCCATTATTGGATTAGGGAGTTTGAGCCGCCGAGGAACACTGGGGCAGTATTCAACTCAATTCTCGGAGAATGCACTTGTCGGTCGAAGCGTCTTCTTCTTGGTTTTGATAATCGCATATGCGAGTTTTCCAAAGATTTGCAAATTGCCCTTGTTCTCTCGAGCGCTAGGAAGGCACTTTCGTCAGGCTCAACTACTTGCTTCTGTGGTTTGTGGAATAGTTGCAGTTCTGCTGTTGCTTCGTCACTTTCAAATAGGTGAAATGATTTACGACACACAACCTTCTAATCATCACTTGGCATTTGTCATCGGCCTCATTGGATGGACGGTAGTTTCTCTAACTGTCATTCCCTTGCTCTACTACGTGGCACATAACTCGCGCTTGGGTTTAGCCGTGTACTTGCCAGTTGTTGTGATGGCGGTATTCCAATTGTTAGCAACCACTCCATTGTCACTAAGCGTGGGATTTCTGTTGTGTTCGCTGCTGTTGCTGGTGATTGTCAGTGTTCCTGCATTCCTGCGTAACAGGCCCACTGTGCGTGCTGAGATATACGTTCCTTCAGATAAGCAATTATTCGGAGAGGGATCATTAACGGTTGTAATCCCGTCTTACAACTCAGGGAAAGATGGCGTCAAGACAGTATTGGCCACGTATGACGCATTGCAAGACACAGTGGACGAATTGCGGGTGATTGCAGTCTCTGACGGATCTACCGATGAGTCTGTTGCACTTCTCGATGAATTGTCACAACCATGGTTTAGCCATGTGAAAATGGAACGGAACAGCGGGAAGGGTGCTGCACTTCGAGAAGGTTTCGCCCATTCGCGAACAGACATCACAGCTTTCATAGATGCTGACGGTGTAGGAATAAAGATGTATCGCACTCGGCACTTGCAAGAGGTGTTACCAGTAGTTCAAGAAACTGGATTCTCGCTAGATCTCGAGTTATTCATTGCACTATCTGCCTATGGACACAGAAGATTTATCGAGATGCCAGTGGAAATTGTTCGAACTGGTTCTTCTACTATTTCTGCTGGAAATATGATTCAAGCACTTGCAGACATGCTGCGAATTTTCTGGCGTGCTCGCATTTCTTTGAACTATGACGCCCTTGCATATACATCGGCGCACGAGTCACAGGGGACTATATAATGAGAGTACTTCTTCTTAATTGGCGAGATTTGAAACACCCATCTAGTGGTGGCGCAGAGGTATGGGCGCATCGCATCGCGGAAGGCTTGGTATTGAGAGGCCATGATGTCACCTTTTTCGCAGCACATGTAGATGGTGCGCCAGAAGATGAAATCATTAATGGTGTTCGCATCGTCAGACGGGGGAGCAGGCTGACTGTCTATCGCGAGGCGAAGAAGTTCTATTTGGAGAGCCCATCGAAATTTGACGTGATTCTGGAAGAAATCAACACAAGACCATTCTTTGCTTACAAGTGGGGCTCAACTCCGGTGGTACACATGATCCACCAAGTAGCGAAGGATGTTTGGAAATACGAAGCTCCGTTCCCCATTAGTTTTATCGGCCGATACATCTTTGAGCCGCGTTGGTTGAGAAGGCTTGCTGGCAAACACGTGTTGACATTGTCACCATCAAGCGCTGAGTCGCTTATTGAATATAAAATCAACGATGCAATTGTTGCACTTCCAGGCAGCGATGATTCTCAAGTTGTGTATTCAGAAAAGGCTCTAGCGCCCACTGTGGTCTTCTTGGGACGGCTTGTTGCAAGTAAACGTCCAGACCACGTGATTGAAGCTTTTCGACACGTTAGAAACCAAATTCCTAACGCTGAACTTTGGATGCTCGGTTCAGGACAAATGAAACAGAAGTTAGAGAAAGATCTCCCTGCTGGTGTCTCATTGTTTGGTCATGTTTCGTATAAGGAACGCCAGACACGATTGGCACAGGCACATGTTCTTGTAGCGACAACTGTCCGTGAAGGATGGGGATTGAACGTCAGTGAAGCGTCTGCTGTTGGAACCCCAACTATTGGGTATGACGCACCAGGACTTCGCGATTCGATACCCATGTCCGGCGGTCTAGTTGTGCCCGTATCCACGGAGAAATTGGGAACGGCTTTAGTTGAATTCTTCAATGGAGAAATTAGTTTGACCCCAAAGATTGCAACTCAGTCGTGGGAAGAAGTGTGTGTTCAGTTTGAGACTGAATTGTCTCGGGCCATGAAGAATTCCCAGAGTTAGTTTTTGTGGCTGACTTTTAGCCACACTCCCCAATACATACCGCAAAGATATGAAATTGCGAATGGCCAAAAGAGGCCAGCCAACACCATGGCATCTATCTTGTTGATACCCAGAATAGAGACGAACACAAAGAGTGCGATAGGGATAAGTACTAATGCGCCAATGGCTATTTCCCAGACCATCAGACTGAGCGCTAACCCGATAGGTGCTAGGAGCAAAACACCCCAAATAGGAATATTGAGTCGAGTTCCTTTTCGCAGATAGCCATCAATAAGTACTGATCCTCTGTGGTTTGCGTGATGGAGGAATGCTTTGAGGTTGGTACGCGCATTGTAGGTACACGCGTACTGCGGTGAAATATTGATACGGGTGCGTTCTGCTGCGTAGCGAAGTAATGCCGTATCGTCGTTTACTTTTCGCCAGTCGGTCACAGTTGGCCGAAATGCAGTAATTGCTTCGCGGATCAAACCAGCGGGTGCAATAAGTGCGGTTGTTCCTTTGGGATAGTAATCAAAATCTTCTAACCCAAAGGAAGTGGTAGTGGGATTCTTCATGTATCGACGCCAGAAGAGTGATTCAATTGCTCTCCAAAAACGTGCAATTGGATTTCCAGTGGTGTTTGCTTCAACGTGCGCTGTCCACAATGAGGAATTGGCCTCGTTTAGAAAAGGAAGAACAAATGTGAGAGAAGTCTCGGCTAAGAAAACCCTCGTATCGAGGAATAAAACGTGTGAGCCACTGCACTTCGCCAAGCCGTTTTCACGTGCCAGAAATCTTCCTTGGTTTTCTTGCGAAACTAGATGAATCGGCAAGCCCGGAAATCGTTGTGCTTCTTGACCCGTTCCATCTGTAGAACCATCGTCAACAACAATCACTTCTGAATCTGAAATTTGTGCATGTTTCAACGCGGCAGACAGGTGCTCAAGACATTGGGTAATCCATCCTGCTGAGTTGAAAGCAGGAATGACGATGCTTAGTTTTCGATAACCAGTTGCGGTAGTGCTCATGGCATCGGCATCACAAAGTTAGGACAGAATTTTTCCCCGTGGTAGTGCAAATACGCAACCTGTAATCCTTTAGTCATACCATCTTCGTAGTAGGACGGCCATCCGCCACCAGTCCACACAAGGAGAACTCGACAACGATGTGGGATATCGGACTGAGATGAGAAGGCAGCGATTAATGCCCGGCTTGGTTCCAAAGATGCATTCATCTTGTCCATAAGTCTCCAGTTAACAGTCAGTTGGCATGTTCCAATTATTAGTAGAGCAAGTCCTACTGTCACCGTCGTCGTTTTGAGGCGCAAGGAAGACCCAAAATAGAGAATCATTAACGAGATCAGTAGACCCACAACAGTTGCTCCAATCGCGTAGTAGGTGTATACATATCCGATTCGCGGTGATTCATCTTGGACTTTTGCGGTAACACTTTGTACGCCTACACCAACAAACCAAAAAAGAAGTAACGAGATCAGGCCAGCTATCAATAGCCATCTGTCAGAACGCTGTCTTTCTCTTTTCTGTTGAGATTCGGAATACAGAAACATCAAAGTAACCACAGCAATCAAGCCAACTATGGGAAACACTCCGGCTAGGCGCCCGATTGAACCACCAAGAAATTCTTTGCTGAGGGCCCACGCAGAACCGGGCAAGGTCGAAATCAAGCCACTGAGGAACGTATTGATGGCGCGACTATCTAATCTGATTGTGGTGCCGGTGTATAACTGCGTCGTTGACCCGGAAACAATTCGGCCCCATCCGAGCGCTAGAGCGGGAACAACACATGGAATTGCAATAAACGTAAGTTTCTTAATTTTTGTGAAAAGCGAAATTGATACATCTGGCGCACTCCGTAAAGCTGCAAGTGCGAGAAGTGGAGCGACCCCAAGAATTATTCCAACATTGAGTTCGTAATACAGAACAGATACCGTCGTGAGAATCGTGAGACCGGCAATTCGGGAACGAGTGATGCCTAATCGAACTGACTTAAGACTGTACGTGAGTACGGATAATCCCAGGATGACACTTCCGAAACCGGCGAGGGGATAACCAGAAACAGGGTCATTGCTCCACATCCCATGATTTTGCAATGACACGAAAATTACAGTTGATGAAACAAACAGGACAGACCAACGCGAGAGCGTCTTTCCCGCCAATCGTAACAACTCGCCGCACACCGATGAAGAGACGATGCCAATTCCCAGATACAAGACAAGTTTGGTTATGAAGTAAGAGGTTGAAATTGGTATTTGGAAGCGGCCCGCAAGGTCAACATATAAAAAATGAATGAAGGAACCGAAAGGCATTCCGAGAATTCTGAAATTCACGCCGCCGTATGCGTTGTACCAACCGCTTTTTACAGCTGCCGTTACACCGAAACCCTCGCTAAACACTTGATGGAAGGGTGCTGAAAAGTCATCAGCAACCAAAGGTGTGGAGAGTATGGGGAACAAAAGAACTGTCGAATAAACCACGTAAAGGCATGACTTGATGATGTTGAGACCCGAGAACCATCGTGACGAAGTCTTGATGTCGGGTGAGGCATTGGACATTGGTCTCTATTCTATTCAGAAGCAGGGTTATTGCTTGACTAAGGTGTGATGGATGATTGCTATACAAGAGTTTTTCTCGCCTAAGGCTGAAAAGTCTCGAATGCTGCTTCTGCTAATCGCCTGTATCGCAATTCTGTTGGCCTTTTGGTCACGATTTCCAAGGGACGCAGCATCAATTGATCTACCTGCAATTGGTGTGGAGGGGTACTTCAATACGGGCTGGGAAATCGATTCGGCTGGTGGTTTTGTGTGGGTACTAAATGATAAAAACAAATTTATTATCGCCAACAATGAAAATGTAAGAAAAAGTGGGCAATTAGATATTCAAATTGTGGGCGCTCCGTGCGGTGGTTCTCATGAGGTAACGATTGCGAGTAAATTCTCTAGTCCTGAACGCGTAACAGTTAGCTCAAATCAGAAGTCTGCTGTTCAAATTCCACTAACCCTTGACCCGTACGCACGCGTTCCAGTGTTTGTCAATGTCACTGGAAAAGGGTGCAGACCTAGTGCTACAGATGCCCGCTTAATTAAGGTTCAAGTAAGGCAACCAATTTTCATTCTTCAATGATTTATTTGGTCAATATCAATATGCAATCCATGCTGGGCTGTCCCAAGACCCAACAGGGGTTGACCCTAGACTGTTACAAATGTCGAATATCGCTGTAATTGGAACCGGGTACGTGGGGCTGTCCTCGGGGGCTTGTTTCGCCAAATTAGGACACAAAGTTGTGTGTGTCGACGTTGTACAAGTAAAGATCGACAATCTCAATAAAGGAATTCTGCCAATCGTTGAAACCGGGCTAGAAGCTCTCGTCGCTGAAGGCGTTGAAGCTGGTCTTCTCACTTTTACAACAGATGTAGTGAGTGCCGTCGAGGATGCCGAAGTTGTGTTTCTCTGTGTACCAACACCAGAAGATGCTGATGGAAGTGCAGACCTTTCTTATATTCAGACGGCAGCAAGAACCTTGGCACCACTTTTACTAAGCGGCGCGGTGGTGGTGAATAAATCAACTGTTCCTGTTGGTTCTACAAAAGTTGTTGAACGGGAACTGAAGCGACCCGATGTTGCAGTTGTGTCGAACCCAGAGTTTCTGCGCGAAGGCAGTGCAATTCATGATTTCCTGAATCCGGACCGTGTGGTCGTTGGCTCCGATAACCAAGAAGCAGCTGTTCGAGTGGCGGCTCTGTACGAGAAAGTTGGAGCACCAGTAGTGGTGACTGACCCAGCGTCCGCAGAAACTATTAAGTACGCAGCAAATGCTTTTCTAGCAACCAAGATCTCGTACATCAATGCTGTAGCAGCAATCTGTGAGGGTGTTGGAGCAGACATTAATGACGTAGTTCTGGGCCTCGGATATGACAAACGTATTGGCCATGAGTTTTTACGACCAGGACCAGGTTGGGGTGGAAGTTGTTTCCCGAAAGACACAAAGGCCATGGTGAAAATTGCAGAAGATGCGGGTTATGACTTTGGGCTACTCAAAGGTGTTATCACTGTAAATGACCAGCAATACGGCCGCATTGTTGACAAGATACGCGCAGCTGCAGGTGGATCACTAAAGGGCAAAAAGATCGCGTCATGGGGATTGACCTTTAAAGCCTTAACTGACGACTTACGTGATTCTCCGGCGGTCGAAATCGTGACGCGGTTGCTGGCAGATGGTGCGCAAGTAGCAGTGTATGACCCAACTGTTTCTGCAGCGCCGAAGGGCCTCGATGCAATCACTGTTTCACTCTCGCCATTAGATGCGTGTGTTGAGGCAGATGTACTAGCGGTGTTAACAGAGTGGGATGAGTTCCGTTGGATCTCACCAGTGGACACAGCAGCCGTGATGAATGGTCGGCAAGTAGTAGACGCGCGCAACTTGTTAGACCGTAGTGAATGGCGACGTTCTGGATTTGAGTATCAGGGAATTGGCCGTTAATGGCACGAATAGTTGTTTTAGGGGCGTCAGGTTTCCTGGGCTCGCATCTTTGCGATGAATTAGTTGCACGTGGTGATGAAGTTGTTGGAGTTGACGATTTGTCTTCCAGTACTGGAATCAATCTCAAAGGTTTGGAATCAGAAAAACGTTTCACATTTTTAAAAGGTGATATTGCTGAAGGGATACCAGTTCGCGGAAAAGTTGATGCCGTATTGAATTTTGCATCGCCTGCGTCACCTCCAAGATATTTAGAGACCCCGATTCAAACATTGCGCACCGGGAGCCGTGGTACAGATAATGCATTGCAATTTGCCCTGGAAAACAATGCTCGTTTCATCATGGCCTCCACAAGTGAGGTGTATGGAGACCCAGTAGTTTCACCCCAAGTGGAGACCTACTGGGGGAATGTGAATTCAATTGGTGAACGTTCTTGTTATGACGAAGCCAAGCGTTATGCGGAAGCTCTCTGTATGGCGTATTGGCGCGAATACCAAGCAAACATTGGCATTGTGCGTATCTTCAATACGTATGGGCCACGACTAGATCCTTCCGATGGGCGCGTCGTGTCCAATTTTGTTTGCCAATCAATTCGTGGCGAAGATCTCACGGTGTATGGCGATGGATTACAAACTCGATCATTTTGTTATGTAGATGACGAAATTAGAGGAATCCTGGCGTTACTTGATTCCAACGAACCAGGACCAATCAACATTGGTAACCCAGTGGAGTTCACCATGCTGGAACTATCTGAGATTGTTCTGGAATTAACTGCTTCACAATCAAAGATTGTGTATCGCCCATTGCCAGAAGATGACCCGATGCAGCGCCGGCCAGACATTACAAAGGCCCGTGAATTACTGGGATGGGAACCGACAGTGGGTTTGCGTGATGGCTTGATGAAAACCATTGACTGGTTTAAGAAATCTCTTTAATTCTCGGACCAAATATTTATGGCCAACTACTAACGGATTCCTATTGCCAGTTGGCTTCTATTTGAATTAAGCCTTCATCAAATGAGTTGTATTGAACAACGTCGAAACGCACGCGGCGTTCCCAATGGTCGTATTCATATGTTTCGTGTTGGTCGGTGAGAGCAACAGTGAGGTCATATGTGCCAGCCAAAATGGGTAGCTCAGGGATGTTGAGAGTGATGGTTCCGGAATTGTTCAATGTGGCCGGCTGGAAACCCATTCGCTTTGTGTTGCTGCCCCACACATTTGTTCCGTGTAAGTGGGTGAAACGAATACCGAACACTGGTTCTTTGATTGGCATATGTGCTGTGTAATCAATCTGAAGAGAAATTGGTTCTCCCGTTTTTAGAACGTGCACAGGTACACCATCTGCGTTTACAAATTCAGCGCGAGTGATTTCTGCTTCGTGGCTTCCCCAACGTTCACCAATTTCACCTTCAATTTTCGGAGCAGCATCGTGGCTCTGACCGGCGTACTTACCGATCACTTCATACGAAGGACCAATTTCTTGAATGACACCTTTTTCTAACCAAGCAACGGTTGAACACAACTGAGCTACTTGCATGAGACCGTGACTAACCAAAATGATTGTTCGACCTTCTTGGCGGAACGACTCAATTTTTTCATGACACCGATGTTGAAAAGATTCGTCTCCTACAGCGAGGACCTCGTCGATAATCAGAATTTCAGGATCAACGTTCGTTGCAACAGCGAACCCAAGGCGCACAACCATGCCAGAGGAGTAGTTCTTGACTGGAGTATCGACAAACTTTTCTAGACCGGAGAAATCAATGATCTCTTCAAGTTTGCGGTCAATCTCTGAACGAGTCATTCCAAGAATTGCACCATTGAGATAAATGTTTTCGCGACCAGAAAGATCGGGGTGAAAACCAGCTCCAAGTTCAAGCAATGCAGCCATGCGTCCGTTGCATGAGACGCTTCCCTTATCGGGGCTAAGGATGCCCGCTAGGCATTTGAGCAACGTGCTCTTACCTGAACCGTTAGAACCGATGATTCCGAATGTGGAGCCGAAAGGAATTTCAAAGTCCACACCTTTGAGCGCCCAAAACTCGTCGTATCTGGCACGTCGACCGCGCAGCAAAGTTGATTTCAGGTACTGATTTTTCTCGTGGTACAGGCGAAAGTATTTCCATACATTTTCTACTGATACCGCAGAGTTACTCATTGTTGTCCTGACCTATTCGCTGTGGATGCGACCTTGTCAATGGTACTCTCGGTGGGGATGCTGATTGCTTGAGCAAGGATTGAAATTTGTGACACACGGTGAAATTGAACAGATTATGGCTGGCATTCAAGACACCATCGCTCGCCGTCGTGCAGCCGGGGAATACCCCGCCGGGCTTGAGACAGAACTTGAAGCCGAATTTGCCTCGATTTTGGCGCTCACTCACCGCGGTGAAGCAGATAGAGCAGATGCATTAGAGAAGTTATTAGAAGAGGCCAAACGGAGTGCCCCAGAAGTCTCGGGTTTAACGCCAACTTCCTCGCGAGTGCCATTCCTCAATATCTTGCACAAGATTGTTCGCCGTCTCATTGCTCGCCAGACACGGGGATTGGCAGCGCAACAACGTGCCGTGAATGAGCAAGTGATTGCGATGTTGGAACACTTAGTTGATGATGCTCGTAGTCGTGAAGATGCGGATCGGCGTATGGTGGCGAAATTGTCGAAGCATGTGCTTGACCGTGTTGCAGTTGTAGACCACCTGTATTTCATAGTCGCTGAACTTGAAACCAAACTGAGAAAGTTTGAAGCCGGCAAATAAGGCCGTAGGTATGCCAGCAGTACATCAGATCATTGTCGGGGCATCTCGACGTGACGCCATTACAAACATGGCTCTTGCCATGCGTGATGCACTGCGCACCTCATATAAAAGCGAGGTCTATTCGTTTCATCAACCAGATGAGTCGGTAAAAGATGAAGTGATTCCGATTCAGAAAATGAATTCTGGAAATGCCAACGATGTGTTGGTGTATCACTCCAGTTTCGGTATTCCGAGACTTACTTCCATGTTGCAGACAAGATCTGAGAAATTGGCTTTGGTGTATCACAACATCACGCCTTCGTCGTACTACTTAGGTAATGATCCTGAATTTGCTGCGGCCCTTCAATGGGGTCGCCATGAGTTATCTGTTCTTAAACCCTCAGTCTCAGCAGTGTTCGCAGATTCGAAATTCAATGCTGAAGACTTAGCCGAATACGGCTACACAGACATTGTGCAGTTAGCTGCCGGAGTAAACCCTTTTCGACTGAAGTATGAACCAACGGATTCTCGACTAATCGGCGAATTACATTCCCACTTTCCCGACGGTTACATATTGGCAGTATCACAAGTGATTCCGCACAAGCGTATGGAACTTGCTATTGAAGCTGTTCACCTTTTGCGCACCGTGCATCGGTTAGATGTTGGCTTGGTAATTGCTGGTCCGGAGCGAAACGTACGTTATGCACGCGACCTGGCGAAACTGCGCAGTCGCTTGCCTGAAGCACATGTATTGATGACGGGTGAAACAACTGAAGGCCAGTTAGCCACTTTGTATAGGGCATGCGCGGTGTACTTCGGTACTAGCGACCATGAAGGTTTGGCGATACCACCATTGGAAGCAATGGCAGCAGGTGTACCTGTAGTTATTCGTGGGACTGGTGCTGTGCCAGAAACTGTTGGTGATGCTGCGCTGATTGCGAAGCCCGAGGCCACTGTTTGTGAACTGACTGAAATGTTGCATGCGGTGTTAACCAACAGCAGGTTGCGTGCCACCTTGGTGATGCGTGGCCGTGAACACGTGCGCAACTTTTACGCTCAAGACACAACTCAGGTGTTCTTAGAGAAAATCAATGAGTTGGCATCATGAAATTGCTGTATGTGATCCAGCGCTATGGCGACCAAATTGTTGGTGGTTCTGAATCTGCATGTCGCCATTTTGCTGAACGACTGGTGGCTCGAGGACACGAGGTGCACGTTCTCACTTCTTGTGCACATGACTATGTGGATTGGGCAGATGAATATCCAGCTGGCACCGAAATCATTAACGGTGTCATCATTCATCGTTTTCCTGTGGTGGAGCCAAGAAAAGACAAATTGTTTGCACCACTACAGCATTGGCTGATGCAGCACCCTGGAAGCTCACCATTGTTTGAACAACAACGTTGGACAACCCTTATGGGCCCGCAATTGACTGGCCAGCGTGAATGGTTGTTCAATAACGCGCATACATATGACTGCGTGATTTTCATGACGTATCTCTATACAACAGCAACGCAAGGATTGCCCACCATTGCAGGCCGCGTACCTACAATTTTGCAACCCACTGCGCATGACGAACCACCTGCATATGTTTCGCTATATCAATCGTTGTTTCGTCAGCCTGATGCTTTCTTGTTTTTCACTCCTGAAGAAAAGGCAGTGGTAGAGCGGTTATATGGCATTGTTCCATCAGGACAGACAATTGGAATCGGGATTGACCAATCGCAAGTGCGAGGCGATGGGAATAGAGCGCGCCACGCTTTTCATCTCGGTGATGACCCATACCTTGTATATGTAGGGCGGTTAGACCCAAGTAAAGGCGTTGGCGAACTCTTGCGGTTCTTTGAGGCGTATAAGAAACGTAACCCATCGAATCTGCGGCTAGTTCTGGCCGGTGATGGTGCGCTAGAGATTCCGGACAGACCCGACATAGTGGTGACGGGTTTCCTTGACGAACAGATGAAGCGAGACATCATTGCTGGTTGCACCGCGTTAGTGCAGTCGTCGTACTTCGAGAGTTTTTCTATTGTGTTGTGTGAGGCATGGTTGGAAAGCAGGCCAGCTCTTGTGCAGGGTGCAAGTGAAGTGTTGCGAGGCCAAGCAATTCGTAGCGGTGGCGCAATTCCGTATGAAGGCTTTGCTAAATTTGAAGGTTCGGTGGACTATCTGTTGGCTAACCCAGAAGCAGCTACACAAATGGGTGCGGCTGGACTTGAGTACGTGAAGAGCAATTACGACTGGGAAGTAGTGCTTGGTCGCTTTGAAGAGACGCTTGAATTGGCGAAAGATAATTACGCCAAGCGGCGACTAAAAACTACGCCGTCGCGATAATTGCGAAGTCACCGTTGCCATTTAGTTGGCGGTGCATAGCTAAGAGCGGCTCTCGCACATGTGGCGCAAGTTCGGAGAAATCTGGTTCTGGCGCAAGTGGTGATGAGTACACACCTTCAACCGATGCGTAACCCACTTCGGTTGCAAGAAACTCTAAGAGACCAGGGAAAAGTGGGCGTTCGTGTGTTGGATCTATCCAGAACGTACTGGCGCCAACACTCAGTGTTTCAGAGTTTGGTACTTCTGCGATTAGGACACCACCAGGAACAAGAGCACGCAATGCAAGGCGGAGGAGATGCACCATTGTTGCGAAGGGGAGATGCTCTAGAACTTGGAACAGCGTGATGGCACCAAGTGATTGCTCTTTAGCATTTGATAAGTATGTGATGGCATCTGCATGCAACACGTTGAGACCTTGAGCTGAGCACTCTTGTACTGAAGCCGCATTTGTGTCGATGCCTGTAGCTGGAATGTTGCTGTCTTTCAGAATGTTCAGCCATTCGCCACGACCACAGCCGATATCGAGCAGTGGAGCAGTTTGTGAAACAACATTCTGAACATAAGGCACGTATTGATGTTGTCGAGCTCGGATGACAATGGGGTCTCCCCGGAAAGCGTCTTCGAGGGCTATGTATAAAGCATCATCGATTGCGGGCGATGATGCAGCCTGAGATGACGCAGTAGCAGTATTCGAAGTGACTGGTCCGCTTGCCCGAGCAGCATCAATCTTGCGTTGAAGTAGAGAAATCTCGCGTTGTAGTTCCTCACGAATGAATTTGCCCTCGTTCTGCAATTCTGTTCGTGCAATTCCTGCTGCAGCGTTTTGAAAGGCTTCGCCACGCTCTTTGGTGATGATGTCAATGTGGTCAAACAAGTGTTGGGTGGTTGCTTCATCGCGTTCTTTGGTGATGATGTCTACATGGTCAAACATTTGCTGATTGCGCTGCACAACCAACGAGGCAAGACCGCTAATGGCTTGTTGGGCTGAAGCCAATTCTTTAGTGAGCACCTGAATGTCGTTGCGCATACCAGCAACACCTAAACCACGCTGTAATAGCCGAAAGAAGGGACGCAACAATTTCTTCATAACGCAATGAAGCCTAATAGGTGGCATAGTGCCACGAGGGCAGTCTCCTAGAATGAACATGTGACACACATCGCCGTTATAGGCACTGGATTTGTTGGCCTTTAGTGCTGGTGAAGCGAATCATTCGCCGCCTACTGCGCATGGTGCGCAGGAAGCCGACGCCGCAACTCATTTCTATTCCTCAAACCGGCCGTGCACTTCATGGCCTAGATGTGTTGGGGTTTTTCACTTCTGAACACGGCGTAGGTGAGGCCGCACGTGTGCTTACTTCCACGTTGAAGTCAGCATCTATCGCCGTTTCAACAATTGATTACACCGACACTGAGAGTCGTCGTGAACATGCGTACACCTGTGACAACGCGAGCCAGTACAAAGTGCTCATGGCCTCGATTAACTCTGATCAGTTGTCCGCAGCTCATACTCGTATATCTCCAAGTTTCTTTGCTGACCGCTATGTGATTGGTCAATGGTTCTGGGAACTGGAAGATGCGCCGGCTTGGTTTGCTCCGGCGTATCCATTAGTGAATGAACTATGGGCGCCGACGCATTTCATTGAAAACATGTTGCGCGCAAACGTTCCTTCTTCTGTACATGTTGAGTACGTGCCACTACCTGTTCACACCCCTGTGATTGATGTTTCATTAACACGCCACCGTTTCGGCCTTGACGAGCGATTTATGTTTCTCTTCGTCTTTGACTTCATGAGTGTGATGAAGAGAAAGAACCCACTGGGATTGATTGAAGCCTTTACCTCTGCGTTTGCGGAAGGGGAGGGACCACAGTTGGTGATTAAAGGCATCAATGGCGATAAGCGACCTGTAGAACATGCAGTGCTGAGTGAGGCCGTAGCGCAACGTAGTGACATCACACTCATCAATGAATATTTCACTCGCGAAGAAACGTCAACGCTGATCAGTATGGCCAACACGTATGTGTCACTGCATCGTTCCGAAGGTTTAGGCCTCACTATTTCCGAAGCAATGACTCTGGGCGTGCCAGTGATCGCAACTGGCTATTCGGGGAACATGGATTTCATGCGCACGGGGAACTCTTTATTGGTTCCTGGCACTCGAGTACATGTGGGTGATGGAGCCGAGGGGTATTCGCCCATTGCTTCGTGGATGGAACCAGACATCTCTCAAGCTGCGCAATATATGAGGTATGTGTACGAGAATGAGCAAGATGCACGTGAAATGGGCCTGCGTGGCCAACGTGACATCGTTAGTTCCCTCACCACCGAGCGATGTGGGGCAATAATGAAGAACCGCCTTGAAGACATCTGGAGTTCATTACATGGCAAATAAATCACTCATCGCTCCAGTCAAGCGCGTGGCAGCTGCGCACGAATTGCTATGGAATATGACATTGCGCGAGCTGCGCACGAAGTATCGCAAAAGCGTGTTGGGGTGGACATGGTCCATGTTGAACCCATTGGCGACTGTGGCCATTTATTCATTTGTGTTCGGCCACTTGTTTGGCGCCGATGCTCCTATTGGTGTGCATAGTGGTGTGCGCACGTTTGCTTTGTATTTACTGTGTGCGTTGTTGCCGTGGAACTTCTTTATGTTGGTAACCAATACCGGTATGAA
Organism: Actinomycetota bacterium; assembly: GCA_026393575.1. Classification (GTDB taxonomy): domain Bacteria; phylum Actinomycetota; class Acidimicrobiia; order Acidimicrobiales; family Ilumatobacteraceae; genus UBA2093. The sequence goes on from JAPKZX010000056.1 coordinate 24,632, forward strand.
CTCCATGATTGGCAATGCTGCGTTGGTGAAGAAAGTGTCTTTCCCACGTGAAGTGTTGGTGTTTGCCAACTCGCTTCATGGCATTGTGCAGTTCAGTATTGAATTGCTCTTGCTCACTGTGGCATTAGTACTTGCTGGTAGCTACTTCTTTGTATGGATACCAGTAGTGCTTCTGCAGATGTTGTTGCTGGCGTTGTTTGCATCTGGCCTTGCGTTGGCACTTGCTGCAGGCAATGTGTATTTCCGCGATCTTGGTTACTTGTGGCAAATCTTCAGCCAGGTGTGGTTTTTTGCAACGCCCATCGTGTACATGCCGGCACTCATTGAAGGCAAAGTACCTAATTGGGTGGAAATGATTATGAAGTTGAACCCGATGGCTGTGTTTGCTCAGGGTTTCCGTCGCAGCATGTACGACAACTCATTTCCAGGCTGGGACAACCTTGGTGCGTGTGCACTTGTTGCTGTTGTCTCCATGGTGATTGGTTGGTCCATCTTCACCAAGTTGTCACGACGCTTCGCAGAAGAGTTGTAACTCGTTTTGTGATGCCCGCTGCTTAGCGCGGGTCGGGATACTGATTTACTAAGCGACGCAAATTGGTGTCTATGTATGGTCGTGCTTTACGCAGACCGCCACGAACTTCGATCGCTTCCTGAAGCCGACGTAACCCGGCGATCACAATGTGAGGTCGTGGTTCGCGCCCGATGCCGATGCAGTCATTCAGCCAACCGGCCGGGCCCTGATGACCGCGTTCGTTATTGCAACGGCGGCATGCAGCCACCTCGTTTTCAATCCAGCTAGGACCACCTTTGATGGAGGGGACCAGGTGCTCGGTGGTGGCGGGGTTGAGGCGGTCGTCGAACTGCACGGAACACCAGACGCAGAGGTCGCCATCTCGCTCGAGAATGGCCTCCATGCGCTGTCTACGGTCCATTTGACGGGGCTTCTTGTTATCCATTGCGGTGCTCAGGGTACGGGTAGATGCCGTTTCTGGGGGCGTGGCGCACCCATGGAGGCATGCAGAACCTCTGGCGTCATTATAAGTATTTACTTATAATCTGTGGAGGGGCTCAATGATGGGCCCCTGGACGGTGGTGGCCACCAATGAGTTCGAGGAGTGGATGATTGGGATGAAAGAGCTGCGTATCTCGTCGGGAGGAGCACTTCGTGTGCTGTTCATGTTTATGTCGAATCAAGAAGGTGTCTTGCTTCTTGGCGGCAATAAATCCGGTGAACTCAAAGGCCCGAAATGGAACGATTGGTATCAGTATGCCATTCCGATTGCAGACAGTATCGCCGATAGGGAGATAGGTAAACGGAGAAAACTATGAGTGAGAAAACATACGAGGAATGGCGCGCAACGCGTCATCTGCGACCAGGTTTTGAACAAGATCAAGAACAATCATCAGAAGAAATGTTTCAGGAGATTGTGTCGTACTACATCAACCTCAATCGAAAGCGTCGTAAAATTACACAAAAGCAAATTGCTGAAGCTCTGCATATTTCGCAGCCAGGTGTCTGTCAGATGCTGAAACGGCCCGCGACCATTGCCAAGTTATGGCGACTGGCTGTAGCGATGGGTGGGCAACTCGAAGTGAACATTCGCTTTGGCGACAAGGTGTATTCACTGCTCAATGAACCACTTGATGAAGAGACTGAAGAAAAGTAGTGACCGGGCGTTTTGCTCCATCACCAACTGGTGAATTACACGTAGGCAACCTACGCACCGCTTTAACTGCATGGGCTAGTTGTGTTGCGCGCGGTGAAGACTTTCTGGTGCGAATGGAAGACCTTGATCGTGTGACATCGTCGCCCGAATGGTCGAGTAATCAATTGCAATCACTATCTGCCATTGGCATCACATGGGTGGGCGAGCCTGTAGTGCAAAGCGAACGGTTTGCGCTGTACAACGATGCCATCGCACAACTACATGCCCAAAACTTGGTGTACGAATGCTTTTGCACGCGCCGCGAAATTGCAGAGGCAGTGGCTGCACCACATGGAGGCCCCGTGTTGTATCCAGGCATCTGTGCAGACCTCACTGAAGCCGAACGTGAAACGAAGCGACAGGAACGAACCGGAGCATTGCGGGTGCGAAGTGGTGGAGGCACAGAGACTTTCACAGACCGAGTACACGGAGAAGTAACTGCACCGGTAGACGACGTGGTGCTTCGGCGAAATGATGGTGTGCCTGCATACAACGTGGCTGTAGTTGTAGATGACGCAGTGCAGGGCATTACCGAAGTAGTGCGCGGTGCAGACCTGTTGCAGATCACAGCATCACAAATGCGATTGCAAAAACTCTTGGGGTTGCCGGCAGTGCAGTACGCCCACGTACCACTAGTAGTGAATACCGATGGTGACCGATTAGCGAAGCGAGACCAAGGCATCACGTTGCCTCAATTGGCGGGCATGGGCGTGAGCGCCACTGGAGTGCGCAATGTGTTGTGGGCAAGTCTGGGTCAGGATGGGCGCGAGGTGTATGAATTCTCATGGGATGCCGTTTCACGTGAGCCGTGGGTGTCACCATGGAGCAATGGGAAATCTTGAAGCCATACTCGGATACGAAGGCGCGGTAAACGCCGGAGACGCCACGCTTGTTGCACCAGACATTATTCGCATGCCGTTCTGGACTCCTGAATTTTGCGCAACAGTGATTCGAGCTGCACAGGCTGCAGGTGGTTTTGCTCACCAAGCCGACGACCCAGTACCTGGCTATGAAATTTCGTTAGCCGCAATTGCGCCACGCTTGTTTGAGGCAGTGGAGCAAGACATTGGCATGCGGATGTGGCCAGCGATTCAACAGTGGTGGCCACTTGTTGATTACCACGGCCTGCGAGATGCATTCGTGATTCGATACGCAATGGGCGAGCAAGAAGAACTGCGCATGCATCATGATGTGGCTCAAGTGAGTGCGAGCATAAGACTAAATGAAGATTACGACGGTGCCCTTCTTGAGTTTCCAAGACAGAACTTCACTAATGCAGATGTATCTGTTGGAGACGCGTTGGTGTGGCCAAGTTTGGTGACGCACCCTCATGCCAGTACGCAGTTAACTCGTGGAGAAAAGTACAGCTTGACAATTTGGTGTGAACTACCAATGCCCATGGATGGCGTCCGCTCGTACTAATGAAAAGGAGCGGCGCAATTGCACCGCTCCTTTTATCCAGGGGTTTGTGACTGACAAATGTCAGCCTGGCCTCGTCAATTCTTAGTGTACGTAATTGTCCAGCAGTTGCAAACAAACAACAATGCCGGTGGAAGAAATCCACCGGCATTGACTACTAGACATTTCCCCACTTCGTCACTGTGGGTGAGAGCTGGCACGAGCACCAAGTTCTTCGTTCGTTTTGTTGGAGCCCAGAGCCGGAGTCGAACCGGCGCCCCTGGGTTGACGAGGCCAGAATGCTGCCGTTACACCATCAAGGCGCCACGCGAAATGTGTGCGGGGCTTTTGGGATTGGGCAGGACGAAGTGGGGTTAGGAGCGTTTACGGACGCGAATGGCTTTTTCCGCAGCATTACGACAATGGCCGTCTTCTAACGAAAACTTCCAGCCGTGCAATGTGCATACCAAATCGTCGCCATCGATTTCACCAAACACGCTGAGATCTGCGTTGCGGTGTGGACACCGACGCTGCACTTCGTAATCACCAATCACAATGTCTGATTCATCTGAAGGAACACCGAGCAACTTGTTCTTAGCTTCGGATTCCGTCCGCGTCATGCGCTCTACAGATAATGACTTGAAGAAGTTGTAGATGTACTCGTTGTATTCGCCAGCACGCCAGGCAGTGAATCGAGCCGAGAGGAACAACGCGTTCGACCAATCAACAGCTCGCTGCGCCACAACATTTTCTACAAGGTCTCGCGCGATGTCAAAACGGAATGAAAATGGCTCTCCCGCATGCTGCTGCACGGTTCCATCAACAAAATTTAAATAGATGGCAAGATCGCCGGCATTGAGCAAACAATTAGCGCCGATGCCAGCACGTACTTGTGGTGCCATTGCCATCAGTGGCTCCCACCACAACTTCAACGTGCCAATAAGATCTGTTGGCTCCACTGCCCATGCATTCTTTTGTTCATGTAGCCAGCTGTCGAAGTCGGCCTTGTAGTTGCGTAGGTACTCAGCTTTATGAGTGAAGATGCGCGTGATCTCTTCACCAGACATTGGTTGTTCCACCGTGACGCCGCCACCGAGAACCGTGAAACTGGTACCAGGAATTGTGGTGGCTGCATTCAAACGACCTTCGTCGGCCATGCGTCGTTGGAATTCAGTTTGATCGGGGAAAATGCTGGCTTCATCGCCAGTGATCATGTTGAGATGAAAAAGATCATCATCTAAGAAACATGGCGGACCAGCAGATGGCACCACAGTGGTTGCGTTAATCGCTTCCACGTAACGAAGCGCCCGTGAAAACTGACTCTCTACTTTGTCGACACACAGTTGTTTCTTTTCTGCAGCATCCATTTCGTACACCATGGGATACCAAATAGCGCCAGAGAACTGCAGCCAGTGCAGATCTACAGGGCCGTGCGAGCGCAATGCACCAAGATCATTAGTGCGACAATCATTCTGATTCACTAGTCGCGCATCACCGTCGGACACGACCAATGCAGAGTCGCCCGCAGGGCCATCGGTAATTGACGACTCTGGATGAATTGCAATAGTGACACCTGGAGCAATTTCTTGTTCAACACCTTTGATGGTGCGAACGAATTGACGGAAACCAAGTTTGTTGTACTCGCGTTCAAGTTCACGTGTGGGGAAATCTGGCAAGAGCACGGTGGTGTTCTTGTTCATCTTTTCTTTTAGGAAAGGAATATCGAAATGGTCGCCATGAAGATGAGAGATGTAGAGAAAATCTGGATTGCAGATGTCATGCACTACATCTTCTGGCAACTGATCATTACGAGGAAAAACACACCATGAAGAAAAGAAGGCAGGGACAAACCATGGGTCGCACACGATGGTGATTCCACGCGTGCGAATGAGAATGCCAGCGTGGCCAATGGAGATGGCCTGCATGTTTTAGCCCTGTGGTTGGTCAGTGGATTGCTTGCCACCGGTTGCAACATGCTCGGTCCATGCCGAACCGTTCCAGTAGCGAAGCTCGAAGCGACCCGATGGATCTTTGTACCAATTAGCTGGAGCAGCTTGTCCACCCGAGGTGGCGCCGGTTTGAGCTGCAGCGAAAGTAGAAGGAGTAGCGGCAGCAGCAGTGGTTGGAGTACCAGTAGCTGAGACGATCTGTTCTGCTTTCATGCCCGGGTGAGCAGTGATGGGCACACTGCCAGCATGACGAATGAATGCATGGAACCAGGCAGCACCGTCGTATGCAATGTGCACAACTTCCCAGCCCTGGCTGGAACGGCGAGTGAGTTCGGCGGCTAATTCGTGTGGATTACGGACAGATTCGGAAACAACGTCGTATGTGAACATGAATACAGACTAGTGCTGTTCGCCGTCGTGTTCGCCTGCAGGGTCTTCGGTTCGTACCAAGCCATCTACGTTGATGCCATCTGTGCCGCCGTCGTAGACCAAGCGCCCATCGCGTAGGGCAATGATGCGACCAACGGTGTGTACAAACGAAAGTTCATGTGTGGCCACCACCACTGTGGAGCCCTGTGATGTGGCGTCGGCCAAGAGTTCAAGGAGCGCTTCTTTACCTGATGCGTCGAGACCAACAAATGGCTCGTCGACAAGTAGCACATCGAACGGACGAATGAATCCCAATGCGATTGCTGATTTTTGTTTTAGACCACGACTGAACCTGTTTGGCATGTCATCTGCACGATCGTACAAACCAAGATGACCAAGAAGATCTGCTGCAGTTTGTTCCCACGTTTCTACACCGTGAAGTCTCGCGACGTATTCCAAGTGTTCCCACAATGTGAGGTCGTCATAAAACGTGGGTTGGTCTGCAATGAAGCTCAGCGATGCGCGCGCTGACAGTGAACCTGCTGTGTGGCCGGCAATAGAAACAGAACCTGTTGTTGCATCGAGCAAACCAGATGCAATGCGGATAAGAGTTGTCTTGCCAGAACCATTATGACCAATGAGGGCAACGCGTTCACCAGTTGCAATGTCAAACGAGATGGGGTCTAACGCGGGCGCGGTGCCGTATGACTTCGACACATTCGCGATGCTGAGTGCGTGCTGTTCTTTTGGTTGTGGTGTGTTGCGTCGTTGGCGAGCCATAATCAGATACTTTCTGTTCGAGTAGAAGCTTTGCTTTGTTGTTGTGCGTTACGGAACCACTTGTGAATGGCATCGCGCTGGCGCACCCAACCAGCAATCAATGTGAGAAACATGAAGACACCAAGTGTTGCGCGCAATGTATTGCTAAAGACTTGAGAATTGTTTTCAACACTTAGGCGAAGTGCAAGCACTGGTGCGCACGAGACAATGGCCACTGCAGGTGGCCAGGCCGCACGAATGACATTTCCGATGCCGCTCATTTCTGGCGGCAATGCAAGAGCTTCGTTTGCGCCACCCACTGGGTCTGGTGCACCTTTCACGGCGTTAATGCTTGCCCCAGCAACGCCACCTAAAAGTGCAGGAATACCAAGGAGAAATGCATATCCCACCGTGCTGACAGCGGGTTCAAGCACAATCGCAACAAATACTCCGGCAAAGAGGAATGGCAGCGTTACTACAGCAGGAACAATCAAGTGTTTTGTCATGAGTAGTCCACGCTCTACGGGAAGTGCGTCTGTGCGATCTGGTTGATCTACTTCTTGAGACAATGGCTCAACAGCATCGAGACCCACAACGAACAACAAGAGTCCGGCAACAACAATTGCAGGAGTAGTGCCACGGTATGCCAACACAAGTGCACCGGCTGCGCTCATGGTGAGAAGTTTCATACGAATAATGCGGCGAAGTGGGAAATGCGCAATGCTGCGAAAGCCACGGCCAACAACAATGTCTCGACGCAATAACGATGGCACTTTTACCCACGGCTTTACTCGCATGTGTTCTTGGCTGAGTTGACGACGCAGCAAAACAACGGTGCGAATATCTTGCAACGTAACTGCAAACTTTAATTGCGATACAAGTGAGCTGCGTCGCGACAATGCTTCAAGCGACAGACGACCCGTAAGTGAAACCGCAACAGCAGTGATGAGAAGCACTACAACAATTGCCACAATGTCTGGCACGTGTACACCGTTCAACCACCACCTACTGATGCTGCCAATGAAATCAAACGGTCCTGCAATAGATGAGCCTGTGAATGTGACTGCACTTTGCCACGCCAGAATGCACACACCAATTGATGTGGTAGCCCAGCGTGGAATTGCTAGCGCATGAATAAGGAGTGCGGCTACGACAAAGAGTGAAGCAAGTAATGCGCCGGCAATCGCGCCGTACAAAGCCCACAGTGCAAGCGAAGTACCTGCCGATGTAATGCGTCGACCTAAAAGTTGATTAGCCGTGCCACCAGCAATTGCGCCGGCAAACGCAAATGTTCGCAATCGTTGAATAGCGGGGTGGCGAAGAACTGCAGCATGTTCGATGGGCGACAACAACACATGTCGAACCTCTGCTTCTTCCACCGCAATGGGGCCGCCATTGGCACCACTACGCAAACCAATGAACACCACGAGAGCTGCGATGAACCCCACTACATGGGGCGTATAGGCAGTGACGTCGCGAAGGGCTTGACCTGTGATCTGCTCGTCGCCCGCCACGGAAGACAGGAACAAAATGGCGCCACCGCCCATAAATGCGGCCAAATAGACCCTGTAGAGGGCCTCAAACCACTCGATGGCCTCCACCCGGTGACGGCGGCGTTGCCCACGCATGTCGCGCAGGGCATCGAGACCAAGCTGGGGAGAATTCACCCCTTCATCCTGCCACTTTGAGTGGGTAATCCCCATTGCCACTTAGAGCAGAGACTGCCCATGTGACCCTGTTTTCGCCCTGGCACCCGACAGAATAGAACGGTGAATAACGAAGCCGTGCAACTCTTCAGTGCCATCTTGGCGCTGGCCACATTGGCCGGGGGTGTTGTCACTTTGTTTGCCATGTTGTTCGGCAGCAGTCAACAGTGGGCCGAGAACTGGCTGCTTCAGATTCGTGCGTCCGGATTGTGGTTGATCTGCATGATCACCACTGGTGCCATGGTGGGCAGTTTGTATTTCAGCGAAAACGTTGGGTACGCGCCATGCAAGTTGTGTTGGTACCAGCGCATCTGCATGTACAGCATCGCGATTATTTCTTTTGTTGCAGCAATTCGAAAAGACAACAACATTGCTCGCTACACCATTGTTCTTGCACCTATCGGATTACTTGTTGCTACGTATCACTATCTCCTTGAGTGGTTTCCAACATTGGAATCGAATGTGTGCAGCCTTGATGTGCCATGCACCGCTGTATGGTTCCGCGAACTCGGATTCGTAACGCTGTGTTTCATGGCCGGCTGTGCTTTTATTACAGTCATTGCAATCTCTCTCGCGATTATCCGCGAACCAGTTTCAACAACTACAAGCCAGGAGCAGTAAATGGCACAGAATGAACGTAAGAAGAAAAAAGCTTCTAGCGGCGACAGCATGAGGACAATTCTTTATGTCGTCCTAGTCGTTGTTGGCATTGCAGGTGCAGTAGCACTTGGCACCAGCGGCGGTTCAAGCGACACCACTACCGACACAGTTGTCACCGTTCCTGGTGGCGTGCAACCTGCTGAGTATCAAAAAGTTTCATCGACCGGTGGTTTGTTGGCGCCGTTGCCAGAATCTGGTGCAGATACTGAGACCGGCAAGAGTGTTGCTGTACTCAAGGGGTACGACCTTCAAGGACGACCCGTAACGATTGATCCTGCAGGCGAAGGAAAGGCCACCATGGTGGTGTTCCTCGCGCATTGGTGCCCACACTGCAACCGTGAGATACCTGTGTTGAACAAATGGCGCGAGAGTGGCGAAGTACCAACTGGGTTGCGCGTTGTTGGTATCACCACTGGTTCTAAGGCTGATCAGGCCAACTGGCCGCCATCAAAATGGATGACTGCAATGAAGTGGCCATTTGAAGTGATGGCCGACAGTGAAGCCCAAGAAGCCGCTGCGGCATATGGCGTGGCTGGGTATCCGTTCATTGCTTTCGTGGGAGCAAATGGAAAAATCACTGCTCGAACCTCGGGTGAAATACCTGTTGAGCAGCTTCAGATTTATGCAAACGGAGCCGTTGCTGCGAAATAGCACCAGAGTTTCTAGAGAACTGTCGTAGCCTTGCCAACCGTGGCAACAACACACAAACGCATTGGGTTCTTCGGACCATTCGGTACTTTCACCGAGCAAGCACTGCAGACGCAGGCTGACCTTGCTACGGCTGAATTAGTTCCGTTTCGTTCAGTACCAGATGTGCTTGATGCAGTTGCAAACGGCGACGTAGACGCTGGCTTTGTACCGATTGAAAACTCCATTGAGGGAACCGTTAACTTCACTCAAGACGCGCTTATCTTTGATTACGAATTACTGATTCAACGCGAAGTTGTTTTAGACATTGAGCACTGCTTGTTGGCACGCAAAGGTACAACTCTTGCGGATGTCACCACTGTTCACTCCATACCTGTTGCAACTGCTCAGTGCAGTGGCTGGCTGCGTACGAACTTGCCAAATGCTGACGTACAAGTTGCAAACTCCACTGCTGATGCTGCACGCACTGTTGGAAGAATTGGCGCTGAAGAAACTGGAATGGCTGCACTGGCTCCAGCAAATGCAGCAGCGTTGTATGGACTAGAAGTAATCGCACGCGACATTGCGGATCATGCCGGTAATCAAACGCGTTTCGTTTTGGTTGCGCGCGACGGAATTCCTGCACCAACTGGTCACGACAAAACAGGCATTGTTGTTTTTCAACGTGCTGATGAACCAGGAAGTTTGATTTCTATTCTGCAAGAGTTTGCAGCACGTCGAATTAACTTGAGCTTGTTGTCGTCTCGGCCTACAAAAGCAGGTGGGCTTGGAGATTACTGCTTCATTATTTATGCCGATGGCCACGTGGGTGATGAATTGATGGCCGACGTGTTACGTGACCTACACACCAAACAGGGTGGCGTGAAATTCTTGGGCTCGTACCCCGCCGCAGGGGAGCAGGCCCACTCGGCCCGCGAACATGCTGACAGCCGTTGGAAAGACGCCGACGATTGGGTGAGCCATTTGCGGACCCAAATTCGCGACTAGTCAGCGCCGTCGCCCGATAGCGTGTCGGACGGAACGGTGGCAGAGCGGCCGAATGCGCTTGTCTTGAAAACAAGAGGGTTAATAGCCCCGGGGGTTCAAATCCCTCCCGTTCCGCCAGATATATGTCAGCGTTCGTCGCGTACGAACGGAGTACCCAATGCCTTTGGTGCACCCAACTTGTTGCGTGTGCTTGGCCTGCTGAGTGCAATGAGTGCAACAAGCGTTGCCAAGTACGGAAGCATCTGCATGAGTGCCGATGGAATAAATGTGATCTGTTCAGCCTGCAGGGTGAATGGCAATTGCAACGTGAATCCGAAGAGCACAGCACCAAAGATGAGTCGTAATGGACGCCATCCGGCGAACACCACAAGAGCTAATGCAATCCAACCAATACCGTTGGTGGTTGAAGCCTGATGCCATGCCGCGCTTTGCGCCAACATGAGCCACGAGCCACCAAGACCAACAAGTAGCCCACCGAACAATGTGTAACGGATGCGAATAGACGCGACTGACAAACCTTGAGCATCAACCGTTGCGGGATCATCACCAGTGGCACGCAACTCGAGACCCGGGCGTGAACGGAAAAGATACAACGACGACAAGATTGCAATCGCGATTGATGCGTACGTGATGATGTCTTGCCCAAACACGATTGGCCCCACTAATGGAATGTCTGACAATGCGCCGAATGACAATGGGTGAATAATTGTTGTGACGGTTTTTCCTTCAACAGGTTTGCCAAGGAAGTTTGCAAGACCAGTACCGAAGATAACTAATGCAAGGCCCGCAACAATTTGGTTTGCACGCAATACAACACTGAGTAGTGCGTGAATACCTGCGAGAAGTGCACCAGCGAGTGAACCAATGAGTAATCCAAGCCAGATACTTCCCGAAGCATCTGCTGCGAGGAAAGAACTAATTGCAGCAGTGAGCAAAATACCTTCAATACCTAAATTGAGAACTCCTGAACGCTCAGTGAAGAGTGCGCCAAGAGCAGCAAGGATAAGTGTGGTGGCAATTGCAACGGAGTCTGCAGATGCGAGTACCCAAATGTTTTCGTTCATTGCGCGGCCCTTTCAGCTCGGACCGCGTGTATTCGGTAGCGACGGAATGCTTCTCCGCCTAATGCAAAGAGCAAGATGGCTCCCTGCAACATGACACCAATGTGAATAGGTGTGTCTGTTGAGATCTGCAGTTTGTCTCCGCCAGAACGCAAACCTGCGAACAAGATGCCACTCACAATGATTGCTGAGAAGTTGTTGCGCGCAAGGGCTGCAATAACGATGCCTGCGTACCCGTAACCCAACAATGTGATGCCTGGGTCGAGGCGACCAAACGGACCAACGATGAGAGCCGCACCACCAAGACCAGACAGCGCGCCAGAGATGAGCATGACTGACAATGTGGTGCGATTGGCATTGATACCGGCGTAATGAGCAGCACGAGGAGAATCGGCGATTACCTGGATGCGGTAGCCGAACTCTGTGCGCTTCACCACCCAATACAACACGAGTGCTAGCAACGCGACGAGGAAAAACGTGGGGTACAGAGAAGTATCACCAAATGCTGTGAGTGATGCGGAGTCTGGCACCAAACGACCTTGTGGAAACGCGGAGTTCTTTGTAACGAAGAAACTTCCGGGTGAGTACACGAAATGATCAACCAAGCTTGCTGCAACGTATGTCAAGAGCAACGTGGTCACGATTTCACTGGTACCAAGGCGTGAACGGACATATGCGGGAATCAGAATCCACACGGCACCCGCTAGCGAACCCAATAACAAGACTGTGGGAATCATCACAAACGATGGCAGGCGATCACCAAGTGCAAGACCAGCCCATGCACCGCCAATCATGCCTAAGTACAACTGGCCTTCGCCACCAATGTTGTACAAGTTCATTTGGAATGCGAATGCAGCAGAAATACCCGTGCAGATGAGAACAGTGGAAAGACCCAATGTGTCGGTGATGCCGCGTGAAGAAGTAAAGCCATCACTCAACATATTGGAGTACGTGTCAATGGGGGAATACCCCGTTGCAAGTAGGAACAACCCGCCGGCCACAAGCGCCGCAATGACAGAAATCAGCGGGACAAGGGTGGACAAATACTTTGGAGTTTCATTTCGTTGTTCAAAGACAATACGAATAGGAGAGCGCATTATGCATTTCCTTCTGTGGAGAGTCCGGCCATTGCAGCGCCCACTGTTGCCAGTTGTGCGCTTTCGCCAGGAGTTTCATGAACGATGCTGCCTCGGTACAGAACCAAGATTCGATCGGACAATGACATCACTTCATCAAGATCTTCAGAGATAAGCAAGATTGCTTGACCAGCGCTGCGAGCATCATCGAGCAGGGCTCGTACGGTTTCAATTGCTCCCACGTCTAAACCGCGCGTGGGTGAACACACCACTAGCAATTTGGTAGCCGACCTACCACCCGAAAGCTCACGTGCAAGCAATACTTTTTGAGCGTTACCGCCAGAGAGTTTGCGCGCGATGTGTTCGGGTCCGTTGGCTTTAATTTCGAATTGATCAATGAGTCGCACGGCTTCTGGTTGAACAGATGCACGATCAACAACGATGTGACGATCACGAGTGAGCAATAAGTTGTCGAGAATAGACATGGATGGAACTAGACCCATACCTAAACGGTCTTCTGGTACGTATGCCAAACCAAGTTCACGTGCGTGAATTGGACCACGATCTGTAGACATTGAGCCAGTGATTGCTACTGAACCACTGGTGGGAGAAAGAAGTCCGGCAATTGTGTCTGCGAGTTCTCGCTGACCATTTCCCGCAACACCTGCGATGCCTACCATTTCGCCGGCGTGCACGTTGAAAGAGATGTCTGACAACACACTTACGCCGCCAACATTCAACGACAAGTCGCGAATCTGCAGCACTTCATGACCCGTTGCATGTGATGCACGCTGAGTAGTGAGTTCAATGTCTCGACCAACCATGAGGCGCGCTAACTCTTTTGTATCGGTTGTACCGCGACCAGACACATGGCCTGTGACGCGACCGTTGCGAAGAACTGTGACGCGATCTGAAATCTCAACGACTTCACCGAGTTTGTGACTGATGAAAACAATTGACTTGCCGGCTTGTGTCATGGCATGCACATTTTCGAAAAGCTTTTCTACTTCTGCAGGAACAAGTACCGCAGTGGGTTCGTCAAGAAGCAAAATCTCTGCACCTTGATACAACGCCTTGACAATTTCAACACGTTGACGTTGACCTACAGAAAGGTCTCCCACTGTTGCGCCAGGCTCGATGGGAAGACCATACGATTCAGCAACAGCAGAAACACGGTTTTCTAATTCAGAACGATTCAGTCGGAACGACAAGTCCCGACTACCGAGAATGACATTTTCGGCAACAGTGAAACGTTCCACCAAACGGAAGTGTTGATGCACCATTGCAATGCCGTGTTGTAAACCTGCACGCGGCGATGACAATGCAATTCGCTCACCATTACGTGTGATGTAACCAGAGTCTGGTTGGTAGAGGCCGCACAACATTGCAGCGAGCGTGCTTTTTCCTGCGCCGTTCTCACCGAGGAGTGTGTGTACTTCGCCAGGGAGAACGTCGAAGTCAACAGAGTCGTTAGCAAGAACGCCGGGAAAGCGTTTAACAATGGAATGAGCCGAGAGTGCGCTAGGGGCCGCACCACTTTCGTGATGCGGCCCCTTCGCCACCTCGTGAGAGGTGTTAGTCATTTGTGGAATCAGCCCTTTGCGGAACCGATGACACCCTTAACGAAATAGCTCATGCTGAGAAGCGCACCGAGTTCGGCTTTTTCTCCTGCTGCAAGAACTTCTTTTCCGTCTTGGTCACTGATTGGTCCGGTGAATGGAGCAAATGATCCAGCAATGATTTCCTCACCCTTTTTGGTGATTGCTGATTGCGTATCTGCATCAACTGAATCACCGAAGGAAGCAAGTGTGACCATGCCGTCTGCCATTGAGCCGTAGTACTCATCGCCTGGGCATGTGCCGCCGGCAACTGCCTTTGTGGTCTTTGTGTAGTACGGACCCCAGTTCCATGTTGGAGCTGTGAGCCAAGCAGCAGGTGCTGCTTCTTTTACATCACTGTTGTAACCAACCCACTTGGCACCCTTTGCCTCTGCTGCAACACCGGCAGCAGTGGTGTCTTGGTGCTGACCGAGAACGTCAACGCCTGCGTCAAGAAGTGACTCTGCAGCCTGCTTCTCGATGGTTGGGTCGAACCATGTCTTTGTCCAAGTGACTTGAACTGTTGCATCTGGGTTTACAGATTGTGCGCCCAATGTGAATGCGTTGATTCCGCGAATAACTTCTGGAATTGGGAATGCAGCAACATAGCCAAGCTTGTTGTTCTTTGTTGCTTTACCTGCTGCCATACCACTGAGGTAACGAGCTTCTTCTGCAGCACCGAAGTATGTACCAAGGTTTGCTGGCAATGCTGCGAAGTCAGCAAATGCGCCGCCGCCGTCTTTAGTAAGAAGGAACTTTGCACCTGTTGCCCACTGGAAGCACACATCTGGGTACTTCACTGCAACGTTGGCCATTGGTGCGCCGTAACCGAATGAGGTTGCATAGATGACGTCGTAACCTTCTGATGCAAGTTGTTCGAAAGTCTTTTCAGAATCTGCGTTGTCTGCAATGTTCTCAACGCGCTTTACTTCGATGCCAAGATCTTTTTCAAGCTGCAAGATGCCTTGCTCGTGCTGGTATGTCCAGCCCTTGTCGTCAGGTACACCGAGGTATACAACTGCGACTTTTACGTCGGTTGCTTCCGCTGGTGCACTTGTTGTGTCTGATGATGAATCGCTTCCACCGCATGCTGCGACGAGAAGTGATGCTGTAGCTGCAACTGCTGCAAGCTTCCAGAATTTCTTCATGTTTAGGGTCTCCCTGGTTGATGGCACCTCTGAGAGTGCCGATGTGGAAACCTTACTCTGTTCCATTCGCTCCTAAATCATGGAGAAATAGAGGGTTTTGGGCCGGATTTGCTTCGAGCGGTTGGGGGCCGAGAGTTGTAGCTCGAAGTCCAGAGGTACACTCAAAGTCTTCCCAGGAGAGGTGCCAGAGTGGCCGAATGGGGCGCCCTGCTAAGGCGTTGTCCGTCTTAAAGCGGACCGTGGGTTCAAATCCCACCCTCTCCGCCATATGAGTTTGCTCCGCAAGTCTCTGGCAGCCCTTGTGGTTGTAGGCGCACTGACTTTCAGTGGGTCCGGCCCAAATCGGGCCTATGCAGCGACGTCCTGTACCAAGACCTACACCGTCAAGCCAAACGACTCCTGGAGTCGCATTTCCGACAAAGTCAACGTGACAATGAAGGCGTTATTGGCAGCAAATAAGGCCACAACTGACACCTTTTTATTGATTGGCGATGTCATCTGTCTTCCTAAATCGGCCAAGGCCCAGGACACTGGTAGTGGTGCGCTTCAGCTGAAGCCCCCAGTAAAGAGGTATTCGGCCAAGAAGTCCGAGGCCATCATCCGAGAGATTTGGCCGGACCACTTGGACGGTCGCGCCGTTGCCATCGCCCGACGAGAATCGAAGTTGAATGCAGCCGCGTGGAATGGATGCTGCGTTGGCCTGTTCCAGATCAACTGGTCTTCCCATAAATCGTGGCTGAAGGGCATGGGGATTACCTCGGCGCAAGAGTTACTTGATGCCAGAGTCAATGCCACGGCTGGTTTGGCTATATATAAGCGTTCAAATGGCTGGGGTGCTTGGGAGTAATTACGGCTGTAACATTCATTACTCATAACTAGCGCTCGTAGCTTAATGGATAGAGCATCTGACTACGGATCAGAAGGTTGTAGGTTCAAGTCCTGCCGAGCGCGCCAATAGCAATCATCACCGCGCTTTTCGATTCGTTTGAAAAGATTTCGGTACTATCGGGACATGTCCGATACATCACTGCCGCCAGATTTTCCTACTGAAGATTCATCGAGCGATTCGCCGTCCGAACTAGTGGAAAAGCGCACGTGGCGCCGTGTGTTTAAGTTCCTGAAGTGGGACCTCATTGTTAGCAACTCTGTCGCGGTACTCACGACCTCAATTGTTGCTGTGACAGCGATGTACGCGACGTTGTCTACAACGGACAAGAACTTGGAAGAGTCGCGCCGTGGTGCACGGGTATCTGCACTTGTAGATGAATGGTCTGTCACCATTGCCGACGCGGCAGCTGCAATTGAATTACTAGATCAACGCGCTAATGACTTGTGGGCGTTTGGTGCGGCATATGAACAACAAGGCGTCATCTTGAACGAGGCAATGGAAAATGAAACAGCGAAAGAGAAGGACTATCTCAAAGTCCGCCAGAACATCGCGTTCTCTAGCGCTAAGGCTGGCCTTGTTTCTTCCACTGTCACGAACAAGTGCCTCGACAAGTTTGTAACCATGCTGGACACGTGGCAGAACGCTTTGAACTGGACACGTTCTACATTGCTCTTAGAAGATGGTGTGCAAAGCGGCATTGAGGCAGTTGCTATGCAACAAGACGGTCGCACTGCATTGTCGAACTCACTCACTATTGTGCGCGAACTGGCTAGAACCGAACTAGATACCGCCGGCACCGATGGTTCTTCGGTGAAGTGCAACATTCCAGACGAGGAAAGTTTGTGGAAGAAATTAGTTCCTGAAGACGCTGCGAGCTAGCGAGGTTCGAGGGTTTCAATACCTCGAATGAAAAGTTCCACTAACTGAGTCAGGCTGTTATCCAGAGCATATGGCTCTGGATGACCGCTGTCTTTTTCCAAAACGCAGAATCCGTGCAGTGCGCTGCGCAGACTACGAGCACAATGCGCGCGCTGTGCTGGTGTTAGTTCGTAACCATCTAAAGCCGTCGTGAGCGTCGCCACCACGCGAGTGAGCGACAACTCAATGTCTGCATCACCCACCGAAGGCACGCGATCTGTTGCGCTATACAAACCTGGGTGTTGTTGCACAAATGTGCGCCATGCATGGGCAGTTGCCAACACCGCATGTTCGCGAGTAGTGCCAGCTATTGCTGTGCTGAGTGCGTCAACCAGTAAATCTCGGGCGCGCAAAGAGAGCAGCATCCACAACTCTTCAATACCCGTGACGTGTTTATATAAAGCAGGCTGTTTCACGCCGGCATCAGACGCAATGCGACTAAGCGTGACTGCGTCGATGCCTTCAGCATCGGCAATCAGCATGGCCTTATCAATGACCGTGGCTCGGTTGAGACGTTGTTTCTGAATTGGCATTAGAACTGATGGAAGAATCGTGAGATCCAACCGGAGATTCGTTGTTGTTGAAGCGGCTGTTGCAATGTCGCACGAGCGCTTTCAGCTTTCTCTTCGCCGAATAGTGCAAGCCGTGTGGCTAACAAACTGTCGGCAAGGGCAGACGAAAACTCTGGGTGCACTTGCAGCGTCCAAGCGCGTTCACCAATCAACATGCCGCCGATAGGGCAATAGTCGGAACGGGCAAAGAGGCGAGCTCCGTTTGGCAGGCTCATCACTTGGTCTTGGTGGCTTGCTGCAAGCACGATGTCTTCAGATGAATCCATCCATGGTTGTTGCTCAATAACTTCGAATGACTTTGCACCTATGCCCCCGAGTGGCTGCAACAACTCTGCATACAACTCGGGATAGTCGCCACCTACGTGCAGACTGCCGGCATCAATATGCCCAACAAGTAGTAACCCAATGCGCTTCATCGGAATGAGAACACCTTGGTGGAACCGCCTTCTAGTGCTGGCAGGTATCCACGCTCGCGCAGGATGGGCATAACGCCTTCTCCAAACCAATAGGCCTCTTCCAAATGTGGGTAGCCAGACATGATGAAAGCGTCGATTCCAAGCTTGTGATACTCAACGATTCTGTCTGCAACTTCTTCGTAACTGCCAACAAGCGCAGTGCCAACACCTCCGCGAACCAAGCCAATGCCTGCCCACACGTTCGGGTAAATCTCTAGTTTCGAAAGATCGCCACCGTGTAAATCAAATTGTCTGCGTTGACCAACAGATTGTGTTTTCAAGAAATCTTCACGGGCGGTAGCAATTGCGTCTGGTGACATTGAGTTCAAGATGTTGTCGGCAACGGCCCACGCTTCTTCACTGGTTGGTCGAGCGATGGTGTGAAAGCGAATACCGAAACGCACTGAACGACCATGAGCGGCGGCTTTGGCAGCGACACGTTCGTGACGTTCAGTGATTGCGGCGGGTGTTTCACCCCATGACAAGTACAGGTCTACATTCTCTGCTGCCACATTTTCCGCGGCATCGCTTGCGCCACCGAAGTAAATGGGTGGAACGGGTGAGGGGACTTCGCGTGTGGTGGCATCTGTAACTTCAAAGAACTTGCCTTTGAAACTGAATGGCTCTCCAGACCATGCGCCGCGCATTACTTGCACAAATTCCCCCGTGCGTTCGTAGCGCGTCTCTTTGTCTTCGGTAATTCCAAATCGAGCGAGTTCTGCTTGTTCTGCGCCCGTCACGATGTTCACAATGCAACGCCCACCCGACATGCGCTGCATAGTGCTTGCCATTTGTGCAGCCAATGTTGGGGTAAGCAATGCGGGGCGAAATGCAACAAGGAATTTGATGCGTGATGTAAGTGCAATGAGTGAAGATGTTGCCAGCCATGCATCTTCACAACCTGTGCCACAAGGTGTGAGAAGCGCTTCGAACCCTAAGTCTTCACATGCGCGAGCAACTTGCGCGAGGTAATGATGACTAGGGGAACGGTTCACAGATGTTTCATCTGGCAATACGTCGCGTGAATCGCCGCCGGTGGGTAAAAACCAATTCATTTCAATCATGGTGGTGTCTTTCTGGTTTGTGATTACAGATCTAAGGGAATAAGGCGAATAGTGAAATAGGAAGTAGCGATAACAAGCACCCAGGAGAAAACGCCGAGCATTAGTGGTCGCATTCCGAGAAGGCGCAGCTTCTTTATGTTGACGCCAGCCCCGAGACCTACCAGCGCCATTGCTAACAATGTCTTCTCAATGTGTTTTGAGTTTGTGATGATGTCGTCTGATAACACGCCGGTGGTGCGAACTGCTACTGCAAGAAGAAACAGAACAATGAACATAGGAAGTGGTGAGACTTTCGCAGTGCTTCGTGTTTCTGCTTTGCGTTGCGAGATATGACTGTGGCGGTAGGCCATGATGGCAACAAGCGGCGCGAGCAAGACGACACGTGTGAGTTTTACAATGACGGCAGGTGAGAGTGACTGTGGAGAGTACGCAGTGGCTCCTGCAACTACTTGTGCAACATCGTGCACTGAAGAACCTGCCCACATACCGAAACGCACGTTGCCCATATTGAACAAATGACCAAGGGCAGGAAGCGCAAAGATGGAGATGCTTCCAAAGAGTGTGACGAGTGCAATTGCATAGGTGGCATCTTCTTCATCACCGTCGACTGCACCCACCATTGCGCTCACTGCAGAAACACCACAGATGGAATAACCAGTAGCCGTGAGTAACCCAAGCCCGGGTGACACGTTGAGTAGTCGTGCAAAAAATTGTGTGCCGAAGAAGGTGATTGCGACAACTGCGATCACCGCCACGAAACCGCGACTACCGAGTTTGGCAACTTCGTTGAATGACAACTGCAGACCGAGCAAAACGATGCCTGCTCGCAGTATGTGACGCGATGCGAATTTCAGACCTTCATCACACTGTGCGGGAATGACACCAATGTTTCCTAAGACAGCACCGATGAGTAGTGATGCCGTGAGAGGCGAGATACTGCTCCACAACCAATTGATGTTGAACCCACAGAACACCGCAACTGCTGCAAACAGCACGCCAGGAACCAATGTCCTTGTGCGGGTAAGGGAAACGGCCATAGTCGGCATGGTTAGAGACTCTAACAAGAGCCCAGGCCAATTGGTGAGGTGTCGGAATTACCCGTTGGTGGTGAAGCCCGCGAGAGCGAGAGCTTCATTGATGGTGCTGGCTCGGCGAAGCGTGATGCCTTCAGCCTTGTCTGGAGCACTGGCAGGAACAATGGCCTGGGTGAACCCGAGGCGAGCAGCTTCGTTGAGCCTGCGCGAGAGGTGACCCACTTGACGTACTTCGCCGGCAAGACCAACTTCACCCATGACAACTAAGTCTGCTGGTAACGGAATGTTGGACACCGCCGACACAAGTGCGAGGCATAAACCAAGATCTGCACCAGGCTCTGTGAGTTTCACGCCGCCAACTACAGACGCGTACACCTCGTGGCCTGCAAGGCTGACGCGTGCACGACGTTCGAGTACCGCGATCAACATAGATAAACGACCTTGGTCGACACCTTGTGCACTGCGACGCGCAGGTACAGCAGAGTTCATCGGGTTAGTGAGTGCTTGCAATTCCACAAGCAAAGGTCGTTGACCTTCAATAGTGGGAACAACAACTGAACCAGGAACACCAGTGCGACGATCGGTGAGGAACAACTGACTTGCATCGGGAACACCAGTGAGGCCATCTGCGTTTTGCTTCTTGCACTAATCGATGTGCGCAACCACGAACTTGAACAACAGAACCTGGCGACGAACCAAGTTCGGGATCGACAACAGTTTGAATGGAGTCGATAACCACTAACGATGGAGAGATCTTGTCGATAGCAGCGATGATGTTGGGCAATGACATTTCGGGAAGCAGCCACAACTCTGGGCTGATGGCACCAAGGCGGTCGGCGCGCAGACGAACTTGTTGCGCACTTTCTTCTGCAGTGACATACAGCGATGGGCCAGTGGCACCTGCAAGTAATTGCAAGAGGAGCGTGCTTTTGCCAATGCCTGGTTCGCCGCCCAGCAATGTGACAGAGCCAGGAACTAAGCCACCACCGAGAACGCGATCGAGCTCGCCAATGCCGGTGGGTACAGGATCACTTTCATTGGGATTGACATCGCCAATAGGTGTTGCTTCACCAGGCGGCACAAGTGCAAGACCTGCTGCAAGAGTGACAAACGATTCTTCGGGGCCTTCAACGTCTTCAACAAGTGAGTTCCACGCGCCACATGCAAGACACTTGCCTGACCATTTGGGAAATGAACCGCCGCATTCGGTGCACCGATGAACGAGTCGAAGTTTTGCCACGTACTGACCTTATAGGCGGGGTGTGCGTGGGCGCTTGTTGCGTGCATTCATCACCATCAAGATGAGAAACAGCGAACCAAGAACCCACAGAACAAGAAGACCAAGGACGAGCACTCGCCCGACGCGAGAGATGCTGGAGGCCACATCCACGTTTGTAACGGTGGTGGCAATATCTGTTGGTGTGCCGTCGGTGGGTACACGCCATGTGATCACGCCGGCACCTGTTTTGCCAGTAGTGGAATCCACTGTTCCTGGCAAGCCTGCAATAAACGTAATTCCAATGGCGTCGCCGAGGTCTGTGCCTCGAGCCGCAATCTGTTCGCTAAATGGTCCGCCACCTAACAAGGTATTTGTGGCGTCATCTGCAAATGCTTCAAGACCACCATTGATTTCTAAACGGCCCGTCAGTTTCCACGTGCTGTTGGTGTCTTTTCCTGTGCGGGTCAGAGTCATGTCGTGCAGTGGTCCACGTGTGCCGTTGATTTGTGACAACAAAGCCGTTGCTTCAGTGGGGCCATTAAAACTGTGTTGAATAACTAAAACGAGTGCACCGTCGTCTGATGTGCGAGGTCCGTCAACTGTCCATCCGGCTGCAACGAGGTCGTCAACGCGAATATCGCCCTTCAGACCTGGCGCAGCCTTCACAATTTCAGCGTCTGCAATAACAACGACTCGGATGGTTCCCGAACCATTTGGCTGCACTCGCATGGACACAGATGTGTCGACACGACATGAAGCCAAGACGAAAGTTGCAGCTATCACCGCAACAATGCGCGATAAACGTGAGGATGTCACTCGGTAGTGGTTGCGGCGTCGCCAGCGAATGGTGGTTCGCTTGGTGCAACGATTCCCTCTACGGCATGGAACACAATGTGACGCTTGCCAGGATTCTCAGGGTCGTCTGCAGCGTCGACAACAATGATTTGTCCGGCATTGAATTGCTTGTAGAGGATCTTCTCTGACAATGCGTCTTCAATGTGACGTTGGATTGCGCGACGCAGCGGGCGAGCACCGAGTTGAGGGTCGTAACCGAAGTCTGCAAGCAGTTCTTTAGCTGCCTGTGTGAGTTCGATGCCGAGACCTTGTGATTCAAGCTGTCCGGCAAGACGCTTTGTCATCATGTCGACCATCTGTACAACTTCTGGCTTCGAGAGTTCGTGGAACACGATGGTCTCGTCGATGCGGTTGAGGAACTCAGGACGGAAGTGTGCCTTGAGTGCATCGTTGACTTTGTCTTTCATGCGCTCGTATGACATAGCGGAATCACCAGTGGTGAAACCAACATTGGACTTACGCAAATCTGCGGTACCCAAGTTTGAAGTCATGATGAGAACGGTGTTACGGAAGTCAACGCTGCGTCCTTGGCTGTCGGTGAGACGACCTTCTTCAAGAATTTGCAACAACGTGTTGAATACGTCTGGGTGTGCTTTTTCGATTTCGTCGAACAAGACAACCGAGAACGGCTTACGACGCACTGCTTCAGTGAGTTGACCGCCTTCTTCGTAGCCCACGTATCCGGGAGGGGAACCAACCAAACGGCTCACTGTGTGCTTTTCCATGTACTCAGACATGTCGAGCGTGATGAGTGCTTGATCGTCACCAAACAAGAACTCAGCGAGAGTCTTTGCAAGTTCTGTTTTACCAACACCTGTTGGTCCGAGGAAGATGAACGAACCGCTTGGACGACGTGGGTCTTTCAGACCAGCACGGGTACGACGGATGCTCTGCGATACAGCTTTGATTGCGTTCTCTTGGCCGATGATGCGCTTGTGCAGTTCACCTTCCATGTTGAGCAACTTGGCTGTTTCTTCTTCGGTGAGTTTGTACACCGGAATACCAGTCCAAATGCTGAGTACTTCTGCAATTGCTTCTTCGTCTACTTCGTCGAACAAGTTGACGCCAGATGCCTTGATTTCAGTTTCCTTAGAAGCCTTTTCTTCGAGCAGTTCGCGCTCTTGGTCGCGAAGGCGTCCGGCTTCTTCGAACTGTTGATCTTCGATTGCCTTCTTCTTCGCTTCTTGCACAACACCAATGCGATTCTCAAGATCTTTGAGGTCTGGTGGTGTTTGCATGCGCTTGATACGCAAACGTGAACCGGCTTCGTCGATGAGGTCGATTGCCTTGTCTGGCAAGTGACGGTCGGCGATGTAACGGTCTGCAAGGTTTGCTGCAGCAACGATTGCCTGATCGGTGATGGTGACACGGTGGTGCGTTTCGTATTTGTCACGCACACCCTTCAAGATTTCAATGGTGTGAGCAACAGTCGGCTCTTCCACTTTTACTGGTTGGAAACGACGTTCGAGTGCAGGATCTTTTTCAAGGTGCTTGCGATACTCATCGGTGGTTGTTGCACCGATTGTTTGCAATTCACCACGAGCAAGCATTGGCTTGAGAATGCTTGCGGCATCGATTGCACCTTCAGCTGCACCAGCACCTACAAGTGTGTGAATTTCGTCGATGAACAAAACAATGTCGCCACGTGTCTTGATTTCTTTCAACACTTTCTTCAAACGCTCTTCGAAGTCACCGCGGTAACGGCTACCTGCAACAAGTGCGCCAAGGTCGAGTGTGTACAACTGCTTGTCTTTCAACGTTTCGGGAATGTCACCCGACACGATGCGTTGTGCGAGACCTTCAACAACTGCTGTCTTACCAACACCAGGTTCACCGATGAGGACAGGGTTGTTCTTTGTACGACGAGAAAGAATCTGCATGACGCGCTCTAGTTCACGTGTACGACCAATAACTGGATCGAGTTTCTTGTCGCGAGCCAACTGAGTGAGGTTGCGACCGAACTGATCGAGAATTTGGCTGCCACCTTTTTCGCCGGCATCTTCTTTTGCGCCTGCAGCGGTGCCGCCGGGTGCTTCGTTCTTTGTGCCTGGGCCTTGGTAGCCGGAAAGCAATTGAATGACTTGCTGACGAACTTTGCCGAGGTCGGCTCCCAACTTGACGAGAACCTGAGTTGCAACGCCTTCACCCTCACGCAAGAGGCCAAGAAGGATGTGCTCGGTGCCGATGTAGTTGTGACCCAATTGCAATGCTTCACGCAATGACAGTTCGAGAACTTTCTTTGCACGTGGTGTGAAAGGAATGTGACCAGAAGGTGACGAGCCACCTTGACCGATGATCTCTTCTACTTGAGCACGCACGGCTTCAAGTGAGATGTTGAGAGACTCGAGTGCTTTCGCAGCTACGCCTTCACCTTCATGGATGAGGCCGAGAAGGATGTGCTCCGTACCAATATATGAATGGTTGAGAAGACGCGCCTCTTCTTGGGCGAGAACTACGACCCTGCGGGCCCGGTCTGTAAAACGTTCGAACAATGGGACCACCCCGATTGGAATTGGTGGATATTGAAGCAAAGTGTATCGGCTGGGAGAGTGGCTACCCCATGAGAAGCCGTAACCTAAAACCTGTGACAAATTCACCGCTGCTCGGGTTGCCGACCATGGAAAATGACCGCCTCAGGGTGGAACAGGCACTCCTTGGCGCCGTGCGTACGCCCGATGCGTATCTCACTGAAATTGCGTCACACCTCATCTCAGCAGGTGGGAAGCGTTTGCGCCCTGTTTTCACCATTGTGGCGTCGCAAATCGCAACCGATGGCCCTGCTTCTGAGGAAGCTATTGCCGGTGGTATTTCGTGTGAATTGGTGCACCTCGGATCGCTGTATCACGACGATGTCATGGATGAATCCACCACACGACGTGGCGTTGACACTGTGAATGCCAAGTGGGGCAACCTTCAAGCAATTTTGGCAGGCGACTTCTTGTTGGCAAAGGCATCTGAAATTGCAGCATCGCTTGGAACTGAAGTTGCTGCGCTACTTGCTCGCACTATTGGTCACTTGTGTGAAGGGCAAATTGAAGAATTGCGTCATACATACAACGTGGCGCGCCCAATTGATTCGTATCTCAATTCCATCGACGGCAAGACTGCGTCGCTTTATTCAACAGCTGCGCGAATTGGCGGAATCGTGGCTGGTCACGACCGTGCCACTATTGATGCGTTGACCACATACGGCACTGCATACGGCATGGTGTTTCAAATTGTGGATGACGTTCTTGATCTCACTGCCACAGATGCTCAATTAGGTAAGCCCGCAGGCCACGACATGGAAGAAGGTGTGTACACGCTTCCAGTGCTGCACACTTTGGCTGCCGGTGGTGCTGCTGCAAGCGAGCTTGGTTCCATCTTGGGCAAGCCACTCAATGAAGTAGAACGCGAAAAGGTGTTGCATATTGTTCGCTCGAATGGCGGAATTGCAACAGCGATTGAAAAAGCGCGCGCGTACGTTGCTGCTGCTGAGCGTGCATGTGATGCACTGCCACAAAGCGCAACAACTGATGCAATGAGAAAGGCCACAGCTGCCTTACTTGCAACTGTGGCCTAACCCAACGTTCTAGTGATTTACGCGTGAAGCGTGTCTGCCCTATTTAGGGAAGATGTACACCTCTGCTCGGCGGTTCTTTGCTTGTGCGGTTTCAGACTTCTTTATTGAAATCGGCTGGGAGTAAGAGAGCGTGACAATTTCAATTGTCGCTTTTACTCCCGCTTTGACAAGCGCGGCTTTCACAGCATTTGCTCGATCACGTGAAATTGCGTAGCTATATGCCGAAACGTCACCTAACGATGCGGAATGCCCAATAACCACTACTCGGCTTGCATTCTCTGCAGCCTTTGCCAATTCGGTGATTTGATCCTTTGCGACTTTGGACAGTTTGTCAGATGCCATCTTGAACATGATTGGCTCATCAGTTGTGAGCAATGAGCCAGCTTCAACTTCGGCTGCTTTCACAGTCGTGGTCATAGTACGAAGAGCTTTCTTTGTGTCTTCGTCGATGATGCGCACAATGCATCGACCGTTATTCACCATGAGAACACTTGTTGTGAGCGCTTCACAGATTCTTGGAGTGGTAGTGCGGATATCAAGAGTCTTTGCGTCTTTTGCAGAGAGCACTTTCAGGGCTGTATCTGCTTGGACTGGTGTTGGCAGTTTCTTGTAGATCTTCTTATCT
>JAPKZX010000028.1 GCA_026393575.1 Actinomycetota bacterium
GGAACCTTTAGCCATGTTTCTGAACTGCTGAATCGTGTGGGAACCATCGATGAATTATTGGCTGAGCTTGGGTCTGAGGCGGTGGAGCCATATGAGCAGGACCCAGGCTGGTAGTGCCTCCTGCGGCGAACTAGGTACGGTATGAGCATGCAAGAGCGAGTTCAGCAAAACAGAACGGACGCAGATTCGAAGGTCGACCAGGCCCAAGACACCACGTCGCCAGCTACTCATGACAAGTTGAAAAATGATCTTGATGATCTGCTCGATGAAATTGATGAAGCACTTGAGACCAACGCTGAAGAGTTCGTGAAGAACTATGTGCAAAAGGGCGGGGAGTAATCATGAGCATGCCACTGTTCACCCCGTCTAATGACCCAGGCTCAAACTTTGTGGAATTAGTGAAGCGTGTAGGGCTAACGCCACCGCATGAGACATGGTCAGGTTCAGTCGATGTACCCCACGCGACAACATGTGTTGCTCTGCGTTTTTCGCACGGCGTTGTGATTGCGGGCGACCGTCGCGCAACCTCAGGCAATATCATTAGTCATCGTGCTATGGAAAAGGTTGTACAAACCGACCATTACAGTGCAGTTGCCATTTCTGGCGCTGCTGGTCCTGCAATGGACATGATCAAGTTGTTCTCACTGACGTTGGAACACTTTGAGAAGATGGAAGGCCGGTTGCTTTCACTCGAAGGTAAGGCAAATCAGTTGTCCATCATGGTGCGAAACAATTTGCCAGCAGCCATGCAAGGCCTCGTAGTTATGCCTTTGTTTGCCGGATACGACGACGTCGATCAACAGGGCCGTATCTGGGACTACGACGCAACAGGTGGTCGATACGAAGAACGCGAGTTCGTAACTATTGGGTCTGGCGGAACTCTTGCAGGAACTGTCATCAAAGTTGGATGGCGAAGTGAACTCAGCCGTGACGCAGCAGTCACGCTTGCGTGCAAGTCGCTTTGGGAGGCTGCTGATTCGGATTCTGCAACTGGTGGTCCAGATGCCTTGCGCGCCGTGTATCCGATTGTTGCAACCATTACGAACGAAGGCTGGAGCCGTGTTGATGACACAGAGTTGAGCCCAATCTTTGAATCATTCGCTGAAGAGATGAGATCACGATGAGCATGCCTTTCTACGTTCCCCCAGAACAGCTGGTCAAAGACAAGGCAGACTTCGCACGTAAGGGCATTTCTCGCGGACGGGCCCTCATAGCGATGCGCTATGACGGAGGAATCGTTCTCGTTGCCGAGAATGCTTCAAACACCTTGAGAAAGATCAGTGAAATCTATGACCGCATCGCATTCGCCGGTGTTGGGAAGTACAACGAATTTGATTCACTACGTCAGTCTGGCATTCGCGCCGCTGATCTCACTGGCTACCAGTTCTCTCGTCGTGATGTGGACGGACGTAGCTTGGCTAATCAGTACGGACAAATTATTGGTCAAGCCTTTACTCATGAATCAAAGCCACTTGAGGTTGAGATTCTGATTGCAGAAGTTGGTATCACCGCCGAAAGCGACTGCATGTATCACATCTCATTTGACGGCACCGTTTCAGATGAGAAGGCCTTTTGTGTCCTCGGAGGTGATGACGCAAGTATCACGACTCGCTTACAAGAATCGACAGTTACGGATTCAACATTGAAGTCAAGTGTTCAACGCGCTGCAGCCGCGCTAGCTGGTTCGGATAGAACCCTCTCAGCAGACGATCTCGAAGTTGCCATCTTGTCTCGAACATCTCAGAGAAGGTGTTTCAGTCGAGTGACAGACGCTGATATCAGCGAGATGTTGTCCTAACCCACAATGCAACGACGTATTTACGGTATTGAAACCGAATACGGAATTACCTGCGTACTTAAGGGTCAACGCAGACTCACTCCCGATGAAGTGGCTCGATATTTGTTTCGCACTGTCGTTGCTTGGGGACGCAGTTCGAATGTCTTTCTTACGAATGCCGGGCGTCTCTACCTGGACGTCGGTTCACATCCTGAATTTGCCACCCCTGAGTGTGATTCAGTTCTCGAAGCGGTGAAGTATGACAAGGCTGGCGAATTGATACTGAACGATCTTGTGGAGAATGCTGAAAAACGTCTCAAAGATGAAGGTATCCGTGGAACAATTTTTCTCTTCAAGAACAACACTGATTCGGCGGGCAACAGTTATGGATGTCATGAGAATTTTCTTGTTCGTCGAGTCACTGAACCAAATTCATACGAAGAGTGCTTCATACCGTTTCTGGTGACCAGGCAAATTATTGCTGGGGCAGGAAAGATTGTGAATACCGTGAAAGGGCCTGCGTACTCAATATCCCAACGTGCCGAGCATATTTGGGAAGGCATCTCGTCGGCCACAACACGGTCGCGCCCAATCATCAATACGCGCGATGAACCTCATGCAGATGCAGAGGAGTTCAAAAGATTGCATGTAATTGTCGGTGACTCCAACATGTCCGAATACACGAGTTTCCTGAAGGTCGGTAGCGCTGCTTGCGTTCTACGCTTGATGGAAAGCGGACTTGTACATTTGCGAGACCTCACACTTGAGAATCCGATACGCGCTATCCGAGAAATCAGTTCCGACATAAGTTGCCGTCGCCCTGTGCGGTTGGCAACAGGCAAAGAGATGTCCGCGCTCGATATTCAGTCATACCTACTAGAGAATGCGCTCGCTTGTGAGTCCAAAGGCATCTTTTCCGAAGAAGAAGTACGCGCTTTACGCATGTGGGAAGAGGTGATCTCCGACCTTTCAACAGACCCTATGAAGTTAGATCGAAAGATCGACTGGGTTATCAAGAAACGCCTCATCGACAACTACTCCGAACGTCATGGCTATTCACTTGAGTCACCCGAAGTACAAATGCTTGACCTGCGGTACCACGACATTCACAGCACGCGAGGCGTGTACAATACAATGCGTAGACGCGGAGCGGTGGATACGTTGTTACTTGACACGGACGTCGATACTGCAAAGTCAGCTCCTCCACAAACAACGCGAGCAAATCTACGAGGCAGATTTATACAAGCCGCTATCGACAAGGGCCGTGACTACACCGTCGACTGGGTGCACTTGAAGGTCAATGATCAATCGCAGAGAACTGTTGTGTGCAAAGACCCATTTCGCGCTGTAGACGAGCGAGTGGATCGCCTTATTGAGAGTTTGTAACGCTTCAGAGCAGTTGAAGCAAGTAGCGTAAGAGTCTCATGTCTGAAGAAATTGACCTTCCAGTGGAAGAAGCCACGCCTGCTCCACATCTGGGAAAGGTTCTGCGTGATTGGCTCCTTGTGGTGCTCATTGCCCTAGGCGCAGCCATGCTTGTGCGCGTCTATGTTTTGCAACAGTTCTACATCAGTGGTCCGTCCATGCAGACAACGTTGTTGGAGAACAATCGTGTTCTCGTAAACAAGTTGAGCTATCGATTGCATGATGTGCATCGCGGTGATGTTGTTGTCTTTGATCGCGTCACAACTAATGGCGGGGTAGTGGCGCACGATGATCTCATCAAGAGGGTTATTGCAGTTGGTGGAGACACGGTTTCCATCTCCCAATGCAATGTCATTGTGAATGGCAAGAAAATTGATGAGTCGTATCTTGACGCCAAATCGGGCGGAAGTCAGAATCTCGTCGATCGCTGTCGAGTCGTTGATCTTGAAGAGCAGACAATCCCAAAGGACAAGATTTTTGTGATGGGAGATAACCGATCTGAGTCTTTCGATAGCCGCAGCTTCGGACCAATCGACAAAGACCTCATCGTTGGGCGCGCTTTTGCAATTGTTTGGCCGTTGTCGAAGTTATCCGGGTTGTGATTTCGTGGGCACATGGCCCACTTCTGCTGAGTACACGTCAACTAGACGGTCTACATAGTCGCTATAAACAGCATCGACGCCCATGCGAAAGTGGTTCGTCATCACATGTTCAAATTGCATATCCCAACTGAACGCGAACAATTCAAACTTGTGTGCAAGCGTGACTAGTCCACCATTCCAGTCTGAGTGGTGCATATTCAATGCATCGACACCATGCTCTAACAGAAGCGAGCAGCGTCGTTCTGGACCTTCCTTCATACGTGACAAACGTGTCGAATCCACAAAACGGACATCGGGATATATGCCCCGATTTCGTACCGTGACGTCCACTTTGTGATGACAGAGCCAAAGCCGGGATAGGTCAAATGAACTCTCACTACTGATTCGAACAATTGATTCATATGCTTCTTCGTCCTTGACGTCTATGCTGAAGTGAAAATCTGTCCCAATCTCTTCATAGAACTTTTCCAGGGTGGGAATATGACTCGGAAGAGCCGTTAGTGGGACTTCGCTGATGGGCCGAGAGCGTCCCCACCGTTTCACTATGCCGTCATGGTCTAGAACGATGTGCCCATCGGCCGTGCGCCACATGTCTGTTTCGAGACCGTTAGCGCCGAGCCGCAAGGCTAAAGCGAAGGCCTCAAGGGTGTTCTCTGGAGCATGCGCCTTGGCGCCTCGGTGAGCGAACGCAATGGGGTCACCAATGAGGGAGGGAAGTCTTTGCTGCACACTCTGCACAATAGGTGGTGGCTTCTATGCTGGAAGAGTGTTCAACCTCAGCGGAAGCGAAATAGTTTTCCTCCTGCTCGCAGGACTGGTGGTTCTCGGACCCGAACGATTGCCAGGCGTGATTCGCCGTGTGGGAAAAACGTACGGCGAGATAAGGCGCGCAGCATCTGGATTTGAACGAGAATTCCGAGACACGTTCAAAGAGCCGCTCGATGATTTCCAAAAAGCCGCCAATGACATCAGAAGTGGATTTGGGGAAGTTGACCTCGAACCATCCCCGCCATTTCGACCAGAGCGGACAGCTTTCCCCACACCAGATTTTTCACCATCCGCTCCAGTTGAAAAGCAAGACGATTCCGTCAAGAGTGACGAGTCAGATCAATGAGCGACTCCAGTACGCGTACTCCTGACGCGATGCCCATCATGGAGCATCTACGAGAGCTTCGTTCACGCATCATTAGATCTTTCTTGGCTATCGCTGTTGCCTCACTGACGATGCTTACGGTCTACGACCCGGTCAAGAATTTTCTGACAGAGCCGTACAGAAACCTGTGTTCATCTCGTCCCGACTTCAATTGCGACGGATCATTGTTCTCATTAGGACCACTCGATGGTTTTTCTGCACGCATGCGTATTTGTTTGTACGGCGGCGTCGTACTGGCGCTACCTGTCATCTTGTGGCAGATCTGGCGATTCATCGTCCCAGCATTGTCAAAGAAGGAAAAACGTTATGCAGTTCCTTTCATCGTCTCATCGATTGTGTTGTTTGCAGTCGGTTGCTCGCTTGCCTATTGGACGCTCGATAAGGCTCTGGAGTTTCTTATCTCGTGGTCCGGTACTGACGTTTCTCAGGCCTACCAAGTAACGAAATACATTTCACTTGTAGTGCTGATGATGTTGGCATTCGGTGTCGGATTCTTGAGTCCTGTCCTCTTAGTTTTTCTTCAATTGGTTTCAGTTGTTACGCCAAGAGCACTCATCAAGCAATGGAGATACGCAGTCATGGGCATCTTTGTTGCTGCAGCGGTCATCACACCATCGGGTGACCCAGTAAGTATGTTGGCGCTCGCGGTACCACTATCGGTTTTGTACCTGTTGTCAGCCTTAGTTGGTTGGCTCCTTGTGCGCCGAAGGGCCACATAACTCAATGACAAATGTTCGACAAGAGTTTCTCAGTCAACTGAGTTATGCACCAGATGGCTTCCAAGTAAAGGCTATGGATTCCATTGATGCAGACGCATCCGTACTAGTGGCTGCACCGACTGGGAGTGGAAAAACACTCATCGCTGAATACGGCATTGCTCGTGCTCGTTCTCTTGGTCTTCGGGCGTTTTACACAACACCGATTAAGGCTCTGTCTAACCAGAAGTATCGCGACCTTCAAACTCTGTATGGAGCTCACAACGTGGGTCTTGTCACAGGCGATAATGCGGTGAACCCTGAAGCACCTGTAGTTGTGATGACTACTGAAGTGTTGCGCAACATGATCTATTCGCAGTCCACCAGGCTTGACTCGCTGGGTGTGGTGGTTCTGGATGAAGTGCACTACCTGCAGGACGCCTATCGCGGCCCAGTGTGGGAAGAAGTCATCATTCAGTTAGACCCGGAAGTACAACTTGTGTGCCTCTCTGCAACAGTTTCAAATGCTGACGAGGTTGGGGAGTGGCTGTCCACTGTGCGCGGTCGTACAGACGTAGTGGTGGAGACCACACGACCCATTGAACTCGTGAATCACTTTGCTTTGTTTGACACTGCCACCAAAAAGACCGAAATGTTTCCCACAGTTGTGAGTGGCGAACCAAACCGACACGTTCAACGACTTCTCGCCTCCGGCTCATCAACCCGTGGCAAAGGCGGCCATATCACTGGAAAGAAGACTCGACGATTCTCACCACCATCACGACCAGAGATTGTGGACATGTTGGAAGACCACAAGATGCTGCCGGCCATAGTTTTTATCTTCAGCCGTGCACAGTGCGAAGACGCCGTGCTTTCCTGCATGCGAGCAGGCATCGTGCTCACATCTATGGACGAAGAGGCCCAGATCAGAGACATCGTCGAGCGTCATTGCGAGAATCTGACAGCAGATGACAAAGACGCTTTGGGGTACGGGAACTTTATTGACGATGTGTCAAGCGGAATTTCGTGCCACCACGCAGGGATGATCCCCATGTTCAAAGAGGCCGTTGAAGAATGCTTTGTGAATGGGCTCGTAAAGGTTGTCTTTGCAACAGAGACGCTTGCCGTAGGTATCAACATGCCGGCGCGCGCTGTTGTCATTGAGAAGTTGACGAAGTACACGGGCGAGCACCACCAATTGTTGCGTGCATCAGAGTTCACACAATTGACAGGGCGCGCAGGTCGCCGTGGTTTAGATGAGATTGGTCACGCCATCTCACTGTGGAACCCATTTGTTAGCTTCGACCAAGTTGTGTCGCTGGCAATGAGTCGCAGTTTTCGATTGTCATCTGCGTTTCGCCCCACTTTCAACATGGCAGTCAATATGGTGCGCAATCACTCCGAAGATGGAGCCCATCACATTCTCAATCTTTCTTTTGCTCAGTTCCAAGCCGATCGCGATGTCGTAACTTCCGAGGCGACGCTTGAAAAACGAAAGAAGGAGCTTGCACTACTCGAGCAAGCTTTTCAATCCCACGAGGCTCCGTCCGCATCTTCGGAAATGTTGGCTTCAGCCGTAGAGGCTGAGATTTCTCTACGAGCACTTCGCCCAGGAGACGTCGTTATGTTCGACGCGTCCAACATTCGCGGCAGGGGACTTGTGTTGAGTACTGCTGCTCGCCGATCGGGCATACGACTCACAGTTGTCACGCCTAGTCGAAAAGTTATTGATGTAATGGCAAAAGATCTCCGTGCTTTGCCATTGAAGGGCGGCGCGGTGGACCTTCCGGTTCCGTTCGAGCCAGCACGCACAGAGTTTATTAGAGAGGCAGCTACGCGTCTCACTAAGGCAAAGGTTGACGACATCGTTGGACGTTCGCTAGAGGTCAATGATGAAGAGCGCGTGGTTGATTCTCCACTGTCTGCCAAGAGCATCAAAAGGTTACGCAAGGAAATTGAACAACTCGAAGAACGCTCACGGCACAGATCCGGCTCCGTTGGGGCAAGGTTTATGGATGTTGTTCAACTTCTACGCGAGATGGATTACATCAACGATTGGGAACTAACCGATAGAGGACACACGCTTGCTGGAATCTTCCACGAATCAGATCTGCTCATCGTTGAAGTGATGAATCGAGGGATTCTCGACAATCTTTCAGTCAATGATCTTGTCGCGGTGTTGTCAACTCTGGTCTTCGAACCACGTGGCGGGGATAACGGTGGCCCTCCACGATGGCCTTCTGATTTAGTTCGGCAGAGGTTCAAGAGAGTTGAGAAGGTGAGTTTGCAGTTGCAAGATATGCAGCGTGAAAAAGGTATGCACTTGCATCGTGCTCCCAATGGTGGATTGGCTTTTGAAACTGCCGGTTGGGCATCAGGGAAACCATTATCGCGAATTCTTGATCCCGATTTGACCCCAGGTGACTTTGTTAGGTCCATGCGACAACTCATCGACTTGCTGCGTCAAATCTCAAGCACCACTACAAACGATTCATTACGCCAAGTTGCAATCGATGCGTCACGCGCCCTCGACAGAGGAGTCGTCTCAGCTGCTGCTGGAGAATCAATATGACAATTCGGAAAGGGCAGGACTGGGGGAGCCCGTTCGTGATGCCCAGTGACTGCATGGTTGTAGCAAGCGATGCCGATGCTGCTCGCTCAGAAACTCAAGCACCGTTTTATGTATCAAATGGCGACCTCCATGAAGCCCTCGGCAAGCCTCGTCAACCTAATGCAGGAGAAGAGTGCCAACTGTTACCGATTGATGCAATGCAGTACACGATTCAAAATTCCGACGGGGTAGAACTATCAGCTTTCGCAATCTCGAGCATCACCATTGGCCGTTGGTATCGAGGTGCATTCTTTGTTCTATCTAATTCTGGCTTTCACCAATCTCGTCATCTCTTGCCTCGTGCTCATCCAAATGATGGGTTCTTAGATCTGCTTTCACTTCGCAGTTCGATGCCTTTACGACAGCGTTTGCTCTTCAAAAGGAAGTCCCGAATCTCTGCACATTTGCCTCATCCAGATATTCGCGTCGAGCGACTTGATTCATTTAGCTTCACCAGAACAAAAGCACATGAATCTTTGATCATTGATGGCATCGAGATAGGCAGTTGGTCTTCAATTTCTGTGACCGTACGACCCGATTACTGGCATACGGTCGTCTAAGCATCTACGGTAGAACCATGAAAGCATGGATTTTGAATGACTCACCCGGCACCTACTCGTGGGGAGAAATTGAAACTCCTGCATTGCGCCCAGATGAAGTGCGCATCCGAGTTCTAACTAGCGCACTGAATCACATGGACCTATGGGTCACGCGCGGTATGCCAAAGCCTCCACTTCCGCATGTCCCTGGTTGCGACGCAGCAGGAATCGTTGAAGAGATCGGAAGCGAAGTTACTTCGGTTGCAGTTGGAGACGAGGTTGTCGTTAACCCTGGGGTGTCACCAATCGAAGACATCGTGAAGTACGGGAACAATTCTCCAATGGGCCCTGGCTTCATGATTTGGGGAGAACATTGTCAAGGTGGACACGGAGCATTTGCTGTTGCCCCTGCTCGCAACGTTCGTCGTCGACCATCATCGCGTTCTTGGGAAGAATGCGCAGCGTTCCCCCTCGCATATCTAACGGCACTGCGAATGCTGAACAGAGGAAGAGTGCGCGCCGGAGACACGGTGTTGATAGTTGGTATCGGATCAGGCGTTTCCACAGCAGCACTTTCGCTGGCTCATTGGTTTGGGGCTCGCACCGTTGTCACCAGTCGCGACCCAGCAAAGCGCGAAGCAGCATTGCGCATGGGTGCATCCGCCGCCATAGACAGCAGTGATGAACGATGGCCAGTAGAAGCCGACGTCGTTATCGAAAGCGTTGGTCCAGCCACCTGGGATAAATCGGTGCGGTCGTTAGCGCCTGGTGGCCGGATGGTTGTGTGTGGTGGAACCACTGGGCCAAAAGCTGAGATCAATATCCCTCGTCTGTTCTTTAAGCAATTCGAGATCATCGGTTCGACAATGGGCAGCTACGAAGAGTTCGACCAACTTCTAACAATTGTTGACGCAGGACTACCCATCGAGATTGACAGCGTTTATCCAATTTCCGAATACGAAGCCGCTCTCCACAAACTTGAACAGGCTGAACAACTGGGCAAGATAGTGATTACGCATGGTGACGTGAAGTGAATTCAGATATTGAGCAATTGAAGGAGAGAGCGTGTCAATTTATTGATAAACACGCTCAAACCATCATCGATGTGAGTCATCAGATACATGCCAATCCGGAAGAGAATTACCAAGAGCATTTTGCAGCAGAATTGCTCTGTAAAACATCAACAAACTTGGGTCTCACCGCAGACAAAGGTGCCTACGGTGCACCAACTGGTTTTGTTGCCGACTTGGGCTCTGGCAACACAGTATGCATTATGAGTGAATACGACGCGCTGCCCGATATTGGTCACGGATGTGGTCACAATGTGATTGCTGCTGCCGGACTTGGCGCTGCAGCAGCTCTGGCAAGTATCGCTGCAGATGCTGGCGGTCGAGTTCGGTATCTGGGGACACCTGCAGAGGAGGGCGGTGGCGGAAAGATTCTGATGGCTAAGAACGGCGCTCTTACCGATGTTGATGTCGCGATGATGGTCCACTCTGCCGATGCAGATCTAACCACTATTGATGCGATAGCTCTTCAACAATTGTTAGTTGAGTATTTTGGCGAAGAGTCGCATGCCGCAGCAGCGCCACATCGTGGACGAAATGCGCTTGATGCAGCAGTGCTCGGGTACATGGGCGTGGCCGCCCTGCGTCAACACATCCTGCCGACTGAAAGAGTGCACGGAGTATTTCGGTCTGCAGGCGAGAAGCCGAACATTGTTCCTCGCGAAGCGTCCACCGAGTGGTATGTCCGTTCGGACACCATTACCACCCTGAACGAATTGAAACCACGTGTACTGGCCGCACTCGAGTCTGGTGCTACTGCCTGTGGCTGCACATCCAAACACACATGGGTAGGAACGCCGTACGCAGACATGATTACGAACGAAACGTTGAGTGCTTCTTATGTTCTCAATGCCGCGCGTCTCGGCAGAACAGTGACTGACCCTCGCGTCAGTGGACATAGGGTCGTGGGAAGTACAGATATGGGCAACGTGAGCCACCTGGTTGCCTCAATTCACCCGATGATTGCGTCAGCACCACATAACACTGCAATCCACACCAGTGCCTTTGCTGAACACTCCCGTGGCCCGTTAGCAGACGCGGCAGTGATCGACGGGGCAAAAGCCATGGCATTGACTGCAATCGACTTTTGGACTTCTGAACAAATGCGCACATCGGTCCAAGCCGACTTTGCGAGAGCCAACCCGGACAAGGATGTTCTGTAACTGGTATCCCCAGACGGCACTCGTCAGGCTCCTAGGCTAAATAGCCGTGACTGTGTATGTTCCCGAGGAATTCACGGACGCAGAGTCAGATATCTTGCGTCGTTATTTCAGCAACTTAGATCAACCTGTATTTGCGTTAGTTAATCTGCCTGAAGTTGTAAAAGGTGCTCTATTTGCTCGTTACAGCAGAAGTCCGCGCAGCCTTCGTCGTCTGTTTCTTGATGAGTTCGTTAACGATCTAGAAATTGCTGGTGATCAAGCAGTAGATGCCACCGTTGGCGTGGACCGTGCTGAGTCTTTGTACGAGAAAGTCTTCGTTGAATATGGCGATGACTCTGTTGCGCAATTAGGCGGTGTGCATCTTGCTTGCGAGCAAGCGTCAAACATTCTCACCAAGATTTTGGAGTGGGGTCGCTTGATGAGTTACCTCGAACAAAGCACCCGCTACATCGCCTACGACGAACGTTTGGGCGGTCGATTCAGGTATTACCGAGACCCAGATGTGGTTGCCAGCAAGTTTGGTACCCGCTATGTAGGCGATATGGATCGCATGTTCGATTCGTATAGCCAATTGGCAGAGATTGTTACAGAACACGTCCGCTCTACAGTGCCTAAGGGTGTAAAGGATTCAGACTTTGTATATCGCCAAGCGACTCGTGCGAAGGCATTAGATGCTGTACGCGGAATGTTGCCGGCGTCGTCTCTATCAAACGTAGGCATCTATGGCAGTGGACAAGCGTTCGAGCAGTTGTTGCTGCGCATGCGTGCACATCCACTTCCAGAGTCTCGCCTGTATGCCGACATGATGTTGACCGAGTTGCGAAAAGTCATTCCGTCTTTCTTACGTCGCGTTGATGTTGCAGAACGTGGCGGAAAGTGGTCTGAGTACCTCAGTACCAATGCGGGCAACATGTCCGAACTCATTGATTCGATGATGGGGGACACTGTCGCTAGCGATGTTGACGAAGTGACTCTCGTGGATTTTGATCCTGAGGCCGAGAACAAACTGGTTGCCGCGGCGTGTTACGCATATTCACATCTTCCTGAGTCCCAGATTCGTATGCGTGTCGAAAAGATGAGCATCGCAGAAAAGACCGAGATTCTCAACACGTACATCGGTGATCGCGATAATCGAAGGCATCGTCCTGGACGCGCGTTCGAAAGCATTGACTATCGCTTCGATGTTCTCTCTGACTACGGCGCTTTCCGAGATCTTCAGCGTCACCGTCTGCTCACCATCGAGTGGCAACCACTAACTCCGTATCACGGATACGCACGTCCAGAATTGGTGGATGCAGCAGGGGGAACTGCCTTGTTCGACGAAGTGATGGATAGGTCATCGTCACTGTATGACGCACTCGTTACCGACTACCCACAGCAGGCTGCCTATGCCGTCTCCATGGCGTATCGCATTCGCTATGTCATGCAGTTCAACGCACGTGAGGCTATGCACATGCTGGAACTTCGTTCAAGCCCACAGGGACACCCTGCTTATCGCCGTGTGGCACTCGAGATGCACCGTCAGATCGCTGAGAAGGCCGGTCACAAGGCCGTAGCTGCGTCAATGAGCCATATGACGACCGAAGCCCCCGAGCTTGAGCGTTTGGAGTCTGAACGTCGTGCAGAGGCCAAGAGAAACAAGCATTCGTAGACAATCTGCAACCGTGACGCGTGTCACTTTTTTGTAGCATTCGTCAAATCGACACAGTTTGTGCCTAGTATCCCGCCGCGAGCTGTTGCGCAAAAAGAGGAGCACATAGTGGCAAAAGATGACATCGACCCAGAAGATATTGACGTTGATATCGATATCGAAGGTGACGAGATAGACATCCTTGAGGACCTCGGCGACGACCCATTGTTGGTCGACGAAGATGATGTTTTAGATGAAGACGATGGCGATGACGAAGACGCCGTCGGCGCCACAGTTGTGCGTAAAGCCGGAGATGACGACGACGATGACGACGACATGGTTGCACCAGATGATGTTGAGGAGGACCTCGCGTCCATTCTGAAAGATCGTTTGGCGAGCGAGGATCTTCCTGCAGAGGAAGACGAAGTCGTCGAAACAGACGATCGCACAGCTGATGATGCACTGCAACCTAAAAAGGCCGACGAAGTGCAATGCACCAATTGCTTCTTGCTTGTTCGTAATAGTGCGCCATCGTGTCCAATGGGTGACGATACGTGCCCATTGTTCCCACCGAAGTGACATGAACCCGCTTTCGCTTGCTTCCTCAATCGTGCGTCGCATGCAGAACACATTGAGGGGCATGCAACAGCAAGCTCCAGGTGCGCGCATGGTGGGCGAGTTTGCTGTTCGCCAAGCGGTGAAGGAAGCCACGAAGACCGTTCACAACTTTCAATCTGGCCGCACTTCCAGTACAGACAACGAGCAAGGCCCTGATGTCAAACACTGACATCTTCGTGCGCCTGTCCACCGCATCTGATTCAGACGCCATTGTGAATCACATTCAACTGGCTCGAGCAGAAGCATCCCAATACCGCGGTGCAGGAACTAGTTCTCCCGAACGGGGCCCTTTGTCACTCAACTACGTAGCTGGTGTCGGCGAGACAATCATGGCTTCTTTGTCAGCTTCAGGAGACAAAGGCACATCAGTATTTATTCACCATGTCTTTGTCATTCCCGAAGCCCGCGAGATCGGCCTTGGTGATGCTCTTGTTTTGCACTTACTTGAAGAACTTCGCACTCTCGGTGCAGCTCATGTTTCCGCGCATGCGCTTCCCGGAGACAGAGCAATGAAGAACCTATTCGAACGTCATGGTCTAGTGGCACAGACGATCATTGTTGGAAAGAGTCTCTAGCGACCCTTCCACTGCGGTGCACGCTTCTCGATGAATGCCATGAGACCTTCTTTTGTGTCTTCTGACTGAAGGATGGGAGCGAATTCTTTGTTCGTCATCGCAATCAGTGCTTCATCGCTTTCATAAGCAGACGCCAAAATGACGCGGCGACTTGCGGCAACTGCCAAAGGTGCTGACGTCGCAATCTTTTCACCTAGAGCGATAGCGGCATCTACTTCTTCTCCTGGTGCCACCACATAATTGACGAGACCCAACTGATGTGCGCGTTCAACTGAAAGAGGATCACCAGTCAGAATGACTTCCATCGCGACTGACTTGCCTATGGCGCGGGGAAGACGAAAAAGTCCGCCGGCTCCTGCGATGAGATTGCGCTTGACTTCTGCGAGGCCAAACGAGGAACGTGAAGTTGCAATCACCATGTCTGATGCGAGCACGATCTCACAGCCACCAGCGGTGGCGAGACCGTCCACAGCAGCGATGACGGGCTTAGTACGTTCCCGATAGACGAAACCTGCAAAGCCACCACGCTTGGTACCAAGAGTTTGTCCACCTGCATTTAGCGCTTTGAGGTCTGCGCCTGCACAAAACACAGGAGATTTATGACCCTCTGTATTTGCAGTGAGAACACCGACCCACGCTTCATCGTCTGCTTCCAACTGATCGATACATGCTTCCATGTCGGCTGCTAGT
This sequence comes from Actinomycetota bacterium, assembly GCA_026393575.1. Classification (GTDB taxonomy): domain Bacteria; phylum Actinomycetota; class Acidimicrobiia; order Acidimicrobiales; family Ilumatobacteraceae; genus UBA2093. The sequence continues at coordinate 14,546 of JAPKZX010000028.1, forward strand.
TCATCATTGACGGCATTACGCGCGTCTGGACGATTGAGAGTAATGATCGCGACTTTGCCACGACGTTCGTATGTCACCATATTTGCCATATCGCCACCGTAGTGGGGTAGTGGCTAGTGAAAGAAGTTGCGGATTATTCGGCTGCTTCAGCAGGTGCGTCAGCAACAACAGAGGCAGGTGCTTCTGTAATGACTTCCACAGGCGCTTCAGTCACGACCGGTGCAGGTGCTTCAGCAACGGCTGGTACAGGCACTTCAGACTCAACTGGTGTACTGGTGCTCTTAGGGGCAGCAGTTACGTCTTTGTCCTTCTTGGGTCCACGTGGGCCCTTTGCATCTGCGGTCTTGTTGACATCAGACGCACGCTTGCGTGTCCCTTTGTCGTTGCGCGGTGCTTGAAGTGGACGTGGTGCACGAGCCTTCGGATCAACAACAATGCCGAACAACAATGCCAATTGGGGCATCAGTGGTCCGAGGCGTGTGATCGTCTTTGTGAGCTCTTCAGAAACAACTGCAGGAATCGCTGGTGGCAATACTTTTCCATGGATAGGGGAGAACGCAGCAGCCTCAAGAAGTGCGATCCATCGTTCTGCTGGTGCATCGGGTGTAAGTCCAAGAACGGTGGCGTCTGTGAGCTGTACAGCGAGTGCTGGTGGGAAAGGCAGTCCAGCCTTTGGTGGCTGTGAAGACAAACGAAGCGCACGAACAACACGACCAACGGTCATCGCTGCAGTGATGTCTTCAAACCAGTTCTTTGTTTCTGTTTCTTGACGAACGACTAACGCTTGTTTCATCTTGGCTACTAGACCACGTGTTGCTTCATCGATGGCTACCAACTGGTCAGCAGTGACAACGATGGAACGAAGGTCCCGTACATCAACTTCTTCGATGATCTTTTCTGCAGACAAGGCTTTGTCGCGCCATTCGGCTACACGAAGACGGGGGAGCAACTGCTCAGCGATCTGAATGAGACCATCCGCTGGCACTTTCTCGCGACCTTCCGAAACAGCCTTCTTGTTTTGCTCTTCGATAGCTGCGCGAACAGCCGGTACACCACCGATGAGGACTTTCTCGGCGATAGTGCGATGTGCCTCTGGTAATTCAGCAAGCACTGCATCGACATTGACGCGCAACGGACGAATTCGTTTTGCTTTCGGGCGCTGTGGCAACTCTGGTGGTGCGTCAAAGAACTGACGGCGAGGACGATCGGTTTTTGCATCGCCACCTTCGCGACGTGCGCCATCTTTGCGCTCACCACGAGGGCGGTCACCATCACGACGTGGACCTTTGCGCTTGTCACCGTCACGAGGACCTTTTTTGCGCAACTGCTGAGTGACAGCTTCAAATGGCTTATCCGAAGGGAGGATCTCGAGCAGACCGCTACGTTCGGCCTTCTTTTTTGTAGGAGCGATGGCGAGCACACGTGTGCCGTCCAAGTCCTTCTCTACGTCTGCGACAACTACGTCGTTCACTGAGGTGTTGGATGGGACAAGCGTGTCAGCAACTTCGCCTTTGGGCTCACGGGCACCGGCTGCACGCCAGGTCCATGTGCCGTCGGGGCGTTTGCTTGTGAGTTGAATCTCGAGACGACGTGACATAGGCACTTGACGCTATCTCGGAAAAACCCAATGACCATCGGTCACAGTGCTTCCACTTGCTACCTTGTGGCATGCCTATCTACGCGCTCGGTGACCAAGTTCCATCCATAGACCCCACGGCCTATGTCCATCCTGATGCAGTCATTATTGGCTCTGTCACTATCGGAGCAAATTCGTCTATTTGGCCTGGCGCAGTGTTGCGCGGGGACGACGGCGCAATCGTGATTGGTGCACGCACCAGCATTCAAGACGGAACCGTTGTGCACACAACTCCATTCAGCCACACGACCGTGGGCGATGACTGCGTGATTGGCCACATCGTGCATCTTGAAGGCTGCATTATTGAAAACGGTGCACAGGTGTCTTCAGGCTCAGTTGTTCTTCACAGGGCAGTGATCAGTTCGGGCTCCATAGTTGCGGCCAATGCAGTGGTACTGAACGACACGGTTGTTCCACCAGGGGCACTCGCAGTCGGCGCTCCAGCAGTCATCAAGGAAAATCGCGCACGGCAAGGCGATATCGATATCGCAGTGCAGGCGTACCTACACAAAGGCGACAGATTCAAAAAAGAGTTGCGTCGCATTGACTAGCGACAACACAGAAGTTTGGTCTCTGGTTGACATCTCTCTTCCTGTGTCGCAATCAGAACTAGTCTCAGACACTCTTTGGGCAATGGGGGTTGTAGCCATTGAGGAGATTCAGGGCGACAACGACACCGTGACACTTCGTACAAGCATGGGGGAGAACCCAACAGACGACATTGCACTTCTCGTCCATCAGTATCCATTTGTATCGATTTCGTTAGTTGACATCGCTCGTACTGTTGCAGACACATGGCGTGCGCATGCAGAACCCACCTGGGTGACCGAAGATGTGGTGTTTGTCCCCACGTGGTTACCAGCACCTCCTGCGCTCCATCAGATTTTTATTGAGCCACTCGACACATTTGGTCTCGGCAATCACCCGACAACTGTTGCTGCTATGCAACTTGCGTTACAGCATGTTGTTCCGGCAACTCATGTACTCGATCTTGGAAGTGGCTCAGGAATTCTTGGAATTGCACTGAGCAAGATTCTCGGGTGCAGGGGATCAGCCTTCGATATCGCATCAGGCGCGCGCAATGTCTTGAAAGAGAACTGCAAAAGTAACCATGTTGAGAATGTCGCGTGGACTGATTCTTATGAGACCGAAACGTACGACGCCGTTATCGCAAATATCTTGGCGCCGGTACTACGTGAATTGGCTGGCGTTATTCATGACGTTACTCAAACCAATGGTGTGATCATTTTGAGTGGTATGCGCGATGACCAAGTGGAAGATGTTCTCGCATGTTTTGATTCGTGCGTCGAAGTAGGCAAGGTTTCCATCGATGGATGGAGCGCCGTTGCTTTAGAAAAAGTGAACTAAGAGATATTTCTTGCGCGCACACCAATAGGTGCGATCAATCGATAACCAGCGGCATGACGCTCTTCTTCTGATTCGCCACCCCAGAATCCGTATTCACGATTACGTCGTGCAAAGTCTCTGCATTCGAACATGACTGGACATGCGTTGCACACTTCTCGAGCTTGTGCTTCACGTCGTTCACGGGCTTGAGGTCGTTCTGCAGCAGGGGGAAAGAACACTGCAGACAAACCACGACATTCGGCAGTGACAGACCAGGACGTGTCGTCCCATTCTCTGAAAGAAAACAATTCTCCGATGGCCATGGTTGCCCCCAACTTCGCCGCGCTTAGACCCCACAATAGCGGAATTGATCAACCAGTCAATTCCGTGCCCCACGGACTCAGAGAAGGCTACGCACGCCAGCAGCAAAACGATCGACGTCAGCCTCTGAGGTATCCCAGGAGGTCATCCAGCGCACCTGAGACCTGCTGAGGTCCCAATCCCAGAAGAAGCTCCACTCCTGCAGGGCAAGCCGTGCCTCAGACGGGAGGAGGGGGTACATGCTGTTCACCGCCGGCTTCACCATCTCGAGACTTGAGATATCTGAGAGGTGGTCATAAAGGCGAGAGGCCATGGCGTTTGCATGCGAGGCGGTTTCAAGCCACAAGCCATCTGACAAGGCTTCAACAAACTGAGCCGCAACGTAACGCATCTTTGATGGCAGTTGCGTGTTTTGCTTGCGAATGAACTCAGCACGAGGCGAAGCAACTCCACGGCGCAAGAGAACTGCTTCAGCACCCATCATGGCGTTCTTTGTGCCGCCGAACGAGACCACATCAACACCGGCCCCAAACGTTTGCGCACGGAAGGTAGCGGCATCACCACCAAGTGCAGCAGTTGCATTCGATATGCGTGCGCCATCTAAATGAACTCGCATTCCATACGAGTGTGCGACATCACACAATGTTTTGATTTCGTCGATGGAGTACAACGTTCCAAGTTCAGTGGCTTGAGTTATTGAAACAACACCAGGTTGCACATGATGCACATTGCCAAGTGCTCCGGCGAGAGCGTGTACATGTTCCGGAATCACCTTTGCATCTGGCGCAGGGACGTCTTGCAATTTGATTCCCAGCGCATGTTCAGGTGCACCAGTCTCGTCAACATGAATATGTGCCCATTCAGAACAGATCACAGACTCGGCCGGTCCGAGCAAACTTCCGAGAGCAACAATGTTTGAGCCGGTGCCATTAAAAGTGAACAAGACCTCAACATCTTCGTCGCAGAGATTCTGGAACAGTGCGACAGCTTTCTTTGTGTGCTCGTCACCGCCATATGCGCGAACATGGCCAGCGTTAGCGCGTTGAACGGCTTCGAGATACCGCGGGTGGGTGCCACTGAAGTTGTCACTTGCAAAGAATCGTTCGGGTGCTGGAGGAAATGCCACAACAATGACCTTACCTGTCGTACCATTTCGTCATGACGAAATCACCAGAGGCATCAGGACAGCGGGGGAAAGACAGCCGTTGCCGATGGTGTCGACATGTTTTGGCCCAATCCGATGGACCCGGTCGCAAGAAAGAATTCTGCAGTCAGAAATGTAGGCAATGGGATTGGGTTGCACGCCAACGAGCTACGGAACTCGAATTGTCCGAGAACGAACTTGTGGTGACACGTGATGAGCTCGACACATTGAAAGATCAGATTTATGTTTTGCATTGTGCAGTCATTGATGCGCGCACAGATCTGGTAGCCGGACGCCATACAAAGGACAGTCTGCTGGAGATGGTCAATTGGCTTTTGGAGGCCGCAGACCCCGTGGCCGCCGCTTCGTTATCTCCATCACTTCGCCCATAATCTCCGTTATGTAATTTATGTGGAAAGCAATATCCACAACGGTTAGCCAGCCTGATATCCCCCAGACCCATGGTCTCAATGTCATGTGTCTTCGTCGCCGCACCTAAGGTCGCTTTATGAGTATTCGTTCATTAGGAGACGGCCAACCAGTCGAAAAAGTTCTTGCTTCTATGGAGGCCATGCGCACAGACGACGTGCGCTGGCGCGATGGCAAATGCTTCACATTGGCTTACAGCGCCGGACCTGAGGCTCTGGCGCTCGCTGAAGAGGCATACCGCCGATTCTCCGGTGAGAACGCTCTGAATACAGCCGCCTTCCCTTCCCTTCGCGTCATGCAACAAGATGTCGTAGACACGGCCAGTGGTTGGGTACATGGTGATGACACCACTGCAGGATTCATGACATCGGGCGGCACAGAGAGCCTGGTGCTCGCAGTTCGAGCAGCCCAAAAACGCGCTCAACGCGAAGGACGCAATCTCTCGAATATGAACGTGGTGCTCCCCTCGTCTGCGCACGCGGCATTGGAAAAAGGCGCGGACTACTTCCAAGTCGAAAGTCGTCGCGTTGCTGTCGGTGCAGATTGGCGAGCCGACGTCGGCGCAATGTCAAATGCAATCGATGATGAAACAATCCTCGTTGTTGGTTCTGCACCGCAGTATCCGCAAGGAGTTGTAGATCCCATTGCCGACATCGCATCACTTGCAAAAGAGCGAAACATTAACTGCCATGTGGACGCATGTATGGGCGGCGTAACGCTCACCTATTTGGAACGACTTGGAGAAATGATTACGCCTTGGGATTTTCGATGCGACGGCGTGACATCAATATCGATTGACTTGCACAAGTACGGATACACATCCAAAGGCTCTGGTGTACTCCTCCATCGCAACAAGCAATTGCGAAGTGACCAAACTTTCATTACGAATAATTGGCTTGGCGGCATGTACGGCTCGTCAGGAATCTTGGGAACAAAGTCTGGTGGACCGATTGCATCATCATGGGCCGTCATGCATCACCTCGGTGACGACGGATACTTGCGCGTTACTCGCAGCGCACGAGAATCAACAGTTCGTATCGCTGAACATATTCAGAAGCACCCAGCACTCGAGTTGCGTGCGTATCCCGATTCCACTCTCCTCTCCTTCGGGGTCACCGATGTAAATCGTCATGACGTTTTTGCCATAGCAGACACCCTGATCTCGTACGGCTGGTACATGGATCGCCAAACTCCGCCAGACAGCGTTCACCTCACTGTCAACGCAGTTCACGCTCCATTGGTGGATGAGTTCCTCGCAGACCTTGACCGGGCCGTCATCGAGTCTGTGGGCGGCAGTGGCACAGCTGGGGCCTACGCCACCACGGAGTAATCACTCGACACGGCTCACCGACTACGGTGTAAGAAAACGTCTACTTGGGAGAGTGTGTTTCATCTGAAACACCGCCGAAGGAGCAACCACCCCGGAATCTCTCAGGCACAGGGACCAGGTAGACGCCGAACGCTGGAAAGAGAGGGCTCGCCCTCCGCCGACGGGGAAAGCCACGCAAGTGGTGAAGCTCTCAGGCACAAACGACAGCGGGGGTATCAGAGTCCATCGGAGCAACCATGACCTCTACCCCACGCTCACTTACCACGCCTGCATTCGAAGCAGATCACTTCGCTACAAGACATCTTGGTCTTAGCGAATCCGACCGGCACCACATGTTGCAGGCAGTTGGTTACACCTCCACGGAAGCATTACTTGATGCCACCATTCCTTCGGCCATTCGTCTTCGTGAATCAATGACATTGTCCGCACCAGTTCCAGAACATGAAGTGCACGCGTTGTTGCGTTCCAAGTTTTCGCGCGATGCACATCGAACATCACTCATTGGTCAGGGCTACTACGGAACCATCACTCCCCCTGTAGTGAAACGCAATGTGCTTGAGAATCCGGCGTGGTACACCGCCTATACGCCGTATCAACCTGAGATCAGCCAGGGCCGACTCGAAGCTCTTCTCAATTTTCAAACCATGATCACAGAAATCACAGGTTTGCCATTGGCCAACGCTTCCCTGCTTGACGAGGCCACTGCAGTTGCCGAGGCAATCACTATGGCTCACCGAATTAGTAAATCGAAATCAGATTCTGTGTTTATCGATGCGAATACACACCCACAAACTCTTGCGGTCGTGCGCACACGCATGGAGCCAATCGGCATCGAAGTCATTTCTGGGCACATCACAACTGTGCCGGACAATTGTTTTGCAGTAGTTGTCTCGCTACCCGGTAGCGACGGAGCGTTGGAAAATCCATCTTTCCTCGCAGCACTCAACGAAAAAGTGCATGCAACAAATGGCATTGCAATCGCCATCACAGACCTACTGGCGTGCACACTCATTACTCCTCCAGGTCAACTTGGTTTTGATATTGCCGTTGGTTCGTCACAGAGATTTGGAGTGCCAATGGGTTTTGGTGGGCCTCACGCCGCATTCATGGCGACACTCACGTCTCACGCTCGCGCATTACCCGGACGCCTTGTTGGTGTCAGCACCGATACAGCAGGTCGTCCCGCATTACGGCTTACCTTGCAAACAAGAGAACAGCACATCCGTCGCGAGAAGGCGACGTCGAACATCTGCACTGCGCAAGTCCTCCTTGCAAACATTGCGGGCATGTACGGCGTATGGCACGGTCCAAACGGTTTGAAGCACATTGCACAGAGAATTCACTCACTCGCTGCAGCAGCAGGCAATGCCTTGAAATACTCAGGAAAGACCATCTTGCATGATCAGTTCTTTGACACTGTTGCTTTCGCGTGCGATAACGCTGTTGACGTTGCGAATTCAGTTCGTGCAGCAGGATTCAACATACGCGTCGTCAACAGAACAACAGCATCGTTCAGTGTGGACGAGACCACAACAGTTGCGGTTCTGAATGAATTGCTGGTCACCTTAGGAGCAACAGCAGTTACCGAGACTTACAACGCGCTTCCTGCTGAATTCTCCAGACAAGACAACTTCATGGCTCAGACCGTGTTTCATAAGTACCACACCGAACATGAGATGCTTCGCTACCTGCGTTCGTTAGCCGACAGAGACTTGGCTCTCGACCGCACCATGATTCCGCTTGGCTCGTGCACTATGAAGTTGAATTCAACCACGGAGATGGAACCCATCACCTGGCCAGAGTTCTCTTCACTCCACCCATTTGTGCCGGAAGACGAATCACTAGGACTTCGTACTGTCGTGACAGAGTTAGAGCAAATGCTTGTCGCCATCACTGGCTACGACGCAGTAAGTCTTCAACCGAATGCCGGCAGCCAGGGAGAGTTTGCAGGCTTGATGGCCATTCGCGCTTATCACCGTTCGCGAGGCGACATTGGAAGAACCATTTGCCTCATACCGTCAAGTGCTCACGGCACAAATGCAGCAAGTGCAGTAATGGCCGGCATGCAGGTTGTTGTTGTGAACTGCGACGACAACGGCAACGTCGATATTGATGACTTGCGAGCAAAAGTTCTGAAATCTGGTGACTCACTTGCTGCAATCATGGTGACGTATCCATCAACACATGGAGTATTCGAATCAGCAATCACGGAAATCTGCGCAATGGTGCACGACCAGGGTGGCCAGGTATACGTCGATGGTGCCAACTTGAACGCGCTCGTGGGTACTGCTCAACCAGGAAAGTTTGGGGCCGATGTCAGTCACCTCAACTTGCACAAAACTTTCTGTATCCCACACGGTGGCGGCGGACCAGGAGTTGGCCCAGTAGCTGTGCGTTCACATCTTGCGCCGTTTCTTCCCGGCAATCCCCTCGTTGATGACTCTCCTGTTGGGCCGATATCAGCAGCCAATTACGGCTCAGCCAGCATTTTGGCGATCCCTTGGGTGTACATCACCATGATGGGCGCAGACGGTCTGCTTCAAGCAACGTCAGATGCGATTCTCTCCGCCAACTACATCGCCCACCGACTTGATGACGCGTTCCCTGTGCTGTATCGCGGTGCAGGCGGAACCGTTGCTCATGAGTGCATCTTGAATGTTGCGCAAGTAATTGCCGGAACAGACATCGGAATTGACGACATTGCCAAGCGCCTCATGGACTACGGGCTACACGCTCCAACCATGAGTTTCCCTGTTGCTAACACATTGATGGTGGAACCAACGGAAAGCGAATCACTCAGTGAAGTCGACCGATTCTGTGAAGCCATGCTGCACATTCGCAAAGAGATTCAGCAAGTCATCGACGGCAAAGTTGCCGCAAGCGATTCTGTTCTCCATCACGCGCCGCACACCATCGAAGACATAGCTGGTGATTGGCAACGCAGTTATTCGCGCGAGCAAGCTCTGTTCCCAGTCTCTAGCCTGCGTAAACGTGCGTATTACCCGCCAGTATCAAGAATTGATGCTGCATTCGGAGATCGCAACCTGGTGTGCACCTGTGGCCCTATCGAGGAATACGCAATGTCCCTCGATGCGGATACTGTAACGGTGTGAGCCAGGAACACGAATCTCCTCCTACATCGGACAACAAAACGACAAACCCTATTGAGGTACTCCTTGGGCTACTCGGTTCGGTTGACCCGATTGATCTTGCAAATAAAGCAATCGACACATCTCGCCGCACAACCGAAGCCCTCATCGTCATGATGGAGAATCTTGCTTCCACCGTCGACAATCTGAATCGAACCACAACACGAATCAACTCGTTACTCGACGAAGTGGAAGAACCGTTACGTCGCGTGATGCCTCAGGTAGGCAACGCGATGAACGCCATGGCTTCGATGGGCGAAGTTGCTTCGCAACTCGGAGATCTGTCGAAACGCCTCGGCCCCCTAACAACGCTCGCAGAAAATGCGGGTGGGTTGTTTGGTTTTCGGCCAAGCAAGTCGGGTGGAACTACGACTTCTTCTTCGCCACAAACGGAGTCGTAACAACTGTTCCGGGCAACAATGTGCCGCGAACATCTAATTGCACGGCGTCTCCCACCTTCACAGATGGGTTTACAAATGCCAGGGCGATGCAATGCCCCATAGTTGGCGAGAAGTTTCCACTAGAGATAAACCCAAAGTCATGACCAGTGGCATCAAGAACACGAGTTCCATCTCTCGCTGGGCGGCGACCTTCGATAGAGATTCCGACCAGTGTTCGTGAAACACCTCGCGCCTTCTCGTTCTCGAGTGCCGACTTCCCACGAAAATCATCCTTGCCCCAAGCAACAACCCACTCCAGGTTCGCCTGTAGAGAACTAATACCTGCACCAAGCTCATGACCATGAAGCGGCAAAGCAGCCTCCAGACGCAAGGTGTCTCGGGCGCCGAGGCCAGCGGGCTGTGCTCCGGCGGCAAGTAGTGCATACCAAATAATTGGAGCATGTGCTGAGGGAACGGCTAGCTCTAAGCCTTCTTCGCCCGTATAACCGGTACCCGCAACGGTGCATGTGACGCCTGCGATTTCAACAACTGCAACTCTGAAACGCGGTACCGCGGCTGCTTCAGGACTGACAGCGGCAACAACCGAACGCGCCGTTGGACCTTGTAAAGCGATAATTGCACGAGACTCGGTTGTGTCCACTCCACCAATGGCCGAGACAACACGTTCTGTATTTGAGGCGTTCGGCATGACATCGAAAACATCGTCACTCACCCACCAAACAATGATGTCATCGAGGACTGAACCATCAGATTCATCCAACAGGTGCGTGTACTGCGCTCTACCCGGAGAGATACGCGACAAGTCATTGGTGAAATTCTTCTGAAGAGATGCAAAAGCTTCAGGGCCTTCAACACGAACTGTTCCTAGATGAGATACGTCAAACATCGCGCATGACGTGCGACATGAAGCATGTTCGGCGAGCGTTCCACTTGGATAAGCAAGCGGCATATCCCAACCACCGAACTCAGTCATCTTTGCATCGAGCAAACGATGCTGCGCATCAAGAGGTGAATACTTCACCTCAGACTGCCTTAGAGCCAGGTGTCTCTCGCTCACCCTGCAACACAATTGGTTCAGGGCGCATTTCGATGATGTGGCGATCTATTTCGTCACGAACACCAGACATCGGCAAGATGTTTAATACACCCTGACCGTGACGCAACACGTCAATAAGTTCTTCACCGTTACAGAGCACAACAGATGACCCACTGATAACCAAGTGTGCCGACGAAATATCGGTGTCAACATGTTCACGCATATACGCAAAAACATCTCGAATGGATTCCAGTTTGATTCCAGCATCAAGAAGATTCTTGATCACCTTTAGTTCAAGCAGGTCGCGGTACGTGTACTCGCGACGACTACCACTTCCAGTTGCATCAGTGCCCGAAGGGCGAACTAAGTCTGTACGTGCCCAGTAATCGAGCTGGCGATAACTGATTGCAACTACTTTGGCCGCTTGTGTGCCACTGAAAGTTTCGTTCTTCATGCTTGTCCGATCTGGTCGCGATCCAGTTACATGCTGGAAACTACGCGGGTGTAAGACGCTACGGGCATCTTCACTCATTCGTCAAGGGGCTATTTCCCGAAGTCGTCCGGAGAGATGTTTTCAATGAAATCACGGAATTCGTCGATGATTTCGGCCTCTGCGGGTTGATCAACCTCATCTTCGACTGCCTCTCCCACTTCTTCGAGGAGAGTTTCGAGTGCATAAATGGGACACGAAGCCCGCAACGCAATGGCCAAAGCGTCGGATGGACGAGCTGAAACCGTGGTCTCTTGGCCGCCATCGGGCAAAAGCACCACATCTGCATAGTACGTACCCGACGAAACATGCGTAAGGACCACGCGCTCAACTGACACATTGATTCGCTCTAGTGCAAGCACAAACAAATCATGAGTGAGTGGGCGGGGCGTCTTCTCATCGTCCAATGCGATTTGAATAGATGCGGCTTCGGGAGCGCCAATAAATATCTCAAATTGACGACGAGGCGACTCTTCTTCACGCAATGTAACTATTGGGGTGTTCGACATCCGGTCAAGTCGAACCGCGCGAACTGAAAGTGATTTCATCATTAGCGAGGTTCTGTGAGTCGAGAGATATCGCGCATCAGCAAAGACTCGCGCAGTTGGGTACCGAGCTCCATGAACTCAGCAAGCATCTCAATAGCCTCATCACGCGCGGCAGGATTGCGCTGACGCAGCAATGGCAAAATGCGTTGCTCAAACAGGCTCAACTCACGTTCAGCAGATGTTTTCCATGCTCGCAAATGGCGAATATCAATACCCATCTCTAGGAATCGTCCCGCAGTTCTCGCAATGGATGCTGAATGGGGATCAAAGAAAGTTGTATCGCCTACTTCGTGACCACTCACCAGACCAGCAGATTCCAACTCCTTCAAGAAACCGGCATCAATATCTACTTGTTGCAGCAACTGATCACGAGGCACAGATTCTGTTTTGTCAGCATGTTTGAGCGCCAACTTACGTTGCTCTTTTGCAACTGATGCTGGAACCATAGGCTCTTGTTCAACGGGAGAAGGCACTGCAGTGGGACGCGGAACTGCTGCACGTGCTGCGGGATGACCAGATGTGGTTACGTCACTCATCTCGATATCGCGACTGATGTCCTGACTCTCGTCTTCCAACTTGTCCTTAATGACACGCAAAGGAAGGTAATTGGCCTTTTGTTCACGCAAGATAAAACGCAAGCGTTCTACCTCTGAATCCGTGAACTTCCGATAGCCAGATGGAGTGCGCTCAGGCTCAATGAGGCCTTGACTTTCTAGAAAACGAATCTTTGAGATTGTTACATCAGGAAATTCTTCAAGCAATAAAGCAAGGACTTCACCGATGGACAAATAGTCACGATCAGTCATCATCCCTTGTCCGCACTTTCTAAAAAGACCAAGTGAAATTTTCCAACTTGCAATTCGTCTCCTTGACGAAGTTCAGCGACATCAACTCGTTCTTGATTTACGTACGTTCCATTCAGAGAACCGGCATCCTTCACCAAGTAACGACCATCCGTCTTGTGTATTTCGCTATGCCTTCTCGACACAGTGATGTCGTCGAGAACAATTGTGGACTCAGCATGACGTCCGATTGTGGTGACAGCCGATGACAACGCGAAGTAGTCACCTTCTTCTTCCCCACTGCGGACAACGAGGATGGCCGTACCTGCGGCTATTTCATCGAGGTCAACAACTATGTCGTCGTCCGGGCCAGGCGCGTCTTGCAAAGGGTCAACCTTGGTCAAGGTAATCGTTCTATCGTCCACCAAATCAAGCACGGAGCCACAGGCCGAACAAAAACCCGAGGTTGGCGGATTTCGATGCCCGCAACGATTACAAAAGACGTAGGCCATCTTGATCTCTATGCTCCCGTCAGTGCCGAGTATTCATCGGCAGACATCAACGCGGATTCATCGATGTTGTCCACTTCCATTTCGCAGATCCAGCCAGCGTCATACGGATCAGAGTTCAGAAGTTCGGGTGTATCGACCAGTGCGGTGTTCACAACTGACACTCGACCAGACACAGGCGCATACACATCGTTCACGCTCTTTGTGCTTTCAATCTCTCCGAGACCTTGGTGAATCTCAACCATTGAATCAATCTCTGGGAGCTGAATAAAGACGATGTCACCGAGAGCGTCTTGCGCGTAATCAGTAATACCTACTCGCACAGTGGTGCCATTGATTTGCACCCACTCGTGGTCCTTGGTGTAACGGAGGTTTGCTGGAACTTTCACTCCCCCAACGGTACTCGCTTGGCCCTTCTGCCTGATGCCAAGTGCGCACGTACCGAAGGCAAATAATCAAAAAACGACTTATACGAGACAATGATTCCAGGAATACCCGCTGCCCATCCCATGAAGGTGAAGATGGTCCAGTTGCCACCGGCAGAGCCCAAGGTAATCCATGGCACCGCAGCAAGCAGAGCAAAAGTTGCCCACTTGCCAAGGCGGGTCACCGGGAATCGCTCCATACCCATTGCTGTAGCACCGACCATGAGAAGAGCGATCGACACTTCTCGGACCAAGATGACAACGCCAAACCACACGGGCAGATAGTCGTAATACATGGCCGCAGTGATTCCTACAAAAAAGACGGCCCTATCTGCAATCGGGTCAAGAATCTTTCCCAACTCGCTTACCTGATTGAACCTGCGTGCGATGTACCCATCCACGAAATCAGTTGCACCCAGCAATCCAAAGAACCAGCTACCGGCTACCACGCGGCCATCGGCGAAGAGACTCACAAACGTAGGCAACATCGCCAAACGCAACAACGATAGGAAATTGGGAATAGTCAGGTTTTCACGAATTCGCACACCGCTGATGGTAGTCCGAGTGTTCCTCTGCTTCCGTGAAGCACCTAATGTTCCACTATGACTCTTTCACTACAAGGCCAAGTCGCATTCATTACTGGTGGGGGATCCGGTCTAGGGGCCGCAGCCGCACGACGACTGGCAGCAGATGGCGCAATCGTTGCCATTAATGACCTCAGTTTGGAAGCAGCAAAGAAGGTCGCAGATGAACTTGGTGGTCTCGCGTTCGCATTCGACGTCACTGATTCAACGGCATTTCAGAACGCGGTAGACACATGCGTGGCTCAGTTGGGCCGTCTTGACATCATGATCAACAATGCGGGCATTGCCCCGCAAGACGCAGCATCAAAGATGGACCTAGTTATGGACAACATGGGAAAACGAATGGCTGGAAACATCTCAGATATGGCACCCACCAATTATCTCTTGGACCTCAGTGACGAAAACTGGGACCGCATGATCAAAGTGCATCTCTATGGAACTTTCTATGGTTGCAAAGCAGCACTAAAGCACATGCAACCTCAACGGTCTGGTCGCATCATCAACATCTCATCTGTGCTTGGTTTGTATCCAGCAGCGGGGGCCCCTCACTACTCCGTTGCAAAAGCAGGAATCATTACTTTGACCAAATCAGTAGCTGCTGAAGTTGCCGCACTAGGAATCAATATCAATGCAGTGTGCCCCGGATACATACGCACGCCGTTACTCACTCCATTCAGCGAGACCATGATGGCCGGAATCACGATGCGAATCGGCAAGGGTCGACTTGGTGAACCTGAAGAGCTTGCTGAAATGATTCGTTTCCTTGCAGGTCCAGAATCTGAGTACTGCACAGGAGACGTATTCAGCGTGTCAGGCGGCTACACCGGATGACAACTATTTTTACACGCATCATTCAGGGCGAGATTCCTGGCACGTTCGTGTACAAGGACGAAGCATGTGTTGCCTTCATGTCAATAAACCCGATGGCCGACGGACACGTACTGGTTATCCCCCGCGATGAAGTTGATCACTGGGTGGATTTATCTCCGTACATCGCATCTCACCTATTTGAAGTTTCACATCGCATTTCTCGTGCACTCAGCGTTGCATTCCCGTGTGAAAAGGTCGGGCTAATTATTGCGGGCTACGAAGTGAACCATTGCCACATTCATCTCATTCCAACAACGAATATGGGGCAACTAAGTTTCGCTAACGCAGCTACAAGTGTTGAGCGTTCTACCCTCGAAGCACACGCTGAGAAAATAACGGCAGCACTCGCCACGCTCTAGAACAGAGTCAGGTCATTGCTCTCAGTCGGCTCATCATCTGGCAGCACAAGAGACGCATCGTTGTTACGCACACTATTCACGCGACTCGACACTCGGAGGGTTGCAAAACGAGGTTGATGATCTGGGTGAAACAGTTCAAGCGGTGGCTCCGAAGACGACAACCACTCCAGTGCTTCTTGTGCATGGAACTCGACCGGACTTCTGTCGTGAATGAAATCTAGATCGCCAATGCTGTCTCTGGTGATCAACGCGCACGTCCGTTCTTCCTCCACAATGGGTGACTCGCTCCACAGTCCCGCCCCGAGCATGAGGTGTCCATCACTTCGAGTGACGAAATACGGAATCTTTACTTTCGGATTACTGCGCTCCCATTCGTAAAAGCCCGTCATCGGAATGATGCATCTATGCCCTTTTACCAGGCCGCCCCAGTACCAGATACTGCATCATTCATCTCGTTAAAGAGATCTTGAGTATTGAAGTTGCCAACAAATCTTCCACACATGCGTTCATCAGCCTACGAGAAAACTCTCACTGGTCGGGCTGGCGGGATTTGAACCCACGACCTCTTGTCCCCCAGACAAGCGCGCTAACCAAGCTGCGCTACAGCCCGAATAGCTATGAACTCTATCGGCTCTGCGGCAGAGCCATCTAAACGAAAATCTGGACTACACGCCAGCCCAAATATAAACACAACAGACCTACAAGAAGTTTGAAATGCCAAGGCGTTTTCTCATTGTCCAAACCAGCAAGTTTCTTCAGATCAAGAGTGTCCGCGGTAACTCGACCAGACACCGAGATCACTTCCAATGTTTCTTTGCATTGCGGACAACTTCCGTCGTCCATCAAGGCGGACGGAGCAAAGTATTTTGCGCACGGTTCACACCATGGCATTACTAATCGCCCTTTTTCCTGACGCGCATCTTCAAAGGTGTAGATCCAAATTGAAATGCTTCACGGATGGAACGCTCGAGATAACGAATGTACGGCTGAGGCAACTCACGATTCACGAACAACGTGAACGTTGGTGGATCATTCGAACCCTGCACAGCAAACAACACACGTGCTCCCCCGCCGGCTGGTTGCTTCTGCTGGGCTTCCGCAATGATGCGATTCACGTCACGTGTCGGAATTTTGCGATGGTATTGCTCGATAGTTTCTTGCAACACAGGACGGAGTTTGTGCACACCCATACCTGTGAGCGCACTCAGTTTCAACACCGGTGCATCGTCGATGAAATACAGCATGCGAGCAAGATCTGCTTCAACTGAACGACGATCTTCAGACTCCAACAGTTCCCATTTGTTGAGAACAACAAGAATCGGGCAGCCAGCAACGTCGATGCGTTCGGCCAGGCGCTGATCTTGACTAGTCACGCCAACAGTTGCGTCGATAATCAACATCGCAATGTCTGCACCATCAATTGCCTTCAATGCGCGAACCAACGAGTAATACTCAGTCGAATCGTCAATCTTGCTGCGACGGCGCATACCTGCAGTGTCAATGAAAACTAAAGGACCTTCAGGTGTCTCTACCAAGGTGTCAATGGCATCGCGCGTAGTTCCTGGCATGTCGTGCACTACTGAGCGCTCTGCACCTACAAGACGGTTAAACAATGTGCTCTTACCTACGTTTGGTCGACCCACTAGGGCAACACGGGGAACCCCGTCAGGCTTAATCGCTTCTATCTCTTCAACAGGTGCTTCAACGTGTGGAATACGCGCAACAACTTCATCTAAGAAATCACCTGAACGACGACCATGCAAAGCAGATACCGACAGGGGCTCACCAAGACCGAGAGACATGAACTGCCAGCGCTCTTGTTCGCGACGATCGTTGTCAGACTTGTTAGCGGCCAGCAACACGGGCACATTTGTACGACGTAACCAAGCTGCAATCAACTCGTCCTCATCAGTGACGCCAATCGCAGCATCCACCATGAAAATCACAAGGTCTGCTTCACGAACAGCTTCCTCGACTTGACGGGAAACTTTGTCGTCGAGTTCGCTACCACTCGGCATCCAACCGCCCGTGTCGACAATCCAAAAGTCAACACCTAGCCAGGCGGCCATACGGCGATGGCGGTCTCGCGTGATACCAGGACGATCTTCAACGATGGCGGCTTGCTCACCAATGACACGGTTGAACCAAGTGCTCTTTCCCACGTTGGGACGGCCGACGATTACCACTACCGGGTAATTGACAATCTCTTCCTCAGACATGGGCTAACTCTTCCTTGGCTGCTTCCAACCTCTTACGCAATATTGCGCCGCTTGTAGCGATGACTTCGACGTCAAACTCACTAGAAAGCGCTTCAAAGGTACCTCCGTCTAGGAAGACTCCATCGTTTAGGCACACATCAGGCACTAAATAGCGACGATTGTCACTCCGTCGGCGTAAAACAGCACAAATATCTTCATAAGTGAGGAGTCCAGCTACACCAGTGTTGCCACCGAAATATTCATTCTTCACTTCAACAACATCGACATCGGCAAAACCCTCTGCTTCCAAAACAGACGAAAGAATTACTGCCCCATAAGAACCTGTGATGACAGCCAAAGGCTTAGGCGCCTTCTTCTCACGTACGCGCAACGTCACCGATGCAACTGATTGAGTGCGTAATCCAGTATCGCTTGCAGGGTTCACAAGTCGTACATAATCCGTTGGTGAATCAACAGACGAAAAGAAACCATCGCTCCGACCTGAGTGGTCGGGACCAACTCCAGTAAATGAGTTCATAAACGAACGAGCAAGACCGACACCGTCTTCCAGCATCGGAAACTCGCCATAGTGCTCGGCTTCAGGTAATTCAATTTCTGCTACCAGATAGAACTCGTCGGCTAAGTGAATCACATCACGACCAAGAAGCGATTTATAACGTGACTGCCACTTCTCCACCGTTGCAATGGTCTCCACAGCCTCATCCTTGGACTGCACCCTCATTCGGCTTTCTGTGTTGAACCGAGACAGCCCCAATGGAACGATCGCAATTGATTCAATCTCGGGACATTCTTCTAAAAGCCCAGCAAGCGTCTCCGAAAGATGGTCTTTGTCGTTTACGCCTGGACAAAGAACAATCTGCGCACGAACTTGAATATCGTTCTGCGCAAGAATCTTCATCCAACGAAGACTGAAACCACCTCGATCATTTCTCAGCATTTCGGAACGAAGATGCGGACTGTTGGCGTGAATGCTCACATAAATCGGCGACAACCGCTCTTCAAGAACTCTCTCAAGGTCCGCCTCAGTGAATCGTGTCAGCGTGGTGAAGTTGCCAAACAAAAAACTCAACCGATAGTCGTCGTCCTTCAAATACAAACTGCGACGCATTCCCTTCGGCAATTGGTAAATGAAACAGAACTCGCAATGGTTATCGCATGTGTGAATGCGATCGAATACGGCACTAGAAATTGAAACCCCAAAAGGAGAACCTGCGACATTGTGCACCAAGACATCGATTGACTCGTTCCCACGCAGAAGCATCAACTCGACTTCATCGGAATCGACCAACTTCTGCCATTCAAGAATGTCGCGGGGCACCACACCGTTTACAGACACGACTTTGTCGCCCGGAAGCACTCCAGCAGATGCCGCATTCGACCCTTGTTCGACGCCAGCAATCACTGGGTAAGAATCGGTCACTGCTTTCACCAGTCATAGGCTATCGCTGGCCATAATCGCTAGTCTGTTATCAACGTATGACAGTGCAAAAGGTTCTCCTTGCCTCACCAAGAGGATTCTGCGCTGGCGTTGAGATGGCGATCAAAGCATTGGCATGGATGGTCAGAACTTTTGACAAACCTGTGTACTGCTACCACGAGATAGTGCACAACAAAATTGTTGTCGACCGTTTCATATCTCAGGGCGTCATATTTGTTGACTCCATCGATGAAGTACCAAATGGTGCCCCAATCATGTTGTCTGCACATGGTTCGGCACCTGAAGTTGTTTCGGCTGCACGCTCGAAAGGGAGTTACGTTGTAGACGCTGTATGCCCGCTCGTCACCAAAGTGCATCACGAAGTAAAGACTCGTGCAGCGAAGGGCTATCACATTGTCTATGTGGGTCATGAAGGTCATGAAGAGGCTGTAGGAACAATGGCCGTGGCGCCTCTTGCAATATCTCGTGTTGAATCTGTTGCAGAAGTAAACGCGTTACCAGAATTTGATACCCCAGTAGCGATGTTGGCGCAAACAACATTGTCGCATCGCGAATGGAATGAAGTTGCAGTTCAAGTTCGAAGTCGATTCCCCGATGTGTGGACTCCAGGTCGCAGCGACCTTTGTTTTGCGACGACGAACAGACAATCAGCACTTATGTCAATTGCTCCTCGCGTCACAACGTTCATCGTGATTGGATCTTCAAACAGTTCCAATACACGCGCACTAGAACAGCTTGCACATGAAGCCGGGTGTGAGCGTGTGCTTCGTATCAATTCGGCCAACGAGTTACCTTCAGATTTAGACGGCATAGTCGGCATTACAGCGGGCGCCTCTGCACCAGAGGAATTAGTGGAGCAGGTCATCAACGCGTTATCGCCCACAGACGGAGTTGAAGAGATCTTCGTTACAGATGAGGACGAGTACTTTCC
>JAPKZX010000053.1 GCA_026393575.1 Actinomycetota bacterium
AAGAGCAGTTACTCGTGGCGGGTGCTGGAGTCATCTACGTCGATAGCAGGGAAAACGCGACGCTCGGCGATGCGACGATCGAGGAGCAATTCCATGTTGCCGGTTCCCTTGAACTCCTCGAAGATCGCTTCGTCCATGCGGCTATTTGTGTCGACAAGTGCCGTTGCCAAAATAGTGAGCGAGCCACCCTCTTCCACGTTACGTGCGGCACCAAAGAATTTCTTTGGTGGATAGAGAGCACCCGCGTCGATACCACCTGACATGATGCGACCTGTTGCAGGTGCAGCCAAGTTGTACGCACGAGACAAACGTGTGATGCCGTCGAGGATGATGACAACGTCTTCACCCATTTCAACCATGCGCTTTGCCTTTTCGATTGTCATCTCAGCGATGTGCGTGTGCTCATCACTTGGACGGTCGAATGTTGAAGCGATGACTTCGCCCTTTACGGTGCGACGCATGTCTGTTACTTCTTCAGGACGTTCATCGATAAGAAGAACAATCAACTTCACTTCAGGGTTGTTCTTTTCAATTGACGCAGCAATTGTTTTCATGATGGTTGTCTTACCGGCCTTTGGTGGTGACACGATGATTCCGCGCTGACCTTTACCGATAGGAGCAATGAGGTCGATGATGCGTGCGGTCATGTTTGTCGGATCTTTTGGATCTTCCATGCGCAACTTGTGGTCGGGGAACAATGCAGTGAGGTCTTCGAAGCGAGGACGGTTGCGTGCCTTTTCAGGATCTTGACCGTTCACGGTGTAAATCTCGAGCATTGCTGGATTCTTTTCATTACGACCAGCAGGGCGTGACAAACCGGTGACGTGGTCACCCTTGCGCAAACCAAATTGACGAGTGAGCTTCACAGGAATGTATGCGTCTTCACGAGTTGGTTGGTAACCACCGATACGCAAGAAGCCATAACCTTCGTCGCGCAAGTCGAGGTAACCCTCTACCTTTACGGGCTCTGTACTAATTGGTTCGTTACTTCCCTCTTCACGAGTTTCGAAACGATCTTCGCCTTGTGGGCCTTCGTCACGACTGCGACCGTTGCGTCCGCGACGACGACGGTTGTTGTTGCGACCACCGCGATCTTCCCAATCGCCACCTTGTTGATTTTGTCCTTGACCTTGGCCTTGTTGGCGCTGTCCTTGCCCTTGACCTTGTTGGCGCTGTCCCTGTTGACGTGGACCGCGCTCTTGACGCTCTCCACGTTCTGGACGATCACCGCGACTTTGTCCGCCGCCTGCAGTCTTCAAATCGCCCATGCGACCTTCGTGCTGCGCGAGTTCAATTTCCCATTCGGCCAACGGCTCACCATCGGCACCTACATATACGACTGGTTCATCTGATGCTGCGGGCTTTTCGCCACGCGGTGCACGCTCTTGGCGATCGCCACGATTGTTGCGAGGGCCGCGCTCTGGACGCTCGGTCTCTGTTTCCTCAGAATCTTCTTCGGTGCGTGCTTGACGTCCACGTGGTGCACGCGCTGGTGCTGGTTCGTCATTCGCGCCGGTCTTTTCCAGAATCTTTTCCACCAAAGTGGCCTTCGAATCACGGGCTACTGCTTTGACGCCTAATGCGTCGGCAATTGCCATCAACTGATCTTTGTCCTTGGATTCAAGGGCGGACTTCTCAAGGGCTTCTGCAGCCATGATTTCCTGCTTTCGTACAACCGTTCCACGGTTGGGGTTTAGGGGTATGAGCGCACCTGCAAAAGGATGAAGGAGCTACTTCAATCTCGACCCCCCAAAGATTTGGGCGGGGAGAACTCGGACAACCGAGCGACCATCACTCTAGCGGATATGCACCCCGTCGGCAACGAAATAGCGGGCTTTGCTGTGCCCTTGTGGCCGCAATCCCCTTGCGGGCTTGGGAGATGACGCCCGAAATGACGGAAACGTCAGAAGGTTGCAGTGGGGACCAATTCGTGCGGACCGATGAATCCGATATGGATCTTCCTCGTCGCACCTTTGGTGTCGTCGTGGAAGAACACGCGAGGAATAACACCGCCACCAGTCGCTTGAATCTTCGCGTGGCACACCATCACCATGTATCCACTTGGGTCAACCAACGGATCAACTTCAAATGTGCGTGCATGCACCAACGCCTGGTCTGCCCTAGTCAATTGTGATTCCTGCATCGCAATTTTGTTTGCTGCAAATGCGCCATCGTCGCCACGTTCACACCATTGCAAGAAATTCCCACTGAAATTGTTGTTGATCGAAGCTCTTGCATAACGCTCCATCGTGACAAACAGATTTGCCAATTGACTGGCCCATGACTTTGCCGTCAAGGCACGTTCCAGTACTTCAATATTGCGTTCTGCAGATGTGGGAATCTTTAGGTGATGCGCTTGCTCACGAGCAACTTGAATAACACCCGGAATTGTTCCACGACGAAAGGTCGCTTCCGCTGGTTCATGCCCGAGGAGTTGGGTCATCAACTTTGTGTAGTACCTATGGGCGTTGTTCTCTGATTCTTCGTTGAGAATGCTGGCATTCAACGCCTGATTCTGCATGTCTTCTAATTCTTCACGTAGACGTTTGATCTCTGACGCGTCGCCCACAGCCGGAACGGTTAACTCACTGGTGTCATCGGCATGATGTGCTCCAGATACATACCTTGCGCGGACAATCTCTTTACGCAAGACATCTGCCTCATGTTTCAGGGTCTTCCAATCATCAGGAATTTCTGGCCAAATTGATGTGTAACCAATTCTGCGCAGCATGAGACGACCAAGGGTTTTCTGATTGTCATCTAACTCTTCTTCGTCAATTTGGAAAGAGAGTCGCGCATTCTCTTTATCTTCCATCACTCCTGGCATAAACAATCGTGCACCGAGTTCGTTGATGTGTAGTTCTGGTCCCAGAACACCGTTGAGGAAATATGCCGACTCTTCATCCACAACAAATACCTTTGCCAGCCCTGCCAAAGTTTCACTTGCACGTGTCGCGCGTTGCATTCCCATTGCTGCTTCATCGAGAGTGCCAATACGTAGTACGAGATATGGAATCTCGCGGTATTCATCCTTCAGACCATCAATCAAGTCTTTCAATGAGCGCTGGTCATCTACCTCGCGTGGCTGAACTTGGAGTGAGTCACGCCCAATCTTTGGAGTACCGCCCGCCAACAATAGATTCCGCACTGCTCTCGGTGCATAAACGAAACCAGCCCACACATTTGAAACATCTGCGTTGATGTCTACCCATTGCACATTGTGATCGTGTAACTGCATTGCTGTGAAGGTTGTCGTCCACGTGCCAATCTCTGCGCCGCGTTCCTCGCGCAGATTCAATTGCACCACTTGGCCAAGGTCTGTAGTTACGTCAACCCACGTTGCGGTACGCCCACCCACTGTGACGGCCTTGCCAAGTTCGAACGGGATCTCTGAACCACGATTCACTAACCATTCGCGGAACTCATCAGGCAGCACAGCACAGACATTCAAAGAATTATCTGTCCAGATAGCTCGATACACGTGTGCCATGACACCCCCTTGCGGACCATCCTAGACCCCCGTCAAGGGCCCCAAATAGTCCGAGATGCTAATTAGAGTCATTATTACTTTATATGGCGCACCCTTTTGTTATAACTATTTCCTCAGATATTTCACAACAGGAGACTTCCCCAATGACCACACACAAACCTCAATCACAGATCAAGGGTGTTTCCATGGACGCTCCCACGATGGTCCTCCCCGTGTTCTACAACAGTGACTATGTGGCGTGCGAAGAGCACTTCGACACCACGCGTAAAGCAAAGGACATTTACGACTCGCTAAAGAAGAACCCAATCAAAGGTCTTCGCATGTTCAGTCCTTGCAAATCACGAAGCATCATCAAGAACATCATCAGTCGTATTCATGATCCGGAGTATGTACGCGCAGTAGAAACTGGCAAACCAGGTCACCTCGCTAGAAGCAATGGTTTTACATGGGATGACGGCATCCCCACCATGGCGTATGCGCATTGTGCAGGCATGGCAGCAGCAGTTACTTACGTACTCATGAATGGTGGAGTTGCAGGATCACTATCTAGTGGCATGCACCATGCGAGTTACTCAGGCGGCACTGGCTACTGCACGTTCAATGGTTGTGTTGCAGCTATTCAACGCGCGCTCGACATGGGAGCAAAGCGAGTTCTACTTCTTGATTTCGACGCGCACTCCGGAGGCGGAAGCATGGACATCATCAATCGTCTCTACAAAAAGGAAGTCGTCCATATCGATGTCACGGTCTCTCCGTTTGATTGGTGGCAGAGCAATGGCGAACACAAGATCTATCGCGCAGACGAAGACAACTACGTCGCAATAATTCGCAAGGCACTAAACCACGCGAGAGCATGTGGTCCATTCGATTGCATTGTGTACAACGCAGGAATGGATCCCATCAACTGTGGTGTTTCTATTGAATCCATCCGCAAGCGTGAACGCATGGTGCGTGACTTCATTGGCGACACTCCTGCAGTATTTGGTCTTGCTGGTGGTTACACCTGGGGACACGAGATGGGCGAAGTGGTTGATTGGCACCGCATGACGTTGACCGAATGGGCAACTCCGCGATAATCCGGCGTCGGCACTGCTTCTACGAAAACTGATACGGTTTTGATTGATGAAGATTCTTCCTGGCCTTACCTTTTCGTGGAAGCGTGCTCTCGGCGTCACTGCCGCAAAACGCAAAATCTCACGAGCAACCGGCATTCCGCTCACTCGCTCAGGGCGTCGAAACAAACTGGGCAAGTGGCTGGGCATGAAATGAGAATTCGTATAGCGATTGCTTTGGTTACTTTGTGCGCCGCCATCACAGCGTGTGGTTCTAGTAGCGATACTCAAGACGCAGCCGAGGTGAAAACGTTCTGCCAGATGGCAACTGATCTTGAAACCGCCAGTAGCGGCCCACACGGAGAAGATCCTGCGGCTATTACTGACCCGGCCAAGATGAAGGAAATGTACGCCACCATCACTGGAATGGCGAAGAAATTGCGCGATGGTGCACCTGCAGAGATCAAGCCAGATGTTGCCACCATGGTGGACAGCCTGCTTGCGATGAACACAATCTTCAAGAAGAACGATTACGACTTACTTGCAATGTCGAAGGACGAGAAAGTGCGTGCAGAGCTAGCGAAAGTTACGGCCGATGAATCTGTCGGTACTGCATCCTCACGATTCAACAAGTACATGGCGGCTAACTGCGCCAAATAACTGCGCCACACGTTTCGGTTATATTCATGAGTAGAGGAACCGGCGAGGCGACTCACTTTCCAGAGAAGCCACGTCGCTGAAGGAAAGGACCGCCACATGAGCGCTTCACCAAGTTGGAAACCTACAAAGAACTTCTACAAAGCAGTTCGAATTGCAGGCAAGGGTCACGAGAATGAGACTCGCAAAGGAAGCAACATCCCGTATCTCGGCCACTTATTAGGTGTCGCATCAATGGTGATTGAAGCTGGCGGCTCCGAAGACCAAGCGATGGGTGCGCTCCTGCATGATCTTCTTGAAGACACGCCGAAGAAGAAATCCAAACTAAAACTTCTCGTTGGCAAAAAAGTGACCGACATTGTGTGGGGTTGCACCGACACAACCTTCAAGCGGAAGCAACAAATCAAGTGTGAACAAAAAGATTGGTCAAAGGAACAGAAAGATACTTTCTGGTGGGAAGAGCGCAAGCTCCCGTACATAAAGAAAATCACTTCAAAGAAAGTCGATGATTCGGCGCTACTGGTGTCACTTGCCGACAAGACGTACAACGCCGAAAACACCGTGGCCGACTTGCGCCTCTGTAGTGCCGAAGAGCAGCACACAGTTTGGGCAAAATTCAATGTTGGATACGACTACCAGCGTCAGTGGTATCGAGGCCTCCTAGAGGCTTTCCGAAAAGATGGCTACAAGCCAGGCATGCAAGCCCTTTTCCATCGTTTTGAAAAAGCCGTCAACGAAATGTTCCCCCAATA
>JAPKZX010000031.1 GCA_026393575.1 Actinomycetota bacterium
GTCCAATCGAAGCATGCCGTCAAGCACTCAAGCGCGCCGGCATGACAATCGATCAGATTGATCTTGTTGAAATCAACGAAGCATTTGCTGCACAGGTTCTTCCTTCAGCAAAGCACCTTGGAATTCCAATGGACAAACTGAACATCCATGGTGGCGGTATTGCACTTGGTCACCCATTCGGTATGACCGGTGCTCGCATCATGACAACCCTCATCAACGGTCTTCAGTGGGAAGACAAGACCTACGGCATGGAGTCCATGTGCGTCGGTGGTGGCCAGGGTATGGCAATGATCATCGAGCGTTTGAAGTAATCAACGCTTCGTACAACTGAATCGAGCTATTGCTCAGAAGTACTGGTAACGGTCGTGGTTCTCAACATGAGGGCCACGGCCGTTCCGCATATCGTCATCAATGCTGCGGCGAATCCAAATGTTGCACCTGGTCCATACGAGCCGTAGAGCGCTGGCGCAATAAAAGACATAATCGTTCCGGCCAACAAGTCGCCGCTTCCATTCAAACCTTGTGCTGCACTAGCACGACCCTTCGGTGCAACGGCTGCCATAAGCGATTGCGTTGCAGGTATCGACAATGCTCCGATGGTTCCCTCTACAACTGCAAAACCAACGAGGAGCCACGCATTGGGTAAGTACCCGTACACAAGTACAAGTGGGACAGTGCAGAAAATACCAATCACTGTCATGCGAGCAGGTCCGCGTCGGTCAGAGAGTCGACCGCCCGCAGCACCAAGAACAATGAATGGAATGGTGTACAACAAGAATGTCATTCCCACCATCACGTTGTTTCCACCGCGGTCTGTTACATATCGATCCCATAGTGAGTCGTAAATTCCTACTGGAATAAACAAAGTGAGCGATGCAAGTACAGATGCCCGCACAGCGCGAATACGAAGTAGTTCATAACTAGGTCGTCGAGACTCGTTGGTAGTGGGGAGGCGCGGTAAATCCTTTGGTGCAACAATGACAAAAGCAATCATTGCAATGACACCAAAAATCAAGAATGCTCCGCGCAGTCCGAATGGGCCAATCAATAAAGCACCAATTAAAGGTCCGCCTGTGAAGCCAGCAAGCTCGATGCCACGAAGACGTCCCAATCGTTCTGCTGACCGGTTCTTGTCCATGTTGGCAGCGATTGCTTTGATAGCGGGGCCGCTCGTGCCCAATGATGCACCCGTCAGTGCGCGGGCAACTACAAAGATCCACAAATTGTTTCCAAAGGCAAACAACACAGAACCGAGAAATGCCAGAACAAGTGCCGCGAGCACCAAACGCTTCGGTGCGCCACGGTCTGCAAATGGTGCGACAACTAATTGCACAATAAATGACGTCATAAATCCGGCGGCAGAAATAAACCCGAGGCCAGCAGCACTAAAGCCGTACTTGTCTTGCAAGTCGCTGAGCGCGGCAAAAATCATGCTGTTCGAGACGGTGACCCCGAATGCGCAAATAAGGAGTGGACCGATACCCATGGTGAACTTGGCCAAGCCGCGTTCTTGTTGATCGTTTGCCATCAGTGAATGAATCCGTTCCACCGATTCATCCGATCGGCACGAATGACAACCATAGTGGGGTCATCTGACGCAAGGGCGCCACGTACCACCCAGGTTTCGCCGTTGTATGTGAATTCAGCGAGAAGGAAATGTTCGCCATCGGCCACACCAATAACATCACCTTTTTCCATAGGGAACAACGTGGTTATAACAAGTCCAGCTCGTGAAACTTCCGCGCGCCACAATTCTGCAAGACCAGCGCGAAGTGATGTGTCGTTCAGTAGGTCTGTCCCAGTGAGACGCAGTTCAATGAGATCAAGATCAAGTAATTCAATCTCTGAACCATCCACTAGATCGCTACCGGCAAGGTCGTCGTATATGACTGCGATTCGTCCATTGGAAACAGCATCGGCGCCAACAGTTCCGTATCGAACCATGGGTAATCCGTCAGTGTCTACTGTGGAGACACGAACACGTTGTCCGCTACGAAACGAACGAGGCATATCAGCGTGACAATGCGGCGAGGACAGCATCGTTAAACACTGGCCAGTACTGCATGCCCCATTCGGTGAACTCTCGTTCAGCAAACATCACGCATGCTGCGTCGGCAACAGGGTCAACCCACAGAAAAGTTCCTATGCCACCGAAGTGGCCAAAGGTAGAAGCTGAATTTCGTGTAGCCGTCCAGTGCGGAGTCTTGTGTCCACGGATCTCAACTCCAAGTCCCCATGGGCAAGGGTCAAACGACCCAACACTTGGAACTACTCCTGCTAGGTCGGGAAAGACTGGAGAGATGGCATCCAGCCATGTTTCACGAGCGATGAGAGTTGGTTGACGTAACTCATCCACAAAAAACATCATGTCGTGCACTGTGGAATGAATGTCTTTTGCGCATGAACCCTGAAGAGAGGAGTGGTGCATACCCAAGGGAGCAAAGACTGCGTCATCGAGGTATTCAACGAATGCAATACCCGTGCTCTGCTCCACATGTTCTGCGAGCAACTCAAACCCGGTATTTGAATAAATCCTTTTTGTTTCGGGGCGAGTGATGGGTTGGGCGCCGTCAAACGAATAACCGCCAGCATGAGATAACAGATGACGAACAGTGCATCCTGCTTGACCCACTGCGTCATCCATATTGATGCTGCCTTCTTCAACAGCAATCAGTACAGCCCAAGCGGCAAGTGGTTTACTCACCGATGCAATGCGTTGCGAACGTTGAATATCGCCGAATGATTCGGTGCCACCGGCGTGACGCACTCCAATGGAGACATTGTCAACGGGCCAGGACTCGGCTAGTTCCCATGCCGCATTGAGAAGCGACATATCAGGCTCCGGCGCGAATAAGTTCTGCGACGCGAAAGGCGAGGTCTAGTGATTGGCGACCATTAAGGCGTGGGTCGCAAATGGTTTGGTAACGATCATCAAGATTGTCATTTGTGATGTCGTCCGTGCCGCCGGTGCACTCGGTGACATCATCGCCAGTGAGTTCAATATGAATTCCGCCAGGCCATGTGCCCTCGGCCTTGTGTGCACGAACGAATCCGGCAATCTCGTCGACAACTGATTCGAAGTGGCGAGTTTTGCGACCGTTTGGAGCAGTGATGGTGTTTCCATGCATTGGATCGCATGCCCATACGACTGGGTGACCAGCATCGCGCACTGCGTGAAGAAGTGGTCGAAGTGAATCTTCCACTTTGTCTGCACCCATGCGGCTAATCAATGTGAGTCGTCCAGGAACTTGCGCAGGGTTTAGTGCTTCGCACAATTCAAGAACAAACTCTGGGGAAGTGGTGGGGCCAACTTTGCAACCGATGGGGTTGCCAACGCCACGCAAGAACTCCACATGTGCACCATCTAATTGACGAGTGCGTTCACCGATCCACAACATGTGTGCAGAGCAGTCGTACCACTGGCCGGTCAATGAGTCTTGACGAGTGAGTGCTTCTTCGTACCCAAGAATGAGTGCTTCATGGCTTGTGTACACGTCGACTTCATGCAGGGCTGAATAGTTCTCGGTATCCACACCACAGGCACGCATGAAATTGAGAGCACGCTCGATCTCTGCAGAAAGCTCAACATAACGTTGGCCTTCTGGGCTTGATGCAACAAACTCTTGCGTCCATGCATTCACGCGATTCAAATCTGCGAATCCACCTTTAGTGAATGCACGCAACAAGTTCAATGTGCTGGCGCTCTGATGGTA
The DNA here is from genome assembly GCA_026393575.1 of Actinomycetota bacterium. Taxonomy (GTDB): domain Bacteria; phylum Actinomycetota; class Acidimicrobiia; order Acidimicrobiales; family Ilumatobacteraceae; genus UBA2093. Next base: position 3,714 of record JAPKZX010000031.1, read on the forward strand.
TGCCTGCACTAAACGCTGAGGATCGGGAGTACGTGCTTCAGCATTCGGGTGCACATCATTCACGATGTGACCACGGAAGGACGGCAATTCAAGATCGCCAATCTTTTCAGTTGGTGACGAACGTGGCTTGGCGAACTGGCCGGCCATGCGACCAACTTTGACAACAGGAACACCCATTGAATAGGTGAGTACAACTGCCATCTGCAAGATGACGCGCAATTTCTCACGAATGTTGACTGCAGAGAACTCTTCGAAACTTTCAGCGCAATCGCCGGCTTGCAATCAGAACGCATTGCCGGCGGCAACTTTTCCTAATGCAGTCTGCAGCGAACGAGCCTCTCCGGCAAACACCAGGGGAGGAAAGCTACTGACTTGTCCGAGTGCAGAATCAAGCGCAACCTTGTTCGGCCATTCAGGTTGTTGCTGTACAGGAAATGTCTGCCAGGTCTGGGGAGTCCAACTGCGTGCCATAAGGTTCCTAGCCTTGCGCCAGACCAGGGGTCAGCGCAAAGGATTTATTGACGATGGGTGGCGATCAGACGGCGAGGATGCGCTCGGCATCATCGCGTAGGCCTTCAACAGCACGGCTCACGAGGCGACGAGCAGCTTCGGCAGTAACGCCGAGGTCTTCGCCCACTTCACGGAAGCTCTTACGCTCTCCGTCAAGAAGTCCAAAACGTGCCTCGACTGCGTAGCGAGCACGGTCGTCGAGTGTTCCAAGAAGTTCGTCGAGCAATTCGGTGTCGACCATGGCCATAACGGCATCTTCAGGAGTTCCCTGACCGTTGTCCATGAGGTCACCAAGTGTTGCGTCGCCGTCGTCGCCCACGGTCTTGTCGAGAGAGACAGGAGTAGTGAGGCGGTGAAGTTCAGCATTGCCAACGTCGAGTGTTTCGCCGTCGCCAGAAGCCTGACGCAATGCAGCACGAAGGCTTGCAGAACGATCACCAGGGATACGAATGAGGCTTGCCTTCTGGTCAAGTGCACGACCAATTGCTTGGCGGATCCAGAATGTTGCGTATGTGGAGAATTTGAAACCACGGCGCCAGTCGAACTTGTCGACTGCGTGCTCAAGACCAAGGTTGCCTTCTTGAATGAGGTCGAGAAGGTCCATGCCCTGTGGCAATGGGTAGCGACGTGCAATGGAGACAACGAGGCGAAGGTTTGAGCGGATGAAGCGATCCTTTGCAGTGGCTGCATTGCGCAGGTCACGACGAAGGGCTGCTCCGCGCTCGCCGTTTTCAAGACGTGTTGCGGCGTCACGGCCGGCTTCGATGGCCTTAGAGAGCTCGCGCTCGTCTTCGGCGGTCAGCAAAGAAACTTTGCCGATGTCGTTGAGATAGAGACCAATTGAGTCATTCATGATGCAGTGTTCAACCGTTAATTCGTAGTAGTTGTTCCCATGTGCACCGTGGCAACGGGCACATGGAAGTGTCAACAAGGAGGGTTCCTAGTCGGGGGACTGATGAGAATAACACGCGCCTGTGGCCCTGGCTAGGGGCAATTTCAAAATGTTTTCGGGCTGCTCAGGCGAGGGGGCGCAGACCTCATACACTCGCCACGTGACTAGTCCCTCTGTTCGCCGAGTGGGTCTCCTCGGCGGGACCTTCGACCCGCCCCACTTTGGGCACCTGGCTATGGCCGATGCGGCGATGAGTCAATTGAGTCTTGACGAGGTGCGTTTCGTGGTGGCCTATGAGCCTTGGCAAAAAGTGGGCGAACGGGTCGTTACCGACTCGGCGATTCGCCTGGCCATGACCGAGGCGCTGGTGAATGGACTCTTAGGCCTAAGCGTTGATGACCAAGAGATTCGCCGGCAGGGCCTTACTTATACGGTCGACACCCTGGAAGCCACGAAGGCCGCCGACCCATCTCTAGAGATGTTTCTCATCGTGGGAGCAGACACGGCCGAAAGAATGCATACGTGGCATCGTCTGTCTGACGTACTCAGGCTCTCTACGCTCGTCATAGTGAATCGTTCGTCCGACATAGTTTCTGTACCAAGTGCCGTGCAGGGCGCACGCCATGAAGTAGTCACCATGGATCCAGTTCATGTGTCAAGTAGCGATCTTCGTGCAGCGGTGGCAACAGGTGCGTCGATTAACGCAATGACGTCACCCACTGTTCAGGCAATCATCGCGCAACACCATCTATATGAGGTGATGTCATGACAGCGATACCTGCACGTCGGCGCCGTCGCATGATGGCAGCAGTCGTCTCTTCGGTTCTTACAGTGATCGCATTGCCGAGTGGCATTGTTGTGGGCGCAAATTCGTTGTTGAACGAATCGGGTGGAGACAAGGTCGACCAAGGTGTTGTTGTTGACATTCCGCAAACAAAAGTGAATTTGCTTGCAGTAGTGAACGCAAACAAAGAACTCACGGCGATTGCGTTGCTTGCGGTTGCGCCTGGCGGCAATGGCGGCACCATTATTTCTGTTCCAGTTGGCGCAGCAGCTGATGTCGCCAAAGGTGAAGCGCCAAGCAGGCTTGCCGACGGATATGCCGAGGGCGGACTTGATGCATTGCGCTTTGATGTAGAGAACTTGTTCAACGTCACTCTTGATTTTGCAGATGATGTTTCATCCGCGGAACTTGCAGCATTACTTGCCCCAGTCGGCACACAACCAGTCACGATGACGCAACCAATTATTGGAACTGATGCATCGAATAAACCAGTGGTAGTGATTCCTGCAGAATCAACCACAGTTACGGGTCAACAAATCGCCGACGGTCTTGTTGCGACGCAAAAGGGAATTCCCGAGTCGAGCAGGCTTGCGCAAGTAAAGGCTTTATGGAGTGCAGTAGCGCGCGCAGGTGTGGCTGCGGTGCCATCGGATGGGGCCGATGTAACTACGTCGACATCGCTGCCCGACATGCCAGATTTACCAACGACACAGAGTTATTTCGAAGCACTCTTGCGTGGAGAAGTTGATGTGTGGCAATTCACTGCAACAGCTCTTGCTGATGCGCAACGTAACCCAGCAAATATTGATCTGTATTCACTAGATGGTGGAGAAATCTTGATGGTGATGGCAAGTGTTCTGCCCGGATCACTGTCACTTACCTCTAATGGGATAGCCGTGATGGTGGATGTTCCCTTTGCTAGCACCGCAATTGCTCGCGAAGCAGTGACCCGCCTTGCATATATGGGAGCCAATGTTGTTCTCGTGCGTCAAGTGAATGATCTTCCTGTTGAACGTACGGTGGCCTACTTCAATGATGATCTTGCACGGGTTGAAGCAGAAACCTTTGCCACGCTTCTCGGACCTCTTGAATATGTCTCGACAATCGATGTAGTTACTGGTGTGAATCTGCGTATCGTGCTGGGGAACGATTTTGTTGCATTCCTTGGCAATGGTGCCACGACGTCTACAACTACAACGGAGCCGAAGTGACCGAAAACAACAGTGCAATTTCAGAATCTCTGGAATTAGCCACATTTATTGCTCAGGTCATCGACGACAAACAAGGTCAAGACATCATTGTTTTGCCGGTTGGTGAAGTACTTGGCATTACCGAATACTTCGTTGTCACAAGCGCATCAAACGGTCGACTTGTTCGTGCCATCTCTGATTCGGTTCTCGGATCTGTTCGCGATGCAACGGGTCGTGGACCAATGAGGTCCGAAGGCACGCGCGAGCAGCAGTGGGTCCTCATCGACTACGGCGACGTAGTGGTGCATATTTTTGTGGACGAAGCACGCCGTTTCTACGAAATCGAGCGTCTGTACAAAGACATCGTTCCGGCGCCCTGGGCCAAATAATTCGTCCGCACTAGGACGATGCCGACGCCGTTGGTAAGGTGAGGCTCCCGAATACGGGGCTGTAGCTCAGTTGGCAGAGCGCTTGCATGGCATGCAAGAGGTCAGGGGTTCAATTCCCCTCAGCTCCACCAGTGTTGCTCTCTTGCTTCTTTCCCTCATGAGTAGGCTCGTCTAGGCATGCAGCAAGTATCCATCGTGATGAGGACGTATGAACGTCCAATCTTGCTCGCTCGGGCCATTGCAAGTGTGCAGCAGCAGACATTTACTGACTGGAACCTTGTCGTTGTCAACAATGGTGGCAATCGGTCCGTAGTAGATGCTGTTGTCGATGTGGCTCGCAGTTCCACGCCCACTGGCAACATCAGCGTGTTGCACCTTGAAGACCGTTGTGGAATGGAAGAGGCCTCGAACAGGGGATTGGCTGCAACCGAGTCTGAGTTCTTTGCCATCCATGACGATGATGATTCGTGGGATGCCGAGTTTCTCGAAGTTGCAGTTTCGGGATTGCGCGCAAACATTTCGGCTGCAGCAGTTGTTACGGGCGTCACTCGTATCCATGAGACATATAAGAACGGCAAAGTGTGGCCGGTGAAGTCTGAAGAGTTTTACCTCACTCAAGAACGCCTCACGTATGACGGAATGATTGGCAACAACACGTTCCCACCAATTGCTGCAGTCTTTCGTCGTCGACTTCTGGCTGATGTTGGCGGTTTCGATTCGTCACTGCCAGTTCTTGGTGATTGGGAGTTCAATCTCCGCGCAGTGTTGTCGGGTGGGTTTGTCTTTCTCCCTGAACGTCTAGCGCACTATCACACACGCACGCCAGAGAGTGAGAGCTCTTCGGGTAACTCCATCACTGTTGGTATTGATCTTCATCACAAGATTCGCGAACAACTCCACGCGCGTTGGCTGGCAGAACCTGAAGTGAATGGCGTGAATAAAGGCAAGCAAGCGATTGCTGCATACGTTGCAGATGAACCACAGAAACGTCGCAATGTGCCTGCATTAGTGAAGATTGTGGCGAAAGATCCGGTGCGTACGTATTGGGCAGTGAGTCGTCGCGTGCGACGCATTGTGAGGCGTGGCGCATGAACCTGAATGCTGAAGAGATTCTTGCGCAGCACTCGCAAATAGATGTGTTGACTCTGGATGTATTTGACACAGTAGTGACGCGCTCCGTTGCGCAACCAACACACGTCTTTGCTCACATGGAAGAACACTTGGTATCTATGCATGGCCGCGTGTGGAAAGGTTTTGCATTGCGGCGTGTACGAGCAGAGCACAGAGCTCGTGCGCTCAAGGCCATCTCGCACCCAGCTCATGATGTGACATTGCGTGAGATTCTTCAGAACTTGGCGTCTGATGCCGCTCATGTGTTGAGCCGTGAAGAAGTGGCAATGCTGGATGAATTGGAGCACAGCACAGAAATTCAGTTGGCACGCCCGGTGGTGCTTGGATGCACGCTTGCAGAACTTGCCCGTACTCGTGGACTTGATGTGTATTTCGTAAGCGATAACTACATGTCGTCTGCGCACATCGTGAACATGTTGCAGGCCGTTGGGCTGCAATGGGTGCAACCAGGTCAGGTGTTTGTTAGTTCTGAACACGGGGCGATGAAGTCGGGAGTGCTGTCTCGGTCTCTTCGTGTGGAAGGACCAACGTTGTGGGAGACAGTGGCGCGCACTATTCAAACAAAACAAGATTCGGGGGCCATTGCTCCGATATCAGCCAACGTGAATGGCCGCTGTCTACATGTTGGAGACAATGTCTTGGCAGACGGTTTTATACCTCAGCAGTACGGATTTCGTACGCATCTGGATCTCTCTATGCTGTCGTCTCATCGCCTCATGGAGAACACGACGCCAGCGGTATTGCCGCTCTCACGCATCGAGGCGTGGCAACGCGATAGTGCCGCGAACGGAATTGTTGATGTTGCTGCATCAATCGGCAGTGGGCTCGTAGCCATGGTTATTGCCGCACAAATTCTTGACATTCAGCGCGTGATGCAACATCGTAAAATTACAGGCGTTCATTTCGTGGCGCGTGATGGATATTTGGCGCATCAGGTATGGAGTTCATTGCAGTCGTCAGGCTCGCAACTACCGCCGGCTTCATACATGGCGTTCTCGCGTTCTGTTGCGTGGCGCGCACGTCTCACAGAGGTGAACGAATCAACAATCGCTCGCTTTATTGGTGACGATGAGGAACTAACTGTGGAACGCCTTGAACGTCGTGTGGGTTGCGCATTGGTGTCAGACCATGCGCGCAACGTGAAACTATCCGCAGAGAAGGCGCGCAACGTATTGGTAAAAAATGCAGATGCCATTGTCGCAGCATCAGTAGAACTGCGGATGCGCATGGTGCAGCATCTGCGTTCGTGTGGCGTGTTAGAGCCCGGACATCACCTGGTGGTTGATCTTGGTTGGACTGGTTCGTCTCTTGCAGATCTTGCCGACATCGTTCGCGAAGAAACTAATGGAGTATCTGTTGTTGAAGGCAGATTGACAGGTCTGTACTGGGACGCCTCTGCGAACCGAACACGAATAGCGCTCAACGGATTTGCGATGGATGAATTCCATTCGGTAGACGACAACTTGCGCTTATTGGGAATGTTGAAGATGCTTGAAGTATTGATGACAGCACCACATGGTTCTGTCATTGGCTACGGCGATGCATCAACAGGCTTTGCTCCGATGTATGCCGACAGTCCTGTTGAGCGAATAGCGTATGACACGGTGATTGCCGAGATTGCTCGATCTGCGATTAGTTCTGCACGAGACTTAGTGATGGGAACGCATCCATCTGGTGTTGTTGCTACAGAGATCACGGGTGCTTCAGTGTGGGCAGCCATGATGCAAGTGGGTCACACGCCACGCCTAGAAGAAGTTGAGTGTCTTGCACCATTGCGGCAGATATCTGCAATAGATCATGAAGGAGAGGGTTTGCCTCTCGTGATGGATATTCCTGCATGGGCAGGTAAATACGCAGACCCCACTCGAATGACTGACACCCTCATTCATGGTCATTGGGTGCAGGGAACATTGTGTCAATGGCGCCAAGAAGAGCGTTATGGCGAATGGGTATCAAACATTCAGCGTGTTCTTCCATTTGTGAATCAGCAATGGGTGCAGTCCTCATCATCTGAAACGGAAAATAATCGCTGATGATTATTGACATTCAACTCAATCAAGGTTCAGCCCCGTGGAGTCAATTGCGTGAAGCCGCACTTGCTGCAGAAGAAGCTGGGTTCTCAAACCTGTGGAATCTTGATCACTTTTCTGGAGAGATGTTTGCTGCTGAATCCATGATGGAGTGTTTTACGAGTCTTGCCGCGTGGGCTGCAACGACGAGCACGATTGGTCTTGGAACATTGGTCGCCAATGTGAACAATCGTGTCCCTGGTTTGTTGGCCAATGCTGTTTCGAGTATTCAAGAAATTTCGGGCAACAGATTTACGCTCGGTATTGGGTCTGGCGCATCACCAAGTGGCCCTTACGGTGCGGAACACGCTGCTTTGGGAATTGAACTGCTGCCCACTATGGCAAAGAGGCATGCGCGCCTCGTTGAAGTAGTTGACGTGATGCGTTCTATCTGGGCAGACGACAGAGACAAAGAGTTCAATGGATTTCCAAAGCCATCGATTCAGCCGCGCATCATTGTGGGCATCAACAGTCCGGCATTGGCGCGTATTGCCGGAGCAACTACCGATGGCGTGAATACCCGTTTCAATCACCCTGACCGAAGTGAGTTACTGCGTGTAGCGCGAGAGGCAAGTGGGAACCGAGCTGATTTTGATACGTCGGTGTGGTCGTGGTTTGAGCCCGAATACGCAGACCCCTCGCATCCGTTTCACCAGGAACTTGTTGCTGATGGCGTGACACGACTCATCATGTTTGAAAAAGTTGCGCCACGAGTTGATGTGATTGCATCGACTCAGAAGTATCTGCGCTAGTTAGGCAGATGCAGAGACGTAGTTCGGATTATCTGCTCGCCATTTCGCTGCTTTTAGCGTCATGTAGATAAACACTGGAACAGTCACAAAGTTTTGTGCAGAGATCATGAGGTCGTCTACAACAAATCCGTACACCAGCCATGACATGCAGTTGACAATGGTGATTGTGTAACTCGAAATGGAAATTCCGTGCAGGTTGTCTGTGCGAATAACGTGAATGAGTTGCGGAATGATGGAACTACCGCTCACCACGATGGCTAGATAGCCAACAGGTGTCGCCGATACTTGTGTGAGTAGTAAGCCGAGCGCAGCCATAGCGGCGACGATGCGAAAGATAACTTGTCTCGGTATTTTCCCGTGTCGGTACACCACGGAGATAATGATTGTCTGCGCCAGTATGAATGAGATGTTCGCAAACCACACTGCGATGTCTTGTTGCAAGAGGCCGTATGTAAGCCATAGCGCTGAACCAACAAGTCCGTGAATGAGACCGAAGGGCGAGATGCCATGGGAGGTGTCGTGACGAACTGCGCGCCATACCTGTGGCCAGATAAACGCAAGACCGAGCCCGATGCACCACACCTGAAAGAACTGGGTCATGGCTTAGCGGTCGTGTGAGGGAACTCGACGCACATAATCGAGATCCATAAATGGGGAGGACATGATGAAATCAGCTGAAGCTCTGTTGCAAGCCACCGGAATATTCCAGACGACTGCAATACGCAAGAGAGCCTTGATGTCGGGATCATGGGGTTGTGGTTCTAGTGGGTCCCAGAAAAACAACAGAACATCAACTTCGCCTTCAGAAATTCGAGCGCCGATTTGTTGGTCGCCGCCTAACGGACCACTACGAAGGCGCTCCACTGCAAGACCTGTTTGTTCGTTCACTAGGCGTCCGGTGGTGCCTGTTCCTACGAGAGTGTGGCGAGATAACTCGTCACGATGCGCTCCGACCCACTGCAACAATTCATCTTTCATGTTGTCGTGCGCCACAAGGGCAATTGTTTTCTTGGCGGGAACTGCCATCTCTACTTCGCTAATTGCCACACACAATGTTTAGCCCACCGAAGCGATGGACTGGTGGAACAACAGTGAAATATGTGTGAATGAACTATTTGACGACAAGATTCACAGTGCGACCAGGCACCACGATTGTCTTCAGAGGTGTCTTACCGTCGAGTGCGGCAATGATGGGTTCAAGAGCCAGTGCAAGTTCAAGATGTTCTTCAATCGATGCAGTAGGCGCAACAGTGATTCGTGCGCGCACTTTGCCATTGATCTGAACAGGAACTTCGATTGTGTCTTCAATCAACTTGCTCGGGTCAGCAACGGGGAAGGGTACATAGGTGACTGTGGAATCGTGGCCTAGACGGAACCACAACTCATCAGCGAGGTGTGGACACAACGGCGACAACATTTGCACCAAAGGCTCTACCAATGAAATAGGTGAAGTCTTGTGTGCAGAGACATGTTGGGTCAGCGCATTATTGAATTCAATGAGCTTGGCAATTGCGGTGTTGAAGCGTAGGTGAGCAAAATCATCTTCTACGCCAACGATGGTGCGATTCAAGTGACGAACCAATTCTTCTGGTGATGCGTCATCAACAACGATTGAGTCACCTGTGTATTCATCAATGATGTTGCGCCATAGGCGTTGCAGGAAGCGTTGCATGCCAACTACGTCGCGCGTATTCCACGGACGGCTGGCATCGAGTGGGCCCATTGCCATTTCGTATAAACGGAAGGTGTCTGCGCCAAACTCTTCGTACATCTCGTCGGGAGTCACGATGTTCTTGAGGCTCTTACCCATTTTTCCGTATTCACGGATAACCGTTTCGCCCTGCCAGGTGTAGTTGTCGCCCGACTCTTCTACTTCGGTGGCAGGAACTGTTTGGCCACGAGCATCGCGATATGCGTACGCCTGGATGTAGCCCTGGTTGAACAAGCGATGGAATGGTTCCTCACTTGAGACATGCCCAAGGTCGTGAAGAACTTTGTGCCAGAAGCGTGCGTATAGCAAGTGCAACACAGCATGCTCAACACCACCTACATAGAGATCAACGCCGCCGGTGTGTCCTTCATGCTCGGGCCCCATCCAGTAGCGCTCTACTTCGTGGTCGATGAAAACTTCTGAGTTGGTGGGGTCGAGGTAGCGCATCTCGTACCAACATGAACCCGCCCACTGCGGCATGACGTTCACTTCACGGCGATACTCACGTGGCCCGTCACCAAGGTCGAGAGTTACTCGAGTCCAGTCGGTAACGCGTGCGAGTGGGGGAACAGGATCACTTGTTGCATCGTCGGGTGACAAAGCAGTCGGTTTGAAATCTGCAAGTTCTGGCAACAACACGGGAAGCGCCTGAGTAGGAACTGCGTATGCGCGACCATCTTCGTCGTACACAATGGGGAACGGTTCACCCCAGTAGCGCTGGCGTGAAAAGAGCCAGTCGCGCAAACGATACGTAGTGGTGGGTTCACCCAAATTGTGTTGAGCCAACCATGCGTTCATTCGTGATTTGGCATCGACAATTGAGGTGAGTCCATTCAAGCTGATGGAATCATTTGTTGAATTGATGTATTCGCCATCACCCACAAACGCTTCAGGCCATGTACTGCAGTCTGCGCTCGGTGCAATGCTGCGAGCATCAAACCACGAAGCAGGTGGCATTTGTGTAGCCACGATTGGCAAGTTGTATGCACGTGCAAATGCAAAGTCGCGTTGGTCGCCACTTGGCACAGCCATGATGGCGCCAGTGCCGTATCCCATGAGGACATAATCGGCAATGTAAATGGGGATGTCTGTGCCGGTAACTGGGTTAGTTGCCATTGCGCCAGTGAAGACACCAGTTTTCTTCTGTGAATCGTCTTGACGTTCGTTGTCTGCTTTTGCTGCTGCCTCTGCTTGGTACGCAGCGACCTGCGTACGTTGATCTGCGGTGGTGAGCGCATCTACGAGTGGGTGCTCAGGTGAAAGCACCATGAATGTTGCACCAAACAATGTGTCGGGTCGCGTGGTGAACACTTCGATGTCGCCAGCAGATGTAGAGAACGAAACTCGAGCGCCGTCGCTGCGACCAATCCAGTTACGTTGCATCAGTTTGATTGGTTCTGGCCAATCAAGACGATCAAGATCGTCGAGGAGTCGGTCTGCATACGAAGTAATGCGCATCATCCACTGACGCATATTGCGTTTGAACACGGGGTAGTTGCCGATGTCACTGCGTCCTTCGGCGGTTACTTCTTCGTTTGCCAAAATGGTGCCCAATCCGGGGCACCAGTTCACAGGTGCATTCGACAAATACGCAAGACGGTGGTCGTCAATGATGTCGTGTCGTTCGCCAGCGCTCAGTGCAGACCATGCTCGACCATCAGGAGTTGGGCGGTCGCCGTTTTCAAATGCAGCAATCAAATCTGCGATTGGTCGTGCACGTTCAGTCTCTGTGTCGTACCAAGCGCCATGAATCTGCAAGAAAATCCATTGAGTCCATTTGTAGAAGGATTCGTCGGTAGTGCTGACACTGCGTCGCGGGTCATGTCCAAGTCCGAGACGACGCAACTGACGACGCATGTTCGCAATGTTTGATTCCGTGTTCACGCGTGGGTGAATGCCGGTGGTGATGGCGTGTTGTTCGGCAGGTAGACCAAAACTGTCGTAGCCAAGAGCGTGAAGAACGTTGTATCCCTGCATGCGCTTGAAGCGCGCAAACACGTCGGTTCCGATGTACCCGAGTGGGTGTCCCACGTGAAGACCTGCACCAGAGGGGTACGGGAACATGTCGAGAATGAATGCCTTTGGGCGATTGCCGACGGCTACGGCATCTTTCAGCGGCCCTGCGGGGTTTGGCGCATGGAAGGTTCCCTGTGCATCCCAGGCGTCTTGCCAGCGTGATTCGATGTCGGCTGCAAGGCGTGCCGAGTAACGAAAAGGAGGGATGGAAGAAGTTCCCGATTGTGAAGGCATCGTCGAATCACTCATGGATGTGCCATCGTATAGGTCGTGTCAAAGCAACGCCCACGATCGGGTCGCCGTCAGCCCAAAGGGGGCTCATCTCATGGGTACCCCCGTACCGCACGCCTCTCCGAGGTGCTGCGCGAGGTTATTGGCGACGAGCTGACTCGTATTGATGATGAACGCCTCGACCTTGTGACCATTACCGCTATCGATGTGGACCCCGAAATGAACCGTGCGATCGTCTATTTCGACTCCATGTTTGGAGAAGAAGGCGACGAAGGGGTCATCTTGGCCCTCAATGAATTCCGGCCACGTATGCAGGCATCGATCAATCGCCAGATGCATGCTCGCAAGACACCAATTTTGTCCTTCCGTCCCGACGAAGTGATTCGCAGTGCAGCACGCATTGAAGAACTGCTTCGCAAGAAGCCAGACATCGCACCAAATCCGTCAACAGACGACGAAGAGTAAGCAATGGCCCGCAAACGGCCACCCGTGGTGCATGGATTGGTGCTGTTGGATAAACCAGCAGGAATGACGAGTCATGACGCGGTGTACGCATTGCGGAAACATTTAGGTGAGAAGCGCATTGGTCATGCCGGAACATTGGACCCTGATGCAACAGGTCTGCTTGTGGTGGGTGTGGGTAACGGCACGCGACTCATTCGTTTTCTTGGCGACATGGACAAAACATATTCATGCGAGTTCGTGTTTGGAACAGAGACCGACACTTTGGATGATTCGGGTGTTGTCACCGCAACGTACGACATGTCTGCGCCGCATATCGATGAGGTACGACGAATCATTGCTGAAAAATTTGTGGGCGACATTTTGCAAGTGCCACCAATGGTGTCTGCTCTCAAAGTTGATGGCGTGCGATTGCATGAGCTTGCTCGGCAGGGAATTGAAGTTGAACGAGAAGCGCGCCCAATTGTTGTGCACTCGTTCACTGTGGAATCAACAGATGACCCAATGGTGATTCGCGCCAATGTTCGATGTGGGTCTGGAACATACATTCGAGTTCTCGGCGCAGACCTTGGTAGGGCATTGGGGGGAGGCGCGCATATGCGTACTCTGCGACGCCATACAACGGGCTCGTATTCTCTTGATGAAGCAAGCACGTTGGAAGAGCCTGTGCTGTTGCCGGTGAACGCTCTGGTGCGACATATGCCTTTACATGTGCTGGACGATGCAGGAATTGATGACGTGCTGTTTGGCCGCACACGTGTGGCATGGGACGGCGATGGACCGTGGGCAGTGACTAATGAGCAAGGTGACCTCGTTGCGGTCTTTGAGTTGTGGCGAGAGCGAATTGCTAAACCCACTGTTGTCTTTGGTGGCAGATAGCGTTTTATGCCGTGCTTGTAGTAACAGATCTTTCCGTTTCGCCGTGGCCAAACGAGCGCGCTGTCATCACCATTGGCGCATACGACGGAGTTCATCGTGGGCATCGCGCTGTCATTGCACAAGTGCAAGCTCGCGCTGCCGAACTAGGCGCTCGCAGTGTTGTCGTTACTTTTGACCGTCACCCTGCCAGCGTCATTCGTCCTGATGCTGCGCCACGGCTGCTGACAAACCCCGCACAGAAATTGGAACTTTTGGCAGACACCGGCGTTGATGCGACTGTGGTTGTTCCGTTCTCGCCCGAACAGGCTCGTGAAACACCCGTTGATTTTGTGGAGCGAGTGATTGTTAATGCCTTACGTACTCAGGCGGTCATTGTTGGGTCTGATTTTCACTTCGGCCACATGCGTCAGGGCAACATCACGCTGTTGCGCGAAATGGGCGAGCGTCATGACTTCACGTGTGAGCCAGTAGTTCTGGTGCCTCGCGCCGACGGAGTAGATGAACCCATTAGTTCCACAGCTATTCGTCGTGCATTGGCCGGTGGAGAAATAGAAACTGCCACTCGTCTATTGGGTCGTGCATTAGAAGTGCGTGGAACTGTGGTCACAGGCGATCAACGCGGGCGCACCATCGGTTTTGCAACAGCGAATGTAGAGATACCGAACGGCATGTGTCTGCCAAGTGACGGTGTGTATGCCGGTTTGTATCGCCGTCCAGATGGCAGCGAACACGCGTGTGCAATCAACCTGGGTCGTCGTCCAACGTTCTACGTCAATGCAGAACACTCCTTGTTGGAAGCTCACTTACTCGATTTTGCCGGAGATCTATACGGAGAAGATGCAGCAGTGACCTTCGTGGCATTTTTACGTAGCGAAAAACAATTCGCAGGCATCGATGAACTAAAGACTCAATTGAAACTAGATGTCGAGCACGCACGTGTTGCGGTGCAGACTTACAAACAGCAGTAACTATTCGCCGAGCGATGGCGACAAATGTTTGTATGCGGTGTTGCGCTGCACAAGAGTGCGACGCATTGGTGCAACAATTTCTCCGAAGCGACCTTCGGTCATCATCTGGCCATGATTAGCGCCTGCTGCACGAGAGATGTTTTCGTCCATCAATGTGCCGCCAAGATCGTTACAACCGGCTTGCAATAGTTGCGCTGCGCCGGCAGTGCCGATCTTTACCCAACTCACTTGCACGTTGTCGATGAGGCCGTCATAGAAGATGCGCCCAATTGCATGCATCAAAACGTTTTCGCGGAATGTTGGTCCGCGTCGTGCTTTGCGTTGCAAGTAAATGGGGGAGGCCATGTGCACGAAAGGCAACGGAATGAATTCGGTGAAGCCACCTGTTTCTTTCTGCAGGTCGCGCGTGACCTGCATGTGCTTTGCCCATGATGCTGTGTTCTCCACACTGCCAAACATGATGGTGATATTTGAGTGCAAGCCAATGGAGTGGGCCTGACGGTGGCATTCCAACCACTCTTCAGTGTTCACCTTGTCTGAACAGATAATGGCACGCACTTCATCATCGAGAATTTCTGCTGCTGTTCCTGGAAGTGAAGCAAGTCCAGCATCTTTCAATCGCTGCAAATATTCGCGAAGCGACTCACCGTTGCGATGTGCACCTTCAGTTACTTCAAGCGCGGTGAAACCATGAACGTGCATGTCGGGCACTGCAGATTTCACTGCCTTTGTGACGTCGATGTAATAGTCACCATCGAAGTCAGGGTGAATACCGCCCTGCAGTGTTACTTCGGTTGCACCAAGTGTTGCTGCTTCCACTGCACGAGCAGCAATGTCGTCGAGAGTGAGTAAGTACGGAGTGCCACGAAGGTTCAGACTGAGAGGACCTTTGGAAAAGCCACAGAACTTGCACTTGTATGTGCATACGTTCGTGTAGTTGATGTTGCGGTTATGCACCCAGGTCACGTTGTTGCCCACTGCATTGAAACGCAGTTCGTCGGCATAGTCAGCGATGTATCCCACTTCTGGGCCACGCGCAGCGAACAATGCAATTACTTCTTCTTCGCCGAGTTCTTGGCCATTGCGATGGCCTTCGATGATTTCAGCGACACGGCCGGTTGCACTTGGTCGGGGATGTGGAATCAATGTCATTGGCTTCACATTGGAACCTGAGTACCACTGCGTGGATTTGTGTCCAACGAGCACCACTTCAGCGCCGTCGTGCACAACGTCTGCAGCTGTGACTTTCTCTGGCCAGAATGCACCTGGGTCGTCACGGCCAAGTCCTTCAGCATCGCAACGGTCCATCACGGGGAAGTGCAGTGCAGGGTCTAGCCACTTCTCGGGGTTCGTTGCGTACTCGGGATAAATGGTGAGTCGCGGTGCTAACACCATGCCGCGATCTTCAGAGACTTCACGCAAACGATCAAGTGCAGGCCACGGGAGTTCTGGGTTCACGTGGTCTGCAGTGACAGGCGAAACGCCACCCCAGTCGTCGATGCCAGCATCGAGCAAGATGCCAAAGTCGTCAGACAAGTTCGGTGGTGCTTGAAGATGAATTGATGTAGGAAGGATGAGTCGTGCAACTGCAATGGACCAGAGGTATTCATCTTCAGGGCACGGACGTGCTTTGTGCATTGCGGTGCCAGCTTTTGGCAGGAAGTTTTGCACGATGACTTCTTGTACATGTCCGTATCGCTGATGCGCCGCTGCAATAAGTGCAAGAGCGTCAATGCGGTCGCGTCGCTCTTCGCCAATGCCAACCAAGATGCCACTGGTGAACGGAATAGACAGTTCGCCGGCTTCACACAGTGTGTTGATGCGGCGTTGTGGTTCTTTGTCTGGTGCACCACGGTGACATTCCAGATCATCACGCAGTGATTCAAGCATCATCCCTTGTGATGGTGATACTGAACGCAGTAGGGCAAGTTCGTCGTGGTACAACGCGCCAGCGTTTGCATGAGGCAAGAGGCCTGTCTCATCAAGAACTAACTTGGCCATGTCGTGCAGGTAATGCACTGTGGAGTCATACCCGTTGTCGCGTAGCCAGTTTGCTGCCACGTCGTAACGCTCTTCGGGGCGTTCACCCAATGTAAAGAGGGCTTCATGACAACCGTTGCGCGCACCCTGACGTGCAATAACCAAGATGTCTTCTGCAGTGAGGTATGGCTTCTCAAGACGCGCAGGAGGTTGAGCAAATGTGCAGTAGCCGCATTTGTCTCTGCACAACATGGTGAGAGGAATAAACACTTTGGGAGAAAACGTGACGCGTGTTCCGTGTGCGGCATCACGCAGTGCACGGGCGTTGCTCATGAGGTCGTCAAGAGACGATGTCATCAGATGGTCAATAAATGACTGATCGAGGGGGAGAGTTGACATGATGTCTTCTCGGGTGAAGTTGCGCGACAAGGCAGCACCTTTCAGGTGAATCCGGTGGATATGTATGCCAGTGGCGGTCGAACCCCTCAGACGAGCAAGAAATGTCTGATGGCGCCCATTTGGCCGCGCATCATCACCATACCGTGGCAACTACTCCGTGGTGGAGTTAGAGATGGCTTCAAACATGGCGGCAACGTTGTGGCTGCTCATGGGTACCCGGTGGCCCGTACGGCTAATGAAGCTCAATTGCACCCCAGTGGCCGGGTCGAGGGCGGTGAACACCTGCTCATGGCCCTCAGCATCGACCACCACATCGGTGAGACGCGGTACTCCGGCTGCGTCGAGTGCATCACGAGTGAAACCTGCATTAAGTACTTCAATGGCGATGTGTTGAACTCCTGAGCCGTGTTCGGCAAGACGCTTGTGGACGGCTGCGTTGTGATCGGCGCCAACGAGCACCACGGTGACCCCGCCTGCTTCAGCATTGACTACAGATGCGTCGTCGGTTGCTGTGGTGGTGAAACCCATGCCATCAAAAAACTTTCGTGCAGCATCAAGGTCTGCAACAGCAACAACGACATGATCAATGCGGCATGCCACTGTGTCGAGTTCACTTCGCTGTGTATCGCCAGCAAGTTTTATCGGAGCTAACTCCTCACGCGACTCTGCACCTTCAATGCGATGTGTCTCTGACAACAGCGTGCGAAACAGTTGCTCAGCGAAGTCGGCGTCAACTCCTGCATCGATTGCCCATTGGCGACGACTGGACAGAACATCACGCACGCGTTGTGGCTGAATAACGGCAGCGCCAGTGGTTTCTTTAATCTCTGCAACTTCACGGCACACGTTCATGCGGTCAGCAAGCAGATTTACAAGGGCAGCGTCAATGGCATCGATTCGCTGGCGAAGATCTCCGAGGTCGGCCATGTCAGCGCGCACTCATCAATCGTTCAACATGCTTGGCGAGAACATCAATTTCTATATTCACTGCATCGCCTGGTGCGCGATGCCCAAGAGTGGTGACTGCAGACGTATGCGGAATGACCGCAACTTCAAATGTGTCTTCGGTGAGATTAAAAACGGTGAGGCTGATGCCGTCGACTGTGCAGCTTCCTTTTTCTACGACATAACGCATGAGTTCTTTTGGAATGCGCACCACAAGTTGTGGCACAGGAGCAACGACTTCGCCCACGGCATCAACATGGCCAAGAACAATGTGGCCACCAAAGCGACCATTTGCCACCATGGGCCGCTCAAGGTTGACAGGGTCGCCAGGCTTCAGATTGCCAAGGTTGGTGCGTGAGTAGGTCTCTTCAGAGACATCAGCCACCCACCAGTTCGGCCCTTGTTCGACCACGGTGAGGCAACAGCCGTTGACGGCTATGGAAGCCCCAATGGCAGCATCTTCCAGCACTGTGGTTGCCGTAATGCGCAAGCGAGCGCCATTTCGGTCGGCAACGGAGCCCTTTTCTTCGATAATTCCCGTGAACACACTGTTGAGACTAATCGCATAGGGGGGTTGTGGGCACTGGGAGATGGCTCATAGCCTGAAAGGGTCCTCGTGGGCTCCGGCGCACGTGTGATGCCCGCCCTGGTTTTTTGGGGCTGGCGCCCTCTCTCACAAAGGAATATGAGGCTTCAACATGTCACCGAAGATCGACACAATCTCGACGTACCGCAAGCATGGTACGGACACTGGCTCACCAGAAGTGCAAATCGCACTCCTTACTGACCGCATCAATCAACTGACGGATCACCTCAAGGTGCACCAGAAGGACCACCACAGTCGTCGTGGTTTGTTGATGTTGGTGGGTCGCCGCCGTCGCATGCTCGATTACGTTCGTGACCGCGATATTGCTCGCTACCGCGAACTCATTGCACAACTCGGCCTTCGCCGATAACAAAACCTTCCGCCAACACCATTTTCATTGTTGTCGGTTGTCAGTCGATTATCTCGCGCCATGGGGCGGGGTTGCCGACTGGGAACCGGCTGGTTGTAGGCGGAACTACAACAACACACAAACAAGGGAGTTCCCATGGCTGACGCCATTCGTGTTTCAACACAGGTTACTGGTTCCGAAAAAACCATGTCATTC